>JASMJM010000014.1 GCA_030749725.1 Pseudomonadales bacterium | reverse complement strand
AGCATGGCATATTGTTTCTGAATTGTCTGAAACACACCCTTGCTATATTGTCAGGTTGGTGCAGGAAGAACCCAGCTTCCGGGTTGGCTGGCTGCGCGATGGGGTCTTAACCTTCTTAACAACTTTATGAGCAGACTCTATATAGGATGGCCGGATGGGACAGACCAGGGAGCCGGGAGTCGGAACAGATGGATGGTTCAACCCAATTATCGAGTTTGCGACGGCAGTCGACAATCCGTGAACTGCAACATGAAACGTTCGATTGTGTCATTATCGGTGCCGGCATCACGGGGGCCGGTATCGCCCGGGAAGCCGTCAGAAGAGGTCTAAGCGCGGCGCTGATCGAAAAGGACGACTTCTCAGCCGGCACTTCCAGTCGCTCCACCAAGATGATTCACGGCGGATTGCGCTATCTGGCCATGGGGGAAGTCGCCCTGGTGCGGGAAACAGCCCGGGAACGCAAACACGTCAACCGCATGGCGCCCCATCTGGCTGAACCGTGTTGGATGGTGGTTCCGGCTCGCTCCAGGGCCACCCTTACCAAGTTCCGCACCGGACTCACCCTTTACGAAAAGCTGGGTGCCGTTTCGAAGGCGGATCTGCACCGCAACTGGAGCGGCCAAACCCTTGCCGACCAGTTTCCCCTGCTGGATCGAAAAACCTATCCCTATGCATGTGCTTACCGTGAATACCTGACGGACGATTCGCGCCTGGTGATTGCCAACGTGCGCGATGCGGCCGCCCGTGGTGCTGTGGTGGGCAACTACCTAGAAGTAACGGGCCTCGCCACTCGGCAGCGCAAGATCAGGGGCGTTCGATGTCGCTGCAGCCAGAGCGGCGAAGAGTTCGTGGTCGAGGCTAGAACAGTCGTCAATGCGGCCGGCCCCTGGGTGGAGATGGTCTGCCGGATGGATGAAAGCCCAGTGCTGGGAACCAAACAGACCCTGCATCTGGCGAAGGGCATCCATATCTCTCTGCCCAGAGACAAACTCCCGGTGGACCACTTGCTGGTGATGAACACCCGGGACGGGCGCAACATTTTTACGATTCCCCGGGGAGATGTGGTTTTTATCGGTACCACCGACAATACGTTCCACGCTGCGCCGACCCTGTGGCCAAGTGTTGAGCGCCAGGAAGTGGACTACCTGCTGCAACCCCTTACCGACTACTTTGCTATGGCGCCACTCGGCGCCGCCGACTGTATAGCAGCCTGGGCCGGGCTGCGTCCCCTGGTGGAACAACCGGGCAAGTCATCGAAGGAGATCTCCCGCAAGGAAGAGATCTGGTTGAGCGAAGCCGGTTTGATCAGCATTGCCGGGGGGAAATTGACCGGCTATCGATTGATGGGCATCGAAGCGGTAGATCAGGTGTGCGAAGTTCTAGCCAGAGATCTACCTGCAACTGATGATCTACCACCCCTTCCCGGTGGTGATTTCAGCCAGTCTCTGCTCGAGCTAAGTCAGTTGCTGCAGCAAAGCAGTAATCTCGATGCGGCAGCGTGTGATCGCCTGGTGCGACTCTATGGAACGGAGGCAAGCGACATAGTCAACTTGTCTACGCAACCGGTGCTCCCGGGAAGCAGCCTTATCCAAGGGGAGGTCGCGTGGGCCGTTACCATGGAAGCGGCCTGCACGGTTGCCGATGTCGTCTACCGCAGAACCAGGGCGGCACTTTACAGCACTGAACGATGTGAAATCGTCGAGCCGATCGCAAAGCAGATGGCCACTCTGCTGGGCTGGAATGCCGAGCGGACCGATAGGGAGATCGCGCACACCAATAGACTACTGGCTGCAGACCTCGAGTTTCAACACACTCCATGAGAGCCCACGAGATAAGCTATGAAGAGCCTACCAACGGATCCAGTCGGTGGTCCCGCAGTTGCGAATGTCAATAGGCTGTGTTGTGGCGATGAATATTTCCCCGTGCAAGCTGTTTAGTAACAGATGCGATTGATCGAGATGAACGAACAGCACGCCATACAACTGTGTCTTCACCACAGGGACCCACGCGGCTTTGAGTTCCTGGTGCAGCAATACCGGAAGGAGGCTTTCATGCATGCGCTTGCTCTTCTGCACGATCGGGAGGATGCCGCGGACGTCTGTCAGGAATCCTTCTGCAAGGCGTTTGCTGCGATTCCGGCGTTGACGCAACTGGACCATTTCTATCCCTGGTTCTATCGCATCCTGCGCAATACCTGCCTCAATCTACTCAGCCGCAAACAAACGTCGACCAACTACCGTAAGAGTGAAGCGGAGCGAGAGGACCGTGATGGGCCGAACCCAGTGGATCTGGTGGAGAAACGGGAGGAACGCGCCGTTGTCGAGAAATGCCTGCTCCAACTCAAGCTGGAGCATCGGGAGATTCTGACCATGAAATACACTCAGAATCTGAAGTATGCGGACATCAGTGTCATTCTTGACATCCCACGAGGCACGGTCATGAGCCGTCTCTACAGTGCACGCCAGGCCTTTCAAGAACTCTATACCGAGCATGCCGGGAATCCGGAAGCCGATCGCCAATACAGGAAATGACATGAACACGGATAGCAAGTGTGGTCACTTCAAAGGTCTTCTTATGGGGCTCATCGATCAGGAACTCACCCAGGAAGAATCCATCGAGATCAACGATCACCTGATCCGCTGCAGCGACTGTCGGGATGAGTATGAACAACTGCGCCGCAGCAGCGACCGGCTGGAAACCATGTCCTTCGATGAACCCACCGATGAACTGTTGCGTCAGATGTGGCGCAATCCATTCAATCGCCTGGTACGTTTTGGCGGTATCGTCATGCTGATCGGGGGCTACCTGGGCCTGCTGCTGTACGGCGCCTTCGAGTTCATTACCAACCCGGACGAGGATGCGCTTCCCCGAGTTTTTATCGCCGCCATAGCTATCGGCTTTGTTATACTCTTGCTTCAGGTTGTTCTTGAGCGCTTAAAGTCCTACCAGATCGACCCCTATAAGGAGGTGAAACGATGATAATCGCCACAACGGAAACTATTTCGGGTAAACGGATTGTGGAGAGTATGGGATTGGTTCGCGGCAATACCATTCGCGCCCGTCATGTAGGCCGAGACATCATGGCGGGCCTGAAAACCCTGGTGGGCGGCGAGATCGACGAATATACCAAGTTGATCGCTGAATCACGGGAACAGGCCACCGACCGAATGCGGGATGACGCAACGCGCCTGGGCGCCGATGCCGTCGTCGGCGTTCGATTTACCACCTCGGTAATCATCGGCGGCGCCGCGGAACTGTTAGCGTACGGCACCGCCGTAAAGCTGGCGGATGGCGACTAGATCGCGCAAGCTGGATCAGCCGGATGCAAGACCCGATATGACCCAGCTTCTCCCCTGCTTCGACGGCACCAGCATCGAAGTAGTGCAGAAGTTTGAAAGTGTGGTCTGACGCCCCACTTCCCTTGGCATGACGGCAAAATTCTGCCTGACCATATAGAAATCCAGCCTGACCATATATAAGCACATTATTTGTATATAACTACAAAACGGAGTTATTGATGAAAATGATGTTTGTATATCATCAGCAAACGCACTATGGTAGATGTATCCCTGTAAGATCGATAGAATAACAGGCTGATCTGTGTGGTCTTATGGAATACAATGCAGAAAATCCAGCACCACACATTTTCGTATCCAGCTCACAGCAACAGCGCCAATTTCGAGTCGATAATCTGATCGGGCAGCATGCCGACAGATCAGAATTCAATGGATGGAAAGCTGGCATCTACACATGCAAAATGCGCTGATTGCGCAGACAAGACAGAGGGCAATACATGAATACCATTCAGCGGGAGGCCACGGGCAGCCTCGCACAGCTCATCATTCGCGATGACCTGGCAAGTTCCTATAGTGACATCTATACCCCTGAAGCAATGAACGTGCTGGCTTCCCTGGCAAGATTCAATGGTGAGCAGAAGCGGTTGATGAAAAAGAGAATCGACAGAAGGCTGGCACGCATTGAAAACAAGCAGAGAATCAGCTTTCTGGATCCGAATGAAAGGATCGCAGGTACCAACCTGTCTGTCCAGGAAGCGCGTGACGGGAAATTCGAAGGCGGCACCATCCCGCACGATCTACAGCGCCAGTGGATCCAGGGCACCGGCCCCGCTGCCAGACCCGAGGCAGCCACGGCCACCAGTATCCGCAATGTGGCTTACGCTCTGCTATCCGGAGCGGACGGCTGGATGTTTGACGGCGAGGATGCACTCGGGCAGATCACAACCATGTCGTTGGAGAATCAGCGCAACCTCAAGCTGGCCATCGCCAAGGATGCAATCTTCATGGATGCGGCTGAGCGAGTTGCCAGGGAGATGAACACATGGGCAGAGGATTTCTTCGGCAGGGAGATCATCAGCGATTGGCGCAAGCAGTTGGACTTTACCACCAAGATATTTCGTGCCCGTGGCCTGCATCTGGATGATCGCCACATTCGGGATCAGAACGGCGTTGCCCTGGCTGCGTCCATCGTCGACATAACGCTCTACGTGGTCAACAACTACCGGTCACTGCAGCAATCCTCGGCGTCGATCGCGCTGTACCTGCCAAAAATACAGACAGCGGAAGAAGCCGCCCTGTGGGATTCCATGATCAGCGCCCTCGAGCAAGAGCTGGACCTTGCCGCCGGCACAATCAAGGTTTATGTCCTGATCGAACAGCTTGAAGCGACCTTTCAGCTCATGGAGATCCGCGCCGCCCTCGGCGTCCACTTTGTGGGATTCAACACCGGGCGATGGGATTACATCAACAGCGTGGCGGATGCGATGGTGTGGGACAACGACTTTATCAACCCAAATATCGAAGCCATCACCATGACGTACGGCTACATGAGGAACTACGAGGATCGCGTACGCAGAGCCGTTAACACACCCGATCTGAACGGCAATTTTGCCCTCTGGCAGGGAGGCATGGAGCCCAATATCCCGGTCGGTTCGCGACAGGGAGTCGACAGCAGCATGGAGAAAGCGGTCGCTGGCGCACGCCGTGAGCAGAAGGAGGGGGCCAGCGGAAAATGGGTGGCTCACTGGAAAATGGTGCATATCGTGCGGCCGGTATGGGAAGACGCCGGGGAAGAAAATCAGTTGGGACGCTCCTTTGCGCCTCTCACCTACAGCCAACAGGATGCCGATGGTCTGGTCCTGCTGGAAGACGGTCCCACCTCCATCCGCGGTGCTCGAAACCTGCTCAGTGTAGGTCTGCAGTACGGCAACGCATTTGGCCGGGGCTTCCAGGCAGCCGCCTTGAAACCAGCCGATTTCTTTGACGATGACGATATCCTGTACCTGATGGAGGATATGGCCACCGGCGAGATTCGTCTGAGTATTTTGTGGGAGTGGATTCACAAGGGCGCGAAGTTAAACGAGGACGATCCCGAAACAGAAGTCAAAGCGGGACAGCAGTTCGGCGACGCTCTGTTTCGCAGATTGCTGCAGGAGGAATATGACAAGCTTCTGGCAGCCAAAGATAAGGATGTGCACGATGACTCCAAGACCACCAGCCTACCCATCGCCCGCGAGATCGTGGCAACCTATGTGTTGGATGGCTGCAAATTCCCCTGGTATATCGATCTGTTAAATATCAACTTGAATAACGATGATCTGCAGCAAGCCAAGGAGAGGATCGAACGCTATGCGCGTGCCTTCAAAGAGAATGGCACCCGGATCACCGAAAATCTGGATTTCCCCTCAACTGCCTCGCACAGGAGCGAATAGTAATGGATACATACAGCGGCGATATCGAAATGACCGAGCAGTGGTTTGCCGATGATCGCTTTAAGGATATCACCCGTCTTTATTCCACCGCGCAGGTGGTCGAACAGCAGGGCACCATCGTTAGCGAGTATCCGGTTGCCGGGGCTGCAGCCAGGGAGTTCTATGATCGTCTGCAGGAGCTGTACGCCAACGGTGAGTCCATTACCACGTTCGGGCCCTACTCTCCCGGACAGGCAGTCACCATCAAGAGAATGGGCATCGAAGCCATCTATCTGGGTGGATGGGCAACGTCCGCTAAGGGATCGACCAATGAAGATCCCGGGCCGGACCTCGCCAGCTATCCCCTTAGCCAGGTACCGGAAGAGGCCTCCGCCCTGGTTCGTGCATTGCTCGCCGCCGACAAGAATCAGCAGTTCGCTCGCCTCAGAATGACCGAAGAGGACCGCGCTGCTCAGCCGCAAGTGGACTATCGACCCTTTATCATCGCAGATGCAGATACCGGCCATGGCGGTGAAGCCCACGTCATGAATCTGATCCGCCGCTTTGTGGAAGCCGGAGTACCGGGCTATCACATCGAGGATCAGAAACCCGGCGTGAAGAAGTGCGGCCACCAGGCAGGTAAGGTCCTGGTTCCCCAGGATGAACAGATCAAAAGACTGAACGCTGCGCGCTACCAACTCGATATCATGAAGGTGGCAGGGATCATCGTGGCACGCACCGATGCCGAAGCAGCGACCTATCTGGACGGCAGAGGGGACGAGCGGGATCACCCCTTTATCCTCGGAGCCACCAACGTCGACATCGCCAGTTACAAAGTCGCCTTTGCAGCCATTTTGAAACGGTTCCATGATCAGGGCATCGCGGACATCAATGGTCATCTTCTCTACCGAATATCCGATGAGGCGTATGGCGAAGCCTTTGAGTGCCTGGGCCGTCTCGGCCTACTGTCTTACATTGACGACAGCATTGAGGAACTCAAACAGGGCCAAGCGGCCAGCAGCGAACAATCGCTCGACGCGGTCACCAACAAATTCCTTGAGTTGTGGCAGATGGAAGCAGGTCTCAAGACCTATGGTCAGGCCGTTGCAGATGTGATGAAATTTCATATCGACGAAGGTTCTGAATTCGAACTGACAATTGCAGAGTGGCGCGATTTCGCCAGCGGAAGTTCATTCCGGGAGGCGCGTGACAAGGCCCGCTCCATGGGCATCAACATCATCTGGGACTGTGAGCTGTGCAGGACCCCGGAAGGTTATTACCAGATCCAGGGGGGCATCGAATATGCCGTCGCCAAGTCCCTGGCGGTTGCTCCGTTTGCGGACATCATCTGGATGGAAACCAAGACCGCTGTACTCGCCGATGCCGTAGAGTTCGCCACCGCCATTCACGCTGTCTATCCGAACAAGATGCTGGCCTATAACCTGTCCCCCTCGTTCAATTGGGACACCACCGGCATGACCGATGCCGAGATGCAGAATTTCCCCAAGGAGCTGGGCAAACTCGGATTCGTCTTCAATTTCATCACTTATGGCGGACACCAGATCGACGGCCTCGCGGGCGAAGAGTTTGCCACCGCCCTGCAGGAGGACGGCATGCTGGCACTGGCGCGGTTGCAGCGTAAGCTGCGCTTAGTCAACTCGCCCTACAGCACTCCGCAGACTTACGTCGGCGGGCCCCGCTCCGATAGTGCCCTCATGGCATCCACCGGGCGCACCTCCACCACCAAGGCCATGGGCAAGGGCTCCACCCAGTTCCAACACCTAATTCAAACGGAAGTGCCACCCAAGCTGCTGGAGAACTGGTTGCAGATCTGGACTGGGCATCATCAGCTTCCGTCGCCCCTGCGGGTGTCCCTCAGACCCCATCGAGCCGGTTCAGACCTGCTCGCAGTGAGCGTGCTGGATCTCGCCAAGGAAAAGATGGCCAACGTTATCTTTGCCAACATCCAGGATCGCCGGGAACGCAACATCCTCTCCATTCGGGATCAAAACACGTTCAATACGGACTTCCGTCAGAAGAGGCTGATGACTTTGATTCACCTCTTTTTGATCTATCGCTACAAAGCAATCTCGGTGCACTACGTCAGCCCCACCGAGGACAACCAGAAACAGACGGCCGGCATGCAGGCGCTGGGTATCTATACCGAGGTGAACACCGAAGTGGGTGACATTATCGTCGCTGTGGTCAATCAGGAACGTGTCAAGAGTCTCCTGGAAACCGATCGATTGGAGTTGACCAAACTCATCACCAAGGACCTGGCAGGCGAAGTCGCGAAGGTAAGTTGAACGGGGCACGGGGGCCGAGCCACGTTGATTTCCCCACGTTAACGCCCTGCCAATCGACCAACTCATGCTTCCGGCAATTCGTCAAAGACCTGCTTCATCAACTGGTGGTACTGCTGAAATGCTGTTCTTCCGGTTTCGGTAAGACGCAGCAGGGTATGAGGCCTTTTGCCCACGAACGATTTCTCGACGGCTACGTATTCGGCCTTCTCCAGCTTGCCGAGGTGCGACGACAGATTGCCTTCCGTCAGGCCGCTCTGGCGCATCAGAAAGAGGAAGTCGGCGCTGTCGATCATATAAAGATGGATCATAACCATCAGCCGAGCCGGTTCGTGGATGAGTTTATCGATGTTGCTGAGCGGATGTGCCTTTTCCAGGTCGTCGCTAGTCATCCCTATACTCCCTCCTCTGCCGGCAGTGGATAGGCACGCAGGAAGCGAGTCAGCAGCACCAGCCCGGTAACTATGATTCCAGCGCTGGGAATCCCATAGGCAATAACATGGTCGAGAGGCGCGCCTACATAGTTAGACAAGAATCCAGCCACGGGTATGCTGAAACCAACGATCACTGCGATGATGTACAGGCGGGAGAACTCCATGAAATAGGCGGTGGCACTCAATACAGTCAGGGCGAACAGCCCAGCCACCAGAGAACGGCCATAGCCTTCCTGTCCGAAGTCCCAAGTCGATCCAGCGGGGGTAGATGTCTGCATATTGCTTGTTATGAGAAGCAGCAGCACCAATCCGAGGGAGAGCGTCAATACCATGATGGTCCTCATTCGGGCCACTTGTCTCTTCGGACCGAAGGTAACCAGCCCCATGCGAGGAATCGTGATCCATCTCTTGCCGAAGAACAGGACCAGAACAGCCAGCAACGGCATGAGTAAGTCGTACAGGGGAGATGTAAAGCCAATTTCGGATAACAGCGCAGGCACCGTCCATCCCAGCAGAACCAAGCCGAAGAAGATGTCCCACAGCCCATCCTGGAAGGTGGACCTGTAAGCCTTTTTTTCGATCTCTTTTAGGCTGACGAGAGGATTCATGACGTATCTCCTTAGTGAGAGAAATATATTTGTACTTCCATATACTTTGTACTACAAAATAATGTGCAATACTGAACCAAAGGACGAATCCTGTCAAGTGGTTTCGTTGAGATTCTTAAGGGGCAGTTCGTTCTTCCCTGGCTTCGAATTGTCGCTGACCCGTATTGGCAATACCTTGCGGCTATTGTCTCCCCGACGCCATCAGTCGATAATACGCCATCGAAATGCCGGGTCAGTGAATTCTCCACTTTGCGCCCGGCATCATTGAACGAGTCGAATCAATCCATCTTGGGGACGAACATCATGGCGGCCAATTCAGACCGTTACGATCCTGAATCTGTCGAATTGAAGTGGCAGCAGGAGTGGGAACAGCGCGGTACCAACACCTTCACGGATGAAGATCTGCGTAACGCAGAAGATCCCTACTACAATCTGATGATGTTCCCCTACCCTTCAGCTGAAGGGCTCCATATCGGTAACATGTACGCCTACACCGGTGCGGACGTGAACGGGCGTTACTGGCGTCTGCGTGGCAAGACGGTGTTTGAACCGATGGGTTTCGATGCATTCGGGATCCATTCAGAAAACTACGCCCTGAAGATAGGTTTGAATCCAAACGATCTGATCCCGCAGAACATCACCAATTTCGCCCAGATGCTCAAGCGTTTCGGTGGCATGTTCGACTGGGACCACACCGTCACCACTACCGACCCCGATTACTACAAGTGGACCCAGTGGGTGTTCCTGAAACTGTTCGAAGGCGGTCTGGTGGAACGTAAAGAGGCGCCGGTAAACTGGTGTCCGTCCTGTATGACCGTGCTTGCCAATGAACAGGTGATCCAGGGGCTGTGCGAGCGTTGTGAATCCACGGTGGAGATGCGAGAACTGCCGCAGTGGTTCTTCAAGATCACCAAATACGCCGAGGAGCTGCTGGATAACATCCCCGACATCGACTGGTCGGAGATCACCAAGAAAGCACAAGCGAACTGGATCGGCCGCAGCGACGGGGCGGAAGTCGATTTCGCCGTTGCGGACAGCAGCGCCGTCATTCGCGTCTTCACGACACGACCGGACACGCTGTTCGGTGCGACTTACATGGTGCTGGCCCCCGAGCATGCGCTGGTGGATCAACTGACTACGCAAGATCGGAAAGACGCGGTGGATGAATACCGATCTCAAGTGGCCGGCCGGGATCTGGTTGAACGCGAGAAAGTCGACAAGGAGAAGACCGGTATCTTCATTGGCAGTTATGCCGTTAATCCCACCACCGGGTCACCGATTCCGATCTGGATCGCTGACTACGTACTTATGGGGTACGGCACAGGCGCGATCATGGCCGTGCCTGGCCATGACGAGCGTGATTTCGAATTCGCCACCGAGTTTAAGTTACCGATCGTTCGCGTCATCGCCGGACCAGGCGAAGCAGCCGACACACCCCTCGATGCAGCCTACGCGGGCGCCGGAACGATGGTGAACTCAGGCCAATTCGACGAGATGACGATCGACGAGGGTAAACGAGCCATCGTTGACTGGCTTGGCGGAAGGGGTGTCGCCGAAGCCAGGGTCAACTACCGGCTGCACGACTGGTGCGTGTCGCGGCAACGGTACTGGGGCCCACCGATACCGATCGTCCACTGTGACAAGTGCGGCGCAGTGCCGGTGCCCGAGGCTGACTTGCCGGTGGAACTGCCGTATCTCAAGGATTTTCGGCCGGATGATTCCGGGGTCAGTCCACTTGCCAGGATGAAGGAGTGGTATGAGACCGAGTGCCCCACCTGTGGCGGACCGGCTCGCCGTGAAACAGACGTGACCGATAACTTTCTCTGCAGCGGTTGGTATTTCCTGCGCTACCCCAGTACCGGCCGGGATGACGTGCTTCTCGATCCCGAGCTTACCAGGAAGTGGCTGCCGGTCGACTGTTACATAGGAGGTAACGAGCACGCAGTGCTGCACCTGATGTATGCACGATTTCTTAACAGAGCGTTACACGACCTGGGTGTACTGGAATTCAAAGAGCCATTCAAGAAATTTCGCGCCAATGGCCTTTTGATTCGCGAAGGACGCAAGATGTCCAAGAGCAAGGGAAACGTGATCGTACCTGACGAGATCATAAAGGAGTATGGCGCGGATACCATGCGTCTTTACCTCCTGTTCTTAGGTCCCTATGAGCAGGGAGGCGACTACCAGGGAACCGGTATCCAGGGCCCGCACAGCTTTCTGAAACGTTTGTGGCAGAGCGTTCTGACAGCAGAGGACGGCCCCGCCGACGGGGAAATCGACCGGGCTCTGCACCGCACCATCAAGCAGGCCACCGAGCAGATCCCAACGCTGCAATACAACACGGTTATCGCAGCAATGATGGAGTATCTGAATCTGGTGCGAGCCGGTGGACGCACGCCCAAGCGGGCTGAAGTCGAGCCGCTGCTGCTGCTGGTTGCGCCGTTCGCCCCTCACATTGCCGAGGAACTCTATGCCAGGCTGGGTCACGGCGATGGGCTTTTCGGCACTGCCCGCTGGCCCGAATACGACGAGTCAAAGACGAAGGAAGACACCATTGAGATCGCCGTGCAGGTGAATGGAAAGCTGCGTGGGCGGCTAACGCTGCCCGCCGCTGCAGACGAGGAGACCGTAGTTGCCAGTGCCAGGCAAAGTGACAACGTCAGCAAATACCTGGATGGAATGTCTCTTGTGAAAACGATATTCGTGCCGGGAAGGCTGTTGAACCTCGTCGTCAGACCTGAGCAGAAATAAGCTATTGCTCCACCCGTGTCAGAAGATTGCGATGGGATTTATGGGAGATCCCGTTCCTCTGGCTACCCGCAATGGCGCGACCACAAAAAAGAACTCCCAGCGATTGCGATCGGCACAGGCCTCTGCCACGAGATCGAGCCTCAAATTGTCGAGCAGATGCAAGCCTATTGCCACTATACCGCACTGATGGATAGGCATCGGCCACCCCTCAGCATTACCGCTGGGTATGGCATCGGAGATGCCATCTGAACCCAGAACCGCGACTCGCTTCTGATGAAGCCAGGGAACGCAGTGCCCGTTAAGGCCGGCCAAACCTTCTCTTGGTGACCAGGAGCCTTTTTCCCTTCTCCTTGCATCCCGTCCGGTGGCGACCAGAAGAAGATCCCCCTCTTCGATTTCTACCCGCTCTGCCTCTGCCACGGCATCCAGTTCCTCCGCTGAAATCTGTTCATTGATGTCGAGATACTCGACCCCGCGGTAGCGAGGCACGTCAAGAAGGACGCCGCGACCGGCGATTCCGTCTTTACCTGCCATGATACTGTTCTTGCGGGCACCGGTACTCTTCACGTCACTGGCATCGAATCCGTTGTACATCTTCTCCTTCACAAACACGTGGCACAGTGCATCGATATGTGAGACCGCCATGCCGTGAAACGCAACGCCTATGTAGTCCATTGCTGATTCCATGCCAGGGACACCCGTCTCAGTACAGGCATCTCCCGCAACAACCATCATGTGCTGTGCCGGATTGGGATTGTCCGGCGCGGGTCGCGTCGGAAACTCCAGCCCGCAACTGACCGATTCACCGTCTTGAACTAACGCTGCTGCTCTGGCGCGTTTGTCGCTGCTGATGTAATTGAGTGCACCGCGCTCATCATCACTACCCCACTTGCACCAGTTCTTGACTTCTTCGAACATACGTTCCATGTCGGCAGTGGTTAACGACTTAGTCATTTGCGATTCTCCTGGCCCTTTTTTCTAGCAGCAATGCAGCACGTTCTTGAGCTGCGTTCAGTCCGGTCAACCCCTGCCAATATACGGCATTTTCGCGGCCATTACCGTCATAAACTGAACGTTTGCGTCAAGGGGCAGGCTGTCCATGTACACGAGTGCTCGTGCGACGTTGTCAACGGCCATGGTCGGTTCCGGTGCCAGTGAGCCATTCGCCTGGCGTACACCGTCCCCCATGCGCGCGGTCATGGGCGTCAGGGCGTTGCCGATATCGATCTGCCCACAGACGATGTCATATTGGCGGCCATCGAGAGAAGTCGACCTGGTGAGGCCGGTTACCCCGTGTTTGGTAGCCGTATAGGGGGCAGAATTGGGCCGCGGAACCTGAGCGGAGATCGAACCATTGTTGACGATGCGCCCGCCCATCGGCGTCTGCGCCTTCATGACTCGGAAGGCCTGCTGCGTACAGAGAAATGTACCGGTGAGATTGACGTCGACAACTCGCTGCCACTGATCCAAACGTAATTCCTCGAGCGCAACGGGTGGCGCCCCGCCCCCGGCGTTGTTGAACAGCAGATCCAGACGTCCGAAGTGCTCGACAGTTCGATCAAACAACGCCACCACCGACTGTTGATCGGTGACATCCGTCGCCAGGGCCAGAACGCTGGCTGCTTGTGCAGATTCGAGGGCCACCTCTTCGAGTTTGTCCTGACGACGTCCCGCCAATACCACGCGGTAGCCTGCGTCCAGAAGGGCCAGTGCCGACGCCCGGCCAATTCCGCTGCCAGCTCCAGTGATGACCGCTACCTTGTCAGTCATAGTCGTCTTCCTGTCAACCGTCAACCGCCTTGCAGGTCTCGCAGCGGGGATGAACCGATCATGTCACCCGGATTTTCCGAACACCGGCGCCCGTTTTTCCATAAACGCAGCCACGGCTTCCGCATGGTCCGGTTGGCGGCGGGCAATCTGATCGCGCAGGCCCTCCCTTTCCATAACCGCCTCGAGATCTGCATCCTGTGGATTCTTAGCCAGCAGTTCCTTGATCATCATCACCGCCTTAGGTGGATTGTTAGCGATCTCTGCCGCTTTCTCCATCGCAACGGCAAGGAGATCTTCCGGCTGCGTCACCTGAGTGACAAGACCTATGCGAAGGGCTTCTTCGGCCCCTACCATGCGCCCCGTAAGGCACATGTCAGTAGCGTTACCAAGACCAACCAGTTGCGCCAGTATGCGCGTGGATCCAAGCTCAGGCATCAATCCCATCTTGATGAATCGAATGCTCAGTTTAGCTTCTGTCGATGCAATTCGCACATCACACGGCAGAATCATGGTGAGTCCCACACCGACGGCGTAGCCGTTGATCGCTGCAATGATGGGCTTTGAACGTTGCATAAACATGGGCAAGCTCACGCCCCCACGGCTGATCGCCTCGCCGGACTCCTTGCTGGTGACAATGCGTTCGGCAAATCCGTCCAGATCGGCGCCTGCGCAAAAAGAACGTCCCTCCCCGGTCAGGATGATTGCCCCAATGGCGCCATCGTCATTCCAAACGGTCATCTGATCGACGATCTCCGCGGACATTTCCGCGGTCCAGGCGTTGAGCTTATGAGGGCGATTGAATCTGATGATGCCGACCCGATCGTGCGTTTCAGTTAGTATGTTTTCGTACGTCATGCTTTGCTCCTTCAGGGTATCGAGCTGTCGCATCGATCATATTTCGTTGCTCATATATAATCAAGCTTAAGCTTTACTTTAACGTAGGGTGCTCACCCATCGTGGCGTGATCAGCCAGGATTGGCAAGTTGTGCAGCAGCCATGGCGGTAGGAAAAGTGAGGTATTATGTAGCAGGATCAACACAACTGGGAGAGCCTTACCATGCCTGAAAATCGACAGATGATCATCGATTCGCTGCCGGAAGACAAATTGGCGGAGTCCAACTATGCGATGCGAACGGTTCCTCTACCGCAAGCCGCAGAGGGTGAGGTGCTCTGCCGGACCCTGGCGGTTTCCATCGCTGCCGGCACCCGCGCCGGGCTGCAGGGCAGTGCAAGTTATGCCGGTGCGCCGAGAACAGGCATCGTGATGAACGGCACCGCCGTTGCTCGCGTCGCCAAGTCCATGGACGATCGTTTTGCAGAGGGCGATCTGGTGGTCTGTTCCGCCGGTTGGCAGGACTACTCGGTGCATGCAGCGGACCAGGTCAGTGCCATCGACAGCGCCGATGACCCGGCCCACCATCTCAGCGTGCTCGGTACCAATGGCTTGACCGCATACTTCGGCCTGTTGGATGTTGGCGCTCCGCAACCAGGTGAGACCGTCGCTGTGTCAGCGGCAGCGGGTTCCGTCGGGCACCTGGTGGGCCAGATTGCACGCATCAAGGGGTGCAGCGTGGTCGGTATCGCCGGCACGGATGAAAAGTGTCAGCGACTGGTTAACCAACTCGGTTTCGACACGGCCGCCAACTATCGCAGCGAAGATTTCAGGCAGGATTTCAAAGCCGCCTGTCCCAAGGGCATCGACGTCTATTTCGACAACACCGGCGGCGATATCCTGGGCGGCGCTTTATTTCGCATGAACAATGGCGGGCGTATCGTCTGCTGTGGCGTGGTTTCTCAATACGACACCAGCAATCCGGCTTCGGGTCCCCGAGGAATTCCGGGCTTGCTGGTCAATAAACGTCTGCGCATGGAGGGATTTCTGGTGTTCGATTTTGCCGAACGCTACCAGCAGGCACGGGCAGATCTTAGAGAATGGATAAAGTCAGGCGAACTGATTGTATTGCAGGACGAATTCCACGGACTTGAAGAGGCGCCTCGAGCCTTGGTTGATCTGTTGGCAGGTGGCAATATCGGCACTCGCATAGTCCGAGTAAGTGACTAACGGTGCCGGCAAAGCGCTCATGCTTGCCGTGGATTACTGAGGAGGTCGAGTGAGCACAGCACCAGATCAGCCGGCTCTTTCGGGCTCGGAGGCGAGTGCAGATAAATCCACCTTCGCATCGCTAAAGAACCACGACTACTTTTATTTGTGGGCCGGCATGCTGGCATCGGCGTTCGCCATGAACATGCAGTTGATCGCCCAGGGGTGGTTGATCTACGAGATGACTTCTTCGGCGCTGAATCTCACCTGGGTAACGCTCTCCTTTATGCTCCCACAGGTGATATTCTCACTGCCGGGTGGCGTGCTGGCAGACCGGCTGCGCAAAAAACCCGTCATCATGTGGGCACCGGCCGGTAACGCACTGGTGACGCTGGTGATGGCGGTTATCATCATTACCGGTCGGGTGACGTTCTGGGACTTCATCTGGGTGGGTTTCTTCAATGGCACCATCATGGCCCTCTCCATACCGGCGCGAACTGCGTTCATTCCGGAGATCGTGGGTGAACGACTGATCTTCAATGCCATGGCGTTCAATACGGCCGCCTGGAATCTAGCCCGTATCCTCGGTCCCGCCCTGGCAGGATTTATGATCGCCATGTTCGCGGGCGGCGATACCACTTCCGTGTTCGGCGTCGGTTTAGTCTACTTCGTACTGTCCGCTCTCTACCTCATCTCGGCCATCACCGTTCTCCGTATTGATCACCCAGGTGAACCCACCCCGGGACAAAAGAATAAGCCGCTGAATGACGTTCTCGAGGGATTGACGTATGTGATCAGATCTCCGGTGGTCGGTGGCCTGATTCTATTGTCGATCATGCCATTTCTTTTCGGTCTCTCTATTAACACGCTGTTACCCGCTTTTAACACGGATGTTCTGTCTGGTGGTCCAGACGATCTCGGTCTATTGATGACAGCCATGGGTGTGGGCGCCATTGCCGGATCGTTAATCCTGGCTAACCTCGGCGGATTGCGCAAAAAAGGATATTGGTTGCTGGTAACTGGTTCCGTGTGGGGAGTCGCCATCACTCTGTTTGCACTCAGTAGCAGCTATCCCTTCGCCATGCTATGCATCGGCTTGGTAGGCTTTATTTCAGCAGTCAATATGTCAATGAACCGCAGCATCGTGCAGCTACAGGTGAGTCAAGAGATGCGCGGCAGGATCATGAGTATCGACATGATGTCCCACGGCCTGATGCCGCTCGGAATCATACCGATCGGCTATATAGCAGAAACGGTAAGCGTGCAGGCCGGACTCGCCACGAGCGGCGTCATACTGGCGGTCATTACCATCCTGCTCGGTATATACATGCCGAAGGTACGGGCGATAGACACAGGGTTTGGGTAACCACCACTATCGGCTGGTCACTCTACTGCCCGTGGCTCGATCGCAACAAGTATGGACTGTCGATCCTCACTTACCTTAGGTTTGGTCAAGGCTGTTCGCAGAAGGAGCTGTGGGTCGTGCGCGACTGCGATCCTTTTCTCCGCGGCGCGCGGCTCTCCCAGCTACCCTCACTTGGTCGGGAGCCCCGTTGGGCCCGATGGCGGTACCCCTCCTTCCGCGCCCTCGGCGCTGTCCGAACGCGGCCCGGCCTGATTGCTCCGAAAAGGCCGGGGTCGCGCACGACACCACAGCTCCTTCTGCTAGGATCCCCAAGCCAAGACAAGTACGTTCCCCTTCTACTCATCGGAGCTTCAAGTGATGCCGGTCCCGTGCACGAAGCGCACTGCTCAAGATACCCAAGGACAACCACGGGCATCAGGTAGAACACCACAGACGCCGCATTCGAGGGGTAGGGAGCCAGTCGTTCCCTATGGCGGTGAGTTCGGCCTGCGTGGTGCGCGCGGTTTGGCCTTCGACAGGTCCAGCACCGTCTCAGCACGGGATTGCAGTTCTTCGTAGGATGCATCCACGCCGAGCCTGACTCCCTCGTTGATAAAAATGGAACTGGAGGAGAAGTTGCCGCCGGATGCATGGATGGTACGGCCATTGGGCGCATCTTCACTGCACAGAAACACCACCGCCGGGCTAACCAGACCCGGATGGCGCTCCGGTGCCGGATTGTCCGGGTCGGCTTTACTGCCCGGAACACTGGCGGTCATCCGCGTCGCGGCACCCGGCGCAAGACAGTTGGTATGTATATTGTGGGAAGCACCCTCCCGGGCCAGATTGTTCATGAAGCCCAGCATCCCCATCTTGGCTGCACCGTAGTTGGACTGGCCGAAACTGCCGAAGATCCCCGAGGTGGAACTGGTGAACACCACCCGGCCATAATTCTTCTCGTACATGATCGGCCACGCATGCCAGGTAACATACGCCGTGCCGTTAAGATGTACATCGATCACCAGATCCCACTCATCCAGGGTCATGTTCTTAAAGGACTTGTCTCGCAGGATACCGGCATTGTTCACGACGATATCCACCGTGCCCCACTCCTTCACAGCAGCTTCGACGATGCTCTTGGCACCTTCCCGATCCGCGACCGAAGCCTTGTTGGCGATCGCGACGCCCCCGGCACCCCGTATCTCCTCTACTACGGCATCTGCCGAATCCCCCTTACCGGTGCCATCGAGGCCGCCACCCAGATCGTTGACCACAACCTTGGCGCCATGTTCTGCCAACAACAGCGCATGGGTGCGCCCCAGACCGCCTCCGGCGCCCGTTACAATTGCCACTCTTCCATCTACACTCATCTCTATTCTCCTCTGACCTGACTATGATAATATCACCCTACGCCAGCAATTCAGCCGGTTCCAGATCATATTCCGCCAGTACGTCTTTAGCATGGGTGATGATACCCGTCATACTGGCCGGATCGCCATAAACCAGCCGCAAACAGGCTTCGGCCATATTCTCGACCGGCGTGATGCGCTCTTTCGGCGTTTGATCGGTAACCAGCTTGTGATGCAGCACGCCTGGGGTGGCGACCAGTCCAGGTGATATCACGTTGACACCGATACCATCTTGATAGACCTCCGCCGCCAGCCCAGTGGTAAATCGCTCCAACGCAGCCTTGCACATGCCGTAAACGGTCCCTCCCCGACCGGCCGCCTCCTTGGCGGGATGCTGTGCAGCGCCGGAGGACACGTTCAGAATCCAGCCCGACTTCCTCTCCCTCATCTTGCCAAGCACCAACTGAGCCAGGTGAAACGGACCATACACCTGCACTTCCATCATCAATTTGTAGCGCTTCTCGCTAAATTCGGTGACCGCTATAAAATACGTCACGGCAGCATTGTTCACCAAAATATCCACCGCACCAAAAGCTTCTTCCGCCGCTTCAATCAAATGCACGCGATGTTCCTCCTGCCCCAAATCAGCCCTCACCGCCAGCGCCGAACCACCAGCATCATTAATCCGTTTAACCACTTCATTGATGCTACCCGGTAACACGTGATCCCCTTCATTCACTGTACGCGCAGAAACCACCACCTTAGCCCCTTCCATGGCATAACGAATCGCGATCGCCTCCCCGATCCCCCGACTGGCACCCGTAACAACAGCCACTTTCCCCGCCAGCAGGCCATTTTGATTAATAGTTGCGCTCATAATTATTCTCCCATTCGTCCGCAGCGATTTAATGTAACCACAGTTAAGGTTCAGGTAAAAGAGGTCAGTTCGGATTCACACTTACTTTAGGTTCGATCAAGATTGTTCGCAGAAGGGAGTGGGGTTTCCTTTTCTCCGCGGCGCGCGGCCCTCCCCGCTTCCCTCACTTGGTCAGGAGCCCCTTCGGGTCTCCTTCCGCGCCCTCGGCGCAGCGCCTGATTGCTCCGAAAAGGAAACCCCACTCCCTTCTGCTAAGCGCTCCAAAACAGTACCCTGAAACGAATCAGAACTCTTGATGAAGTGCCACTGGCCTCAGACTTGATTGATTGACGAGATACAGAACCGGCAAGTCAATCTACCGGTAATCACCAAGCGTGCAGTTGGTAGAGACATGGGATGGGGTGTTGATGGGGCGCCTCGGAGCGCGGTGGAGCCATGGATGGCGGAACGGTGAGACGGGGGCGCCTAGCCAGGTGTCTTGGGCCAGGGATGGCCGGGGGCGCCTAGCCCAAGGCAAGTAGCGTAATCAACACCCCATCCCATGTCTCAATACTCTCAGATACACGCAAATCCAATCGATAATTAACGAGCCCGTTATCAATTGCTGGTTGCACGATTGAAGACCGACGACAATCACTCGTCCTTAACCAACGTTTCCTTAACGAAGACAACCATAATAAACGCACCAACGACACCGAGACCACCCGCAAACGAAAACGCGGTCGCTAGGAGGAAGGTGTTAGCGATATAGCCCATGACGATCGGGCCGGCAAAGGAACCGAGGTCGCTGCATAGGCGCCACACGCCAAGAAATTCTCCCCTCTCGTGTTCCGGCGCAAAATCGGCACCTAACGTCATATTGATGCCGCTGCCGAAACCGTTGCCCAATCCAGCCAGCATGCTTGCCAACAGCAGCGTCAGGAAGCTGTCGCTAAGGGGTAACAGAAACATGGCCAGGGCCATAATTGCCATGCAGGGCACACCGGCGTATTTGCGTCCCAGGTTGTCCAATGTATATCCGACCGGAATGAACATCGTCATATCCACCGCCGCAGCACAACTAACGATCAAACCGATGTCGGTTGTATTGAGGCCAAGTGACTCGCCCCATAGGGGTACCAGCAACTGCCGTCCGGACCTCAGGATCGTCAGGCACAGAACGCTCAGGCCGGCGGTTGCGAATACCTTGCGGTGATTGGACAGGATGTGGGGAACCACAGCGATCATACTCGGGGATTCTGCCGTGGCGCCACTGCGATTCTGTTTGACGTTGTAGATCACCAGCACCAGGGCTACCGATGCAATCACGCTGACGCATATAAACACGTACTTGAAGCCGAACTGATCGGCAATGATGCCGCTGCTGATGGGTCCGATAAGATTACCGAAGCGCTGCAGCCCTGCCATGGTGGCGATGGCTTTACCCCGCTGGGAGACATGGATGGATTCGCTGATGTGGGTGAGTCGTGCCAGCATCCAGGTGGCCATCGACCCGCCAAACAAGAAGGCGGCGAATGCCAACTGCAGTGGTGACGTGCACTGGCTGGCCAGCAAAGCAACCAGTGCCATCAGAGTGACTCCCGTCATCATGGTGGTCTTGTCACCCACGCGCGCGGCAGCGTAGCCCGCGGGAACATCGGAGATCATGTTACCCAATCCGCGCATGGCGAAGACCACGGCGGCGATGGCGGGATTCGCCCCCAGGTAGAGGGCGAACAGGGGAATCATCAGCACCACGCTGCCCTGACACAGTGACATCAGGAACGAGGGCAGATATACCGACAGGGCTAACGACCGATACATGGCCAGGGTAGACATGGGGGCTGGTGTGGTCATTCGATAGGCTTGATGATGCAGATCAGGAAATGCTGCGACCTCCGTCGATATCCGACAGCACAAACAGAGCGCCCTGGGCAACGAACCTACGGCTGATTGCTTCAACAAATCCGGAGCCGGCACCTGTCACAACCTTCCGTTTGAAACGATCCATACCATACGCCCTCAATTGAACTTTCCGACGCAGCGATCATATCCTCTTTATCGGGGGGATACTATTGAGCCCCTGGTTGCCAAGCGGTGCATGGGTAGTAAGATAGCAAAGTGAAGCAACCAAAGGGTGACGATGATGGATCAAAAACTTATCGACCTGCACGATGAATACCAGCATGCATCCCTTGGTCGGCGTGCCTTCATCAGGAAGCTCACCGTTCTCGCTGGCGGCACCGCAGCTGCCAACACAGTGCTTTCGTTACTTGACAGCAATTATGCTCTGGCCGAAAACGTTGCCGATGATGACCCTCGATTGGAAACGCGCTATATAAACTACCCCGGTGCCACAGGGGATGTGCGTGCCAGGCTGGCCAGACCGAAGGGGGATGCAAAACTGCCCACCGTAGTCGTAATCCACGAGAACAGGGGACTCAATCCCCATATCGAAGACGTTACCAGACGGTTGGCATTGGCGGGGTTCTTGGCCATTGCACCGGACGCCCTATCACCTCTGGGGGGGACCCCGCCAGATTCCGATGAGGCGCGCGCCCGCATGCGCAAGCTGGACCGTCGATCGACCCTCGACAATTTTCTGGCGGCAGTCAAGTACTTGAAGACCCATCCTCAATCCACCGGCAAAGTGGGTGCCATAGGCTTCTGCTGGGGAGGTGCTATGGCCAACCAACTGGCCGTTAACGCGCCGGAGTTGTCGGCGGCTGTTCCCTTCTATGGTCGTCAGGCTGACGCTGAGGATGTGCCTAAAATAAGAGCTTCACTACTGCTCCACTATGCCGGTCTGGACAAACGTATCAACAGTGGCATAGCAGATTTCGAGACGGCGCTGAAGCAGGCATCGGTAGATTACACCATCCATATGTACGAGGGGGTTAATCACGCCTTTCACAATGATACCAGCGTCGCCCGGTACAATTATGAAGCAGCCGAACTCGCCTGGCAGCGTACCATTGAGTTTCTCACAGAAAAACTCCAGACCTGACACGATTCGGGCAGGTGACAATCAGACTAAGGTGCGCGGTCGACGCCCAGGCAGCAGTTCTTGTACTTGCGGCCACTGCCGCAGGGGCAGGGATCGTTACGACCCGTTTTTGTCCCGGACTTACTGCCTTGTTCGATTTGCTGCTGGCGGTATTGAAGCGCCAGTTCGGCGGCAAAAGGTCGGCTGTGTAGGAAGAACTTTTTGTAGCCCGCACACAGATAGTTGAGTCCCGGTTCACCATCCTCAGTGTGCAGCACACGATCCTTGGGACACCCGCCATGACACAACTCGAGGACCTCGCAGGACCGACAGTAACGGGGTAGCCGGTCATATTTAGCCTGGCCAAACGCTATCTGCTGCTGACTTTCCAGCAACTCCAGCAGCGGAATCTCGTTGATATTTCCGAGGCGATGCTCCTCTCGGACGAAGTGATCACAACTGAAGAAGTCGCCGTTGTGTTCTACGACAGGAACATCGCCACAGGTCTTACGAAAGATGCACAGGGCGTGCTCCTTTCCCATAGCGGTTCTGGCCACCTCCTCGAACATCTGTACC
Source organism: Pseudomonadales bacterium (assembly GCA_030749725.1). GTDB lineage: Bacteria > Pseudomonadota > Gammaproteobacteria > Pseudomonadales > Azotimanducaceae > JASMJM01. The sequence continues at coordinate 86,810 of JASMJM010000014.1, read as the reverse complement.
ATGATCCGGCCTACATCCTGCTCCAGCCACTCGTCGAAGATGGTACACAGGAAGTTGCCCAACGCCAGCGCCGGTACGCTGCGTTCACTCACTCCTTTGTCCGAATGCTCCAGCAACGGTAGAAAGCCGATGTACCGCGCCTTGATCTGTCTGAAGAACCGGTACACCTGCATTGGATGCTGAACGTTCTGAGCATGCACCACACACAGGACATCACAGGGAATGCGGTGCTGCTGCAACAGCTTATAGCCGCGCATCACTTCAACGTGGGTCGGCTTCTGACCTTTGGTCACACGGTAGCCATCGTGCAGTTTCCGCGGACCGTCCAGGCTGAGTCCCACAGCAAATCCCTCCCGCTCCAGAAAGCGGCACCACTTCTCGTCGAGGAGTGTGCCGTTGCTCTGCATGCCGTTGCTGATGCGACGCTCAGGCGGTCGATGTTTGCGTTGCAGGGCGACGATTTTCTCAAAATAGTCGAGGCCGAGCAGAGTCGGCTCACCACCATGCCAGGAAAAGCTGATCTCGGGTCCCGGGGAGGCATCGATCTGCTGCACGATGTACTCTTCCAGCATGTCGTCTGACATGCGCAGAGACTGCCCTTCCGGGAACAGCTTCTCCTTCTCAAGGTAGTAGCAATATTTGCAGTCGAGGTTGCAGCTGGCACCCACGGGTTTGGCAAATATCTGAAAGTCACGGACGGCTTTGGCCAAGGCTTCGTTACCTGTCGTCTTGTTTGCCGATACGGCTACTCATGTCACGCACCCCCTGACGCCAACCTTAAGCCATCAGCACACTAGGCCACGTTACCCTGCCGACAAACTCCGGTCAACAACTCCACCGACGTCACCCGGTGTGGCAAAACACAATTCCTGCGCTGGTCCGGCGAGTCCAACATCAAAAAACTCCCAAACCGCTTTTCTCCATCTCCTTAATTACGTTAGGATGCAAAGTCGGATCAATCCGTGAAGCTACAGAAAGAAACCGATCCAAGGAGAGCACATGAATCCTGAAGAAATGAAACAGAGGGCAATGGAACTTCTAGCCGATTCCTTCCATTGAAGTCAGGCGGTCCTGGCCGTGGGTCAGGAAAAGATGAACTGCAGCAACCCGGAGCTGATTAAGTCAGTGGGAATATACGGTGGCGGCATCGCCGGCACCGGGGATGTATGTGGCGCCGTCCTTGGCGGGATGGCGCTGATTTCCAGCCAATACAGCCGCGGTACGCTTGACGAGAAAGAGAACCCGCGCATGTTCAAAGTGGGCCATATGCTGGACGATGCGTTTGCCGAGATTACCAAGGAGTTCGGCGGCAAGGACTGTTCCCAGATCGCCCGGGTCGACTGGCAGGACCGGGATCAGGTATCTGCCTTCTATGAGGGCAGCGACAGCCGCCGTAAATATTGCCGGCAGGTCGTCGGCGAAACGGCTCGTGCCCTTGGGGAGATCATAGAAAAAGAAATGTTGTGACACACCGTCTCTGCACGTGTCCTGTCCGGCACTCCTGTCCGGCAATAGCCCAGCCCAGGCAATTGTGGGGCAGCATACTGGAACCCTAACGTCATGAAAAGAAAGGCCTTTTCGGTTTATTGTCTGTTGCTGTGCTGTATGTTCCCCGACGCTATTCGGGCTGCCGACCGGGTGGTGGATATTGTCCCCGGGCAGATGCTGCGGCTGGAAAGAAGAGAAGCGGCCGATACCCCGACTCGCATCGATGGCAATCTTGCCGAGGAGATCTGGCAGCAACTACCTGCTTACGATGAATTCCTAGTAATCGAGCCCGACACACTGGCCGACGTTCCCCATGCCACCCTGGTGCGGTTGTTTTACAGCGAGGATGGTCTCTACGTGGGAGTGGATATGACTCAGCCGGCGGAAACCCTGATCATGCGTCTGTCCGGCAGAGACGGCTTCCTTCTCAATCGGGACAGCATCAATATTACCCTGGATACCTCAGGTGAGGGGCGCTACGGTTATTGGTTCGGCATCAATCTGGGGGACTCCCTGATGGATGGCACGGTGCTGCCGGAGCGACAGTTCTCTAACGACTGGGATGGGGCGTGGCGGGGCGCCAGCCAGCAAACCCCTGGCGGCTGGTCGGCGGAGTTCTTCATTCCCTGGGGTACCGTTGCCATGCCAAGCGTTGGGGACACCCGCAAAATCGGTTTATACGTGTCGCGCAAAGTGGCCTATAAGGATGAACGGTGGGGTTGGCCGGCACTCCCCGATACCACCCCTAAATTCCTGTCGGTGCTGCAGCCACTGCAGTTAACGGGGGTGGATCCCAAGCAGCAATATAGCATCTACCCATTCTCTGCCGTCAGTGGCGACCGGATCGACGATGAAACCCGTTACCGGGTTGGTGCAGATTTCTTCTGGCGTCCCTCCACCAATTTCCAGTTGACTGGAACCGTCTATCCCGACTTCGGTAACGTGGAGTCGGACCAGGTGGTCATCAATCTCACCGCCACGGAAACTTTTTTCCCGGAAAAGCGCCTGTTCTTTCTTGAAGGCCAGGAGGTATTCGTTGCATCCCCAAGGGCAGACACGCGCGGTGGCGGTGTCGGTATGAGCGCTGCGCCAATCACGTTGCTCAACACCCGCCGGATCGGTGGTAAACCACGACCACCACTGTTGGAAGCCGGAGAGTCGGTAACCCAAAGAGAGCTGATTCAACCGGTAGACCTGCTGGGGGCAGCCAAGGTAACGGGTCAGATGGGTCGCTTTCGTTACGGCCTGCTGGGAGCGTTTGAGGACGATGTCAAATTCAATGCTCAACGCTCGGGTCAGGACATCAACTTAAGGCAAGATGGCAGCGACTACGGTGTAGCGCGATTAATGTACGAAGATTCGGAACAGGGCGCCTACCGCGCAATCGGCCTGCTGTCGACAGCAGTTCTGCATCCCAACAGGGATGCAATGGTGCACTCCATCGACGTTCACTATCTCACGCCGGAAGGTAAGCTTAAGGTGGATGCACAGGGATTTACATCGGACATCGAGAACGCAGAAACGGGTCATGGCGGCTTTATTGACTTCGAGTATACCTTCCGTCAGGGCCTCAGGCAGCGCGTAGGTATTGCCTACTTCGACGAACACGTGGATATCAACGATCTGGGTTTTCTCGGCCGGAACGATTTCTTCCAGCTTCGCAGCTCTCATATTCGTACCAGCTCCAATCTCGGTTGGGCTCGCACTAATCAGTTCGACGTCCGTGGTTCGGTGCAAAAAAACATGGATGGGTTGTTTACCGGAGGCGCCATATTGTTCTCCAACCGCATGACGCTAAACAATCTGTCGCAGATCGTGGCAAGAATGAATTTCTTCTCCGAGGCCTACGACGATCTGAATAGTTTCGGCAATGGGGACTACCGTATCGAGGAACGCGTGGGGGCCAGTCTTCTTTATAATTCGTCTTCCACCGGCAAATTCACCTATGGCGCCGGCGTTGGCTTCACTGAAGAGCACCTGAAGGGTGATACATATACTTCTAACTTCCAGGTCGACTGGCGACCGAACGATCGTGTCAACATGTCCATGACCGTCAGGTACCAGGATCGTGATGGCTGGTTGCTGCACCAGGGCGGCGCGAACTTCACCACCTTCAAAGCGGAACAGTGGCAGCCGGCGGTCAATCTGGATTACTTCATCAGCGCCCAGCAACGCTTTCGACTATCTCTGCAGTGGTTCGGCATCAAGGCGAGAGAAAAGGAGTTTTACCTCATTCCAGACCGACCGGGGGATCTAATTGCCAGCCCTAAACCACCGGGTCCAACAGATGACTTTGCATTTTCCCAGCTAAGTTTTCAGATGCGCTATCGTTGGGAGATCGCCCCTCTGTCTGATCTGTTTATCGTATACACGCGGACCGCGGATCAGGGTCGCGCGCTCGGTAATGCCAGTTTTAGCGATCTCTTCACCGATGCCTACGATACGCCGCTCGGCAATCTACTGGTCTTCAAGATACGATATCGGTTTGGATCCTGAGTCAAACACGATAACGCTAACGAGACCACAGGCAGTGTGCGCGAATGTTAGGCGTATCTGAGAGTCTTGAGACATGGAATGGGGTGTTGATTACGCTACTTGCCCTGGGCTAGGCGCCCCCGTCTCACGGTTCCGCCATCCATGGCTCCACCGCGCTCCGAAGGCGCTCCATCAACACCCCATCCCATGTCTCTACCAACTGCACGCTTGGTGATTTCCGGCGACAGCTACCCCATGCTTGTCGCACCGGGCAGTTGACCACAAAGTCACTTTCCAAGTGTCCTGATTCGTTCAAGCGTAATGCTCTGAAGTTCCTTCTGCGACACGGTCTGGATCAAAGCCAGCGTCAGCGCACCCCGTTTTAGATGGGTTAGATCAGCCCTTGGCTCGCAAAGCAGCATAGCGCTGGCCACGGTCAATGTAGACCTGGGCGGTGCTCCGAATTCGCGCGCTTTGCTCTTCCGTCACCGATTTGATAACACGGCCGGGGATACCAACCAGCAGTGAATTGGGCGGTACCACCATGCCTTCCATAACCACAGCGCCTGCACCAATGATCGAATTAGTGCCGATGTGAGCTCCGGTGAGGACGATCGCACCGATGGATATCATAACGTAGTCATCGATGCGCGCACCGTGGACGATGGCACCATGGGCAACCGTTACATAGTTGCCAAGAACAGTGGGCTCACCGGGATCGATATGAACGATGGTACCGTCCTGCAGATTGGTGCCAGCGCCGATCGTGATCGGCTCATCATCTGCACGAACCACTGCCTGATACCAGATACTGGCTTGCTTGCCCACGGTCACTGCGCCGATCAAATCCGCACTTTCTGCCACGAACGCCGTGCCGTCGATCTGAGGTTGGTTTTTTATGTAACGGTTGCGGATGACTTGTGCAGATTGGTTCGTCACGCGGTTCATCACTCCATGCTGTTGACGTTCGACTATATTGAGGCAGTTTAACCGATCAAGGTGATAAGTTCGTCAGCCTGTTTCCAAAAACAAACAGCACATACTTTGACATCGTGAACTATTCGATTTAAATAGAGAACTACAAGAACGCTACTTGAATGTCGAAAGAGGAGAAGAGTCATGGCCAAGAAAGTGGATTGGTATTATTTCCGCAATGGCTGAACCACCTGCACTAAAGCCACCAAGTTTTTGGAGGCCAGCAAGATCGAAGTGAAGGACAAGACGCCCGCCAGCAGGAAACTGCAGGAAAGTGATTCGAGAGACCTGCTCAGTAAAGCCACCAAGCTGATCGCCATGAAAGGCAAGAAAGTGACCGAGTTCAACGTCGCTAAAGAAATCCCCGAGGAAGCGGTGGCGGCCATGTTGGGCGCAACGGGCAACTTACGTTCCCCCACCATCAAGCTGGGGAGGAAACTGATCGTCGGTTTCAATCAGGAGGTTTTCGAGAAAGAGTTCAGATAGGCTCGGTGAACAGCGAGGAAGTATCCGGGTATCTGTGCAGGACAGAGATTCGATACTCAAGACACTTCTTCCTTTCGACCTAGTACCGGCGTTCCCTCGTTCTCCGCGCCAACGTCCGTCGCTCGATGAACTCGCCAGTTGGTAGACGCTGAACCCTGCGACGATCTGACCTTCTCCTATCGGAGTTCGTTCGTTTGTCTTGACTCACTGCACTCTCGCCTCCTTCTTAAGACTACTCTTGACAATACCCGTATGCAACGATCGGCAACGGTCCCACAACCACGGTTCCGGAGAGATTAAGACCTCATTCGGAGATTACATCCAGCAACTGATGGTAGTCACTTAAGCCCATTAGTATTTTACTGATGGCATCCTGTTTCAGAGTGCGCATCCCATCCTGCGTTGCCTGGGCTTTGATCTCTTCAAGACTGGCTCTCCCATAGATCAAATTCTGTATTTTTGGCGTGCACACCAGCAGCTCGTGAACACCGACTCTGCCGCGATATCCCGTATCGCTGCATTCTTCACAGCCCACCGCTTTATTGAACTTTGCCTCCATCAGTTGCTTGCTCAATTCCGGAAACTGATCGCCACCATAGCTCTCCACCAGATGAGCCAGCTCTTTATCGTCCGGCTGATAGGACTCACGGCAATTCTCACACAGCGTCCGCATCAATCGCTGTGCCAGGATACCCAGTAGGCAGTCGGAGAAATTGACCGGGTCCAGACCCAGATCCAACAAGCGGGTGATGGTTTCAGGTGCTGAATTCGTGTGCAGGGTCGATAGCACCATGTGGCCGGTGAGTGAGGCCTCGATAGCTACATTTGCTGTTTCGTTATCCCTCATTTCACCGATGAGAATGACATCCGGGTCGGCGCGCAGAAAGGCACGCAACGCAGTCGCAAATGTCAAACCGATCTTCGGCTTCACCTGCAGTTGCTGCAGACCCGGTTGCGTGATCTCAACTGGATCTTCGGCCGTGCAGATCTTGCGATCCGGACGATTCATGTGTCTCAGCACAGCATGCAGGGACGTGGTCTTACCGGATCCGGTCGGTCCTGTCACCAGAAACAGCCCATGGTGGTGGCTGGTAATCTTCACCACACCGTCATAGATCGGTTTGCTGAGATTCAGATTCTCCAGCGGAAGCGCCTCGCCGGACCCGAGAATTCTCAATACGGCGCTCTCGCCGAAAACGGTCGGTACGGTTGCCACCCTAAGCTCTATCAGTCTGCCTTTCATCTTAAGCTTACAGGCACCATCCTGCGGCAGCCTGCGTTCGGCGATATCCAGTTTAGAGATGATCTTGATGCGTGCCATCAATGAAGCCAGATGCTCGGCGGGTACTCGAAGCAGTTCTCTGCAGACCCCATCGACGCGAATCCGCACGATACCCGCTGATCGGTCTTTGCCCGGCTCGATGTGAACATCCGAGGCACCGAGGCGATTGGATTCGATGATAATCTTGTTGACCAGTTGAATGATCGCGCTGCTTGCCGCGCTCTGTTCATCGTTCTGTGACGCATCCGGATCGTCTTCCACCTCGACAACGACCTGTTCGTCCAGCCTTGTGAAAACGTCATCGAAATCCCCTTCAATCTCGTCGTCGTTCTCTTCACGCAAAAACTGCTGAATATGCTCCGCAATGCCAACCCGGAAAACATAGCTCTCGGCGTTCACAATCCCCTGTATTGCCATGATCTTCTGATGGTCTGCCGGATTACTGATCAGAATCACAGCTTCATTTTTGTCGCCGTCAACAGGCAGCCAGAGATTGTTGCGCAGATAGCTGGTTTTGATGTTTTCAAACAGCGTCTGAGGCAGCAGATGAGTCGGGTCATACTTCATGTAGGGTACGTTGTAATACGACTCCAGCGACCTTCCAATATCGTCCGCTTCGATACTGAAATCTTCCATCAAGATCCTGGTGATGGATCCGTTGTATAGCGGAGCGTTCTGCTCGATTTCAGCCAGATCTTCCGCACTGATTTTCCCGTCACTGACCAGCTGTTCATATGGGCCCTGTGTGCTCTTGACCAGAGAGCTGAGCTTTTTCGACAGTATGGCGGCGACCAACTTTACCTGCTTCAGATGCTGCCGGTTCAGTACCGGTTCACTCGAAGAGGCTGTGATCTGCAACACGCCACGGAGAATCTGATCTTTGATGGGAACAGCAATCATCGACCGGACATCCCGATTCGAACGCTCAGCGGCACCCTTAAGATGTTTCAAGCGGGGATGTATGGCGACCAGTTCATCTTCATCTTCTATATCCGAGACCAGCACCGGGCTCTGGCTGAGCGCCACAAAACCGACGATGGAACTCGGTCCCATGGCTATCCGACTTTGCGAGTCAGCATCGCTGCTGCGAATGCCGGTCTTGTAGGCTGTGATCATCTCCCTGCCGTTGTCGACATTCTGATAGATAGTAAAACGATGTACCTTCAGAACATCCAGCAACTGAGGTTCAACCTTCCTGAGGGAGCTTTGCAGGCGCCTGTCCGACTGCAGCTGAGCAGAAATCCGCTTCAGTTCTGCAGTAATCTGCTTGCGTTGGTTAGGAGCCGGAGTACTTTTTGGCCGATCCACCAGTTTCAATCTGTCAGCGGCAACGCTCATTTCTTAATATCCTTTGTGTTATCGCCATGTCGATGGGACCTTCACGGACCCGCGGCATTTCGTTATGTAACACCGTAACTCGCTGATCACCGCTGGCAGGCAAGGAGAGGCTGGCCAAGTGCTGAATCAGACTCGCTACGATGGCTTTTGTATACCTTGCTGCACAATCCGTACCAAAGTAGCTATTCAATTGAAAATCAATAAGTTAGATAAGCTAGTTTGAGCAGTTTATGAACCATGGGGTGTACCAGATTGCCGAGGTGGGCGACTTCGGGAGTCAGGAAGTGACGGATTTTATCCGCCTCCCTGCAAGGACAGGTCACCTACGACCATTGCGGGGAACGGCGTTGTCACATGCTGCGGGTCATCTCCAGATAGCCCCGGCCGACCAACCGCATCGATTGCGTGTCGTATACCTCCACCGCTCCCTCCCAATAGCGTATCGCCAGATCCATCAGCTGATCCTGGACGGCTGCCTGGACAACCCAGCTCTTGGCGTCGGGCAGATAGTCCATGCGCCAGCGCACCGGGTAGAGCTGCCCGGCCTGGCTTTGCCACTCCGACAGGACCTCGAGTTCGATCTCCGAGCGCGCTACGGCGCGCCTGCGCCCCTGCCGGTCGATCCAACTGCCGCTGCTGTTGCTGTCGGCCTGACCCGCCAGATCCAGTAGCTGGTAATACATCAGCTCTTCGCCACTATCGAATTGCAGCGAGAACCAGTCCCAACCGCTCTGCTCAGCGTCCAATGAGCTGGTACTCCATTCGCGATCGAACCAGCTCAACCCCGCCACTGCGGTACAACTGCCTTGCAGGCACAACTGACCTGCCGTATCCAGGCGCGAATAGGAGTAGTAGTAGGAAGCATTACCTCTAGTGGTGCTCTTTTGGCTTAATCCCTGATCACCATGCAGCACCGGCGCCTTTAAGGCGATCAAGGACAGCTGGAGTGAGAAGTCCTCGTCTCGAATATTCAGATGCCAGGGAAATTCCTTGATAGGGGAATCTGTATTCTGAGGATACTGGTTCTGAGGCCCCTTTTGAGAACTTGTGCTTCCGGGATCGCTGTTCTGAGAATCACTGTCTTGAAAATCAGGAGCGTTGGCTGTCAACTGCCAGTCATCTAACCATACTCTTAGGGGGTTGATGCTGGCACCTGCCAGCCCCGGATTGGCGCGTGAGAATCGCTGCGACGCATGGTGCCTGCGGCCGTTGATATCCGTTACCGCGGCATGCGCCATCCACAGGTCCCGCACCGCCCAACTAGATTCGCCGGATCGGGCCATGGGGCTGATGGCAGTGCGGAAAAAGGTTACCTGGTAACCATAGCGGCTGCCCTGCGGGTCGGCAACGTTGCCGGTGAAGTACCACCACTCGTTGCGGAAGCCAGGATGAGCTGCATGATCCTTCGGAAAGTGAAATTCACGGGGCTGATAGGCACGCTCAAAACCTTCGACGTCCGATCCCCCCAGAATATCCGTTAGATTGAGGGCAACCGGTTCGGCAGCTCTTTCACTACAGGCAGTGAGCAGGAGAATAGGCATCAGCAGGCGCGCTGCACGCATCATCGGTTACTCCTCCCGCAGAGCTTGTGCAGGTAAAGAAGACGATGCCTTGAATGCCGGGTAAGCGCCTGCCAGCAAAGCCGCTGCCAGCGACACAAACAGTGCCTCCGTCAGCACACCGGCCGGCACCAGATGCTGCATGCTCCACCCAAAGGCGCGGCGGTTGATGACCTCGATCAAGATTTCCGCCATCAGCAATCCAAGGGGCAGCGCTAACAATCCGGCAAACATTCCCATCAGTCCGGTCTGGCCGAGAACCATGCAGGCAATCTGCCACGGTGTCATGCCGGTGGCGCGCAGTATGGCAAATTCTCGCAGCCGCTCCAATTGCAGTGCCATCAGGGCGCTCAGCACGCCTACGAAGGCGACCAGCACGGCCAGCATTCGCAGCACATGGGTGATGAGGAAGGTGCGATCGAAAATATCCAGGATCACCTGACGAATTTCCCGGTTGGAAGCGGCCCGCCACTGAGATCCCTGCGATTGCAGCGTGTCACGTACCCTCCCCAGCAAATCCTCTTGACCGGTGGCAGTGGAGCGATACAGGGTCAACCCGGTGATGCTGTCGTCATCCCACCACTGCCTATACAAATCGCGGTGCAACCTGATCACGCCACGGCTGGAGGTATAGTCGTAGAACACACCGAGAATAGCAAAACGGTGCGCCCCTTTATCTGTATAGACGGAAATCTCGCCACCGGACTCGAGTTGCTGGTGATAGGCAAGGGGTTCGGAAACAAACACACCCCTGCCTCGCTCGAAGAGCTCCGCCGCATCAGCTACACCCTCCTTAATAGGCATGCGCTTATCACCCTGACTACGAGTCATCGCCAGCACGCGCATCGGCCCGTATTCAGTCTCGACGTTTACGATGCGGTTGGTGGTAGTGAGTGCCACACCCGGTAATCGCTGCAGATGGTCGACCAGGTCCGGCGTCAGCCCGCCATCGAAACGCTCTACCCTGGACACGTAGACATCACCGTTGATGGATTGCTCCAGCCAGGTAACCACCGTGTGTCGAAAACTACTGATCATCACCCCAACGCCGATGGTCACGGAGACCGCCACGGTCAACGCCGCCACCGCCATCCCGGTACGGCTGATACCGGCAGAAATACCACGAACCGACATTCGAGCGGTGCCGGTCAGAAACGGTGCAAACAGTATTAGTAAGGCGCGCGTCAGCAGCATCACGAGTGCCGGCACCATCAAACAAAACCCCAGCACCATAAGGGTCAGGGCGATGAATCCCTCCAGCAGAGAACCTTGTTCACTACGCACCAGCAGGGCACCCAGCAGCAGCATCACCACCCCGGCCACGAGTAGCATCGGCACGCGGCCACGCCAACGCTGCTCCAGAGCGGAGCGTTGCTGCACGCTCACGGGTGGACTGCGTGTTGCCTCGAAGGCTGCCGGGGTTGCCGCCAGCATCGTGAATCCGAGACCGAGTGACAGCCCCTTGACAAGAGAGAAGGGGTCGATCAAAAACGCGGTCACATGTAGGGTGAAAAATAGATCGTTGACGGTGCGGGTCACCAGTTGCACCAGGAACTGTCCCAGCAACAGCCCCAATAGTACGCCGGCAATGCTGGCTAACAGAGACAGCAGCATGGACTCACTCAGAATCAGCGCAAAGATCTCCCTACCTGTGACCCCCAGCGAGCGATAGATTCCAAGGGTTTTGCGCCGCTGTAGTACCGACAATGTTACCGTGTTGTAAATCAGAAGGGCCGCTACTAACAGCGCCAGCAGGCTCATAGCAGTCAGATTGATGTGAAAGGCATCCGTCATCTGCTGCAGCGATTCGTTTCGGGCTTCGCTTTCCACCAACTGGAGATCTGCGGGCAGCCACTCCTGCAACTTTATGCGATCGTTAGAATCGAGAATCAAGTCGATACGATCCAGCCGGCCGAGTCTGTTTAGCAGTCGCTCCGCAACAGCAATATCTGCGAACAGCAGGCTCTCAGTGGCTGCAGGATTGTCGCTGGGAAATATCCCTGCGAGCGTAACGGGCAGATTACGCCCTGCCGCCCTTATATCGAACTGCTGATCCACACGCAGATTGAGCTTATAAGCAGCACGCGCCGCAAGCATCACCGCATCGTCGGACAACAGAGCTTGCGACAGGCCATTGCCCGTCAGGCCCAGCGAAAACCTCTCCAGAGTCGATTCGCTGAATGGATCAGTTCCCATGAGAGTGAAGGGCTGGCCGGCAATACTCACCTGACCGGTCACGAGCGGCGCACTGGCGCGCAATCCCAGTTCCGTTCTCAATCCCGTATATACCGACGCAGAGATGCCGCCGGGGCCGCCGATGATCTGGTGCGTAATGGGTCCGGTCACTGTGGCGAGCGATAGTTCAAAGGCGCGACGGGCACTGCTGTTGGCCAGGTCCACCGCCACCACCATACAAACGCCAAGCATCACCCCGATAAACGTCAGGCTGCTCTGCCATCGATGCTGCCGTGTGAATCGCCATGCGCTGCGTCCCAGTAGGGACGCCTCAAAAGGATGTGCTAGCATGGCTTCTCTACCACGCGAAGTGGCCCTGTCGTTCAGCCAGCAGGCCGTCTTCAAGAGTAACGATGCGATCTGCACTTTGCGCCACCGCCAGAGAGTGAGTAACCAACACCAGGGTAGTCCGGTTCCGGACGGTGAGGTCCTTTAGCAGGGCCAGCACCCGTTGACCTGTCTCGGCATCCAAGTTACCCGTCACTTCATCCGCCAGCACCAGTTTGGGCGAATGCACCAGTGCACGGGCGATCGCTACCCGCTGCTGCTCACCTCCCGCCAGTTGGTCCGGAAATCGATCTCCCTGGGCGGCGAGATCGATAGCCCGTAGCAGATGATCGGTCTTCTCCTCGATTTCCGCCCTGGAGCAGCGATTCAACTCCAGCACCAGGGCGATGTTTTCGGCGGCGGTCAAGGTCGGAACAAGATTGAAGAACTGGTAGATAAAGCCGATGTGCCGACGTCTGAAAAGGGTGTTGTCGCGTTCCGACAACTTGGTGAGATCGACGCCATCCACCATTACCGTGCCGCTATCCACCCGGTCGATGCCACTGATGACGTTCAGCAGGGTGGACTTTCCGGAACCACTGCGGCCCAAGAGGGCAACCATCTCACCAACCTGAATGGTTAGGGATGCGCCCCGCAACACCGGCTGACTTTGGTCCCCTTCCCGATAGGTACGATGCAGTTGGTCGATCTGGATAAACGGGCCCGGCATGGTCACTCCTGCGTTACTACGTGTTTTATTATGTCATATTCCAGCAGCCTGATTGGCCCCCGGCCCGCGTGACTCGCTCATTCAAAGAAGATAGAATCATCCGGCAATATTCGAGGAGTAGTCATATGGCTCACACAGGCATGTTGGCCGAGACGATCAACATTCAGGGCCACAACGGCGATCTGATCGACGCTTATCTATCACGCCCTCTGGGAGAGGGACCCTACCCTGGCGTCGTGGTGATTCACCATATGCCGGGATGGGACAACGGCTCAGTGGAGATTGCCCGCAATTTCGCCGCCCACGGCTACAATGCGATCTGCCCCAACCTTCATTACCGGGAAGGCAAGGGTGATCCCCGTGAAAATGCCGTCAGTGTACGAGAAGCCGGCGGCATGCCGGACGATCGGACGATGGGCGATGTGCAGGGCGCCATGGACTACCTGCGCTTTCTACCTGCTTTCAGCGGCAAAGTCGGCGTGATCGGATATTGTTCCGGCGGGCGCCAGACTTACCTTGCCGCCTGTAAACTCAGCGGCATCGACGCTGCCGTTGACTGCTATGGAGGCGGTGTTGTGGCATCGGCGGATCAGTTGAGCGAACGCATGCCGGTGGCACCCTTTGACTACACGGCTGATCTCAGTTGTCCATTACTCGGCCTGTTCGGCAATGACGATCAGCGACCCTCACCGGAGGACGTGGACAAGATGGAGGCGGAACTCAAACGCCTCGGCAAGACGTATGAATTTCACCGTTATGACGACACCGGCCACGGCTTCTTCACAACGGGCAGTCCTGCCTACCGTCAGGAAGCGGCCAGGGACGGGTGGAAAAGGATATTCGACTGGTATAAGCAGTATCTAAGCTGATCGACCTGCCAACGTTTACTCCACAATTGCCGAATAGATGATGTTCTTCAGCTGACCTCGAAAGTTGAATGTATTCGACGGCATCAGCTGGGTCATGAATATCACCACCAGATCCTCTTTAGGATCCACCCAGAAGATGGTGGAAGCGGCCCCACCCCAGTAATAATCACCACTGCCCAGTCCACCGGTTGCCACTTCCCCGAGGGTCATGGCAAAACCCAGGCCAAAGCCGACACCTTCATTGGCGGTCTCCGAAAAACCACCGATGGCCAGCTGGGTCAGATCCTTGCCATCTATTAAGTGGTTCTTTGTCATCAGTTCGATGGTGCGTGGTCCCAGTAGGCGGGTGCCGTTAAATTCGCCGCCACGGCGCAGCATTTCGCAGAAGTTGAGATAATCCACTGTGGTGCCGGTGAGCCCACCACCCCCTGAAAGAAACGTTGGCGTATTAAGGTAACGACTCTTGTGAGGATCATCGATCAATGTCAGAGTTTTGTCGGGTTCACGCTGATAGTTGGCCGTAAACCGATCCACCTTCCCGGCAGCCACACTGAAGGAGGTGTCCTTCATATCAAGAGGATCAAAGATATTCTCCTGCAGATACTAGTCGAAGGATTGTCCGGATATCGCCTCCACCAGATAACCGCAGACATCGGTGGAATAGGAATACATCCAACGCTGACCGGGTTCGTAACGTAACGGTACCCCGGCCAACTTCTCAGTGAAGCTGCGCAGCGTCGCGCCCTCCTCTCGGGTGACCTTTTGCCGGCGGTAGATCGCATCCACCGGATGGGGGGAATTACCATAGGTCAGACCTCCCGAGTGGCTAAGCACATTGCGGAACGTCATGGGCCGATCGGGAGTTTTGGTTTCCAGACTGTTGTCCTCGCCGGAGACATACACCTGCTGGTCGCGCCACTCAGGGATCACCCTGTGCACCGGATCATTCAACTGAAAGTAGCCACGTTCATACAGCATCATCAAGGCCACCGAGGTGATCGGTTTGGACATGGAGTAGATGCGAAAGATGGCGTCGTCGGCCATCGGTTTGTCCCGTTCCCGATCCATTTTGCCCAGGGACTGAAAGTAAGCCGGCTGTCCATGCCGGGATACCACCACCTGACAGCCAACTATTTTCTCTGTTTCGATGTAGTTTCTGTTCAGATGCTCCGTGATTCTTTCCAGACGATCCGCTGCGAAACCCGCTCTTTTCGGCAACACCTGCATAATACTCTCCCCAAAACTGAAACACTGGCTTGGACGACGCAATCAATAAAACACACTTCCCTAATTCCGTGCAAGAGGTGCAGAATGCGTCCAACCCAAAGACACGACTAGAGGACAGATATCCGGCGCATCCATCTATCCCTTCGTTTGGAACATCTTGCTGCTGCGCGCAATGAGGGTCTGGGCGGCGTGCTGACGACGTTTCTGGCTAACGCTGAACGGGCTGCGCAGGAGCTGCTTGAATTGCCGCCGAGCTATGCCATCGCCTCTATGGTCGCGTTGGGAAAGCCGACCAAACAACTGACTCGGCTGAAGAGAGAGCCAGTGGAAGCATTTGCAGGAATCGATAGTTGGCAAGGAACTGCATCTACCGGGGTGTGATGTAAAGGTGTATTTGGGCTGGCAGTTTCAGACGGTCGTCGCTTGTATGGATCTGCCCGAAGCCGTTAGATTCCCGGTGTTAGCTAACAGGCTATCGAACTCTTTATTCAAGATCGTCAGGAACTTCGGTGTCATCCTCGTGATCATCGACAAGAGAAGGTGGCGCCGATACCAGAACAATAGTGATGTTGTCCGTGGCTCCTTCGCTCAGGGCCTTTTCAATCAGGTTGTCAATTCGGTCCTGATCTGATCCCGGTGAATTGAGTATCCGTTCAATCTCGTCATCAGTGACAGATCCATGTAGTCCGTCGCTACACATCAGAATCTTCTGATCGGACTGCCACTTTTCACTCATGCTATCCGCTCGAACATTGTTGAGCTCCTGAATACCCAGTGCCTTGGTGATGCCGTATTTTCTCGAATCATCAACCGCTTGTTCAGCAGTGAGTTCACCGGCATCAAGAAGAGTCTGAAGGTGCGTGTGGTCTCGTGTTATCAGATTGAGCGTCCCGTCGAAGAGATATGCCCGACAGTCCCCCGCCCAAAACACATTGTAACGGCTGCCGTGAGACAGGAGCAGTACAAGCGTGGTTCCCATATTGACGCCGTTAGCTTCAGCATCAGAATATTCCTTGATCCTTACATGGGCTGCCTCGATCGACTGATTCACGCCCTGACCGGACGATATCATGGTGGCAACGGTATGTGCACATATCGCACTGGCAGCTTCACCCAAATCCAGTCCACCAACACCGTCCGCAATGAACCACAATCCATGTCCCGGGTCGCAGACAAAGGAGTCTTCATTCTGTTCTCTTGTGCCGACATGCGTTCCAGCGGCATAGGTGCTTGGCATCTCATTACTCCCACTTGGTCAAAACCGAGTTGTCACGCTTGCGAGGATTTCGGCAGCACATAATCCAAGAATATCGGATTGACCTTCATTCAACGTATCTGTATCTGCGAGTATGGCTATCATAAACGCCACTTTCGTCAAAATCTATCGTTGCTGCTGCCCGCCTGTCGGCATTTTTCCATGATGGGCCGGCCCTGCCTGGGTCAGGAGAAATTACGGGATCACCAGCACCACTATGGAATGCTCTCGCGCAGACCGAGCAGGTACCGTGGATCGCTGCCACACTTGCCAACCTGATGGTTAGGGCAGCGTCCTGACGCGCGGTTCTGAACCGATCCAGGGCCTCGGTCACCAGAGTCTCATCCATCCTAGCGAATGGATCGCAACACAATCACCAGCGGTTATACCCAGACCAGAGTCGGTATGATCCAATTGATGGACCACGCTACGCGGACCGTGGTGATCAGTGGCTATCGCTACAGTTTCAGCGGAATTGAAGGGTATGATCATCCATCGGTCAGATTAGTTGGCAGCAATTTCGGCTCCTTTATGCTACTAACGGTCGGTATGACCGTGCAGGTAGTATACCGCCTGTCAGAGAATTCCAGAGTCGTTATCGAGCTACTGCAGGTTGCTAACGGAACTAAACTGGGGATACCAGACGACGTCAGCGCGTAAGGCAAGAAGACTCAGCCTGAAGTTCACGAACTCTCTTCAACGCGGCAATAGAGTGCCTTCGTCAAAGCCGTTTGGGTTTCCTGGATGCCTTCAATACTTGCCAACTTCACATGGCCAAATCCTCTGATCTGATCGGGCAATTCTGCAAGGGCGAGGGCCGCATCCTGATCCACGGCTTCAAAATTGTCGGCGACTTCGGTCACCAAAGCTTCATAATCCGAAATCAGCCTCCTTTCCGTACGCCGCTCGAGCGTATAGCCGAAGGGATCAAAGGTCGTGCCACGCAGGTGTTTGCCTTTGGCAAGCAATCGAAATACCGGCAGAATCCACGGTCCCATGGTTATCTTTCTGGCCTTGCCCGTGACGGGATCAAGTCTGACAAGGAGTGGTGGGACCAGATGAAACTGGAGTTTACCAACATCAGAGAAGGTCTGCGCCAGGTCTACTCTGAAACTGTCAGTACTGTAAAGGCGCGCGACCTCGTATTCATCTTTATAGGCCATCAGCTTGTAGAAGTACTGTGCCACGGCCCGAGCAATCTCGTCGTTGGTGTTGCGCGCGAGCGCAACAAGGTCACTGTAACGGGCGGCGTAGTCTGCGCTTTGATAGTCGATCAGACGCTTGGTTCTGTCGGCAATCATCTCGTCCAGGGATGGTGGCTCTAAAGGAGCTGCTTCTGGTAAGAGTGCCAGCACGACCTCCGGGGAATGCACCCACTGGCGCCCCAACGCAAAGGCTTTCTTGTTGAGTGGTATGGCCACAGCGTTGAGATCGATCGCTCGTAACAGGGCATCCGCCGAAAGCGGGAGCAGACCCAGCTGATAGGCAACACCCAGCATAATCAAGTTTGCACCAATACTGTCGCCGAGAAGCTGCCTGGCAATTTGCGTGGCGTTCACGCAGGCAAAGTGTCCAGCCGGCACCGCCGTTTCGATGCGCTGCTGCATTAGGGTCAGGGGCAGATGGAAATCCCGTTGGCGGGCAAACTCGCCCGGCATCTGCTCGTGGGAATTGATGACCGCATGGCTGGACCGTTGGTTCAGGGTCGACAGGGAAGCATTTGTGGCACTGATTAACAGATCACAGCCCAGCAGCAGATCCGCGCCACCAGACCCGACGCGAATGGCGTTGATCTCGGCCGGGGAGCGCGCCAGCTTAATATGGGAGAACACCGAGCCGCCCTTTTGCGCCAGACCAGCCATGTCGATAAGGCCGGCGGCGCGGCCCTCCAGATGTGCGGCCATGCCGATCAATGCACCCACTGTAACGACACCGGTTCCGCCAATGCCGTTGACGAGAATCGAATAGGGCGCATCGAAGCTGGGTCTTGTCACAGGCTCCGGCACCTCCGGCAGATCCGTAAGAGAGACTTCCTGTACACGAAGCACGGCGCCGTTGACGGTGACAAAGCTGGGGCAGAAACCATCGAGACAGGAGAAATCCTTGTTGCAGGCAGACTGATCGATCTCGCGTTTACGCCCGAGATCGGTTTCCAGTGGTTGGATCGCCACGCAGTTGGATTGCACCCCGCAATCGCCGCAGCCCTCACAAACAGATGGGTTGATGTAGATACGTTTGTCGACGTCTGGCGCGAGGCCATGTTTGCGCCGTCTGCGGTTCTCTGCTGCGCAAGTCTGATCGTACAGAACTACAGTGGTGCCCGTGACGCGCGCCATGTCCTCTTGGACCTGCATGAGGTCGCGTCGATGAAACAAGGCAACTCCTCGAGGCAGACGCGCCTGTTCGATACGCGCCGGCTCTTCCGTGACATACGCCATCCTGGAGACACCCGCGGCCGCTAGTTCGGCTGCTATCGTGTAGCTGTCCAGACCGCCGTCATTGGCTTGCCCTCCCGTCAGGGCAACCGCGTCGTTGTACAACAGCTTGTAGGTGATATTGACGCCGGCCGCTATACTGGCACGCACAGCCTGAAGGCCTGAATGATTAAAGGTGCCATCGCCCAGGTTTTGGTAGACGTGATCGCGGTTGGAGAATCTCGCCTCGCCGATCCAGTTGGATCCTTCGGCCCCCATGTGGGTGTAGCCCTGGACCCCGCGGTCCATGACCTGGGCCATGTAGTGACAGCCAATGCCGGCAAAACTGCGTGCTCCCTCGGGCGCTTTGGTAGACGTATTATGGGGACAGCCTGCGCAAAACCCGAGGCCACGCGCCACAGGTAAGTCGGCGCGCTCGTCCTTCAGGCGCGCGTTGATGTCCTGTAGTCTGGCGCTGATCGTACCGGTCACGGCGTCGGTTGATGCCGGCAAGCGGGCGCCGATTTCAGATGCAATGTGGACCGGGTTTAGCGCCAATTCAGCGGGGAAAAGGAGATGCCCTTGTTCCGTCTTCTTACCGACTATGTCTGGCCGCTCCGGTGAGCTATAGAGAATGGTTCGCAGCTGGTCTTCGATCAAACCGCGTTTTTCTTCTACCACGATGATTTGGTTCAGGCCTCTGGCAAAATCGCGTATTCGCTTGGGTTCCAACGGCCACGTCATGGCGAGCTTTAAGACAGTGACACCCAGCGATTTCGCCACTGCATCGTCTATTCCCAATTCAGCCAACGCCTGCAGGACATCCAGGTAGGATTTCCCAGCGGTTATGATTCCCAATGCAGGCGCTTCGCCACCGGAGATGGTGACCTTGTCCATGCTATTGGCTCGAACATAGGCTCGTACAGCATCCATCTTATAGCGGTGCAGACGGGTTTCCTGGACGGTTGGATGATCGTCGAGGCGGATGTTCAGCCCTGCCTCGGGCAGGTCAAAATCAGTGGGAATCTGTGGGTTGATATGGGATAGATCGGTTTCAACGGTCCCCGAGCTTTCAATATTTTCCTTTACAGCCTTGATGCCACACCAGACACCGGCAAACCGGGACAGCGCCCAGCCGTGCAATCCAAATTCCAGGATGTCCGCAACCGTGGCAGGATTCAGGATCGGAATCTGCGCGTCGACCAATGCGTATTCGCTTTGGTGTGCAGTGGTAGAACTCTCGCAGGTGTGATCATCGCCCATCAACAGCAGAACGCCCCCCAACGCTGAGGAGCCGGCAAGATTGGCATGGCGAAGTGCATCGCCTGATCTATCCACACCCGGGCCCTTGCCGTACCAGAGGCCAAAGACTCCGTCGAATTTCCCCTCGCCGCGCAATTCGGCCTGTTGCGTGCCCCAAAGGGCGGTGGCGGCCAGGTCTTCGTTCAGACCTTCTTCAAAGACGACATTGCTGGGAGCAAGATGCTTCTGCGCAGCGTGAAATTGAAAATCCACATTGCCGAGAGGCGAACCGCGATAGCCTGTGACATAGCCACCCGTTCTGAACCCGGCTGCCGTATCGCGTGCTGATTGTTCAAGGCACAACCGCACCAGCGCTTGTGTCCCCGTCATGTAAACACGGTTCTTCGAAAGGTCGAATTTGTCATCCAGAGATACGTCGAACCTGGTCATGGGGTCCAGTACTCCGTCTACCCAGAATTGATGGGTTCAGAGCTTACCAGATATCGGAGCCGCCCAGGCCAAGACAAGGCGCAACCCGGTGGGAGTGCTATTGGGCCACCCGTGGGTTCGCCACAAGAGCACGAGTTCGCACACTTTGTTTCAATCTGCTATGATGACATGTCAACACACCTAACTTAGTGTTCATGATGCTGAATGACAGACCGACACAACTGCGCGAAGCAAAGAGACGCCAACGACAGCGTGAGCGGGAAACCGGCATGGGGCTTTACCAGGTTCGTCTGCCAATGCAGGAACTAGAGAAACTGAAAGCAGGAATGCGCGATCAGAGATTCATCGACCGTCTTCAACACTTCATTCAAATCGAAGTGCTAAACGTGAAAGATTACCCACAACTGCATCTACTTTGCTGGGCCAGGCACAGCGATCACATCACCAGGTCGGACGCGTTCTCGCTCTACGAAGGAAACTGGCGATTCATTGATGAGAACGCTCTTGATGTCGGTGAGAGGCAGTTGATCACTGCGCTAAGCTCGGAATTCGGAAAAGGCGTTATCAATGCCTGAATTTACCCGTCCTCGACATCGAACAGTTCTGCGGGCCCTGGAAAACCTGAATGCGTCGTTCCTCGAATCCAGCGGATGCTACTTCGGCGGAGGCACTCGCATCGTCCTGGAACTTGGTGAATACCGCGAGTCCATGGATATTGACTTCATGTGTGCGGACCGAGACGGCTATCGCAAGCTCCGCGGTACGATCAGTGATTCTTCACTTGGAGAAATCGGCGGAGCATTACCACTTTGGCGAGAGGTACGAGCGGATATGTATGGCATTCGTACTTTTGTAGACGTGGCCGGACAACCTGTGAAGTTTGAGATCATCTCGGAAGGACGGATCAGTATCGATTGCATGACGATAGACGGAGTCCCGGTTGCATCGCTCAGCCACGCATCCTGCTTGGCAGAAAAACTACTTGCAAATTCGGACCGGGGTAACGACACTTCTACCAGGTCGAGGGATCTAATCGACCTTGCTTTTATGATTGCCAGCTGGCCCAAGAGATCCGTCAGCGAAGGCATGGAACTGGCAGAATCAGCCTATGGGCACGTGATCAAACGAGATCTCGAAAACGCATTGCAGCTGTTTGCGGACAAGTCACATCGGCAACGGTGTATTTCCGAACTGGCGGTAAGCAATTCGCGTAAACTCAATCGAGGGTTGAAACACCTGCGTGAACTTGTATGAACATGGACTCCGGCGACTGGATGGAGAGTGAGGCCTGATTACAAGCGGTCATCGTCCACGTCGGCGTGAAAATGGCGTAAGACGGTAGACACATCGCCGCAAGGTGATGCAACCGGTTTACGTTGGTTGACTAGAATAATTGTAGAAGGAGCACCAAGATGAGCGATGAATCGAGCATAGCAAGCTGGCAGAAACCATTCAGTGAATGGGTCGAGTTTGCCAAACCTCTGTTTGGCGAGGGCAAAGGGCAAGTCGCATTTGCGAAATATCCCTGGTTTACCACCGAGGGTGATCCGTTTGGGCGACTGGGCAAACCAGTCAGCGAGGCCAGATTTGGCTTACTAACGACTGGTGGTTACAGTATAGAAGGCGAACAGGAACCCATGCGAGGCTATCCCACGTTTGGTGACGAAGTACCTGAGTTTCGTCGTATACCGGTTGATGTCGATCGCAGCAAACTGAAGATCAATCACCCAGGTTACGATCACAAGTATGCCAAGGAAGATTTCAATGCCAACCTGCCCCTGGATCGACTGAGTGAACTCGTCTCCGAAGGCAGCATAGGTTCGCTGTCACCGGATACGCTGGTTCTGATGGGGCTTCAGCCCAACGCCGCACCGCTGATCCGGGAAACCATTCCCGAGATCATCGCAGCATTCAAAGCCGATGCCGTCGAGGCGGTACTACTCGTTCCAAGCTGACCCGTCTGCCATCAGACCGTGAGTCTGATTGCACGCGGACTTGAATCGGCCGGGATTGCCACAGTATTGGTCAGCGTCATGCCGGGGCTCAGCACGCCGGCAAGGCCACCTCGTCAGGTCATCAGAAGGCTCAATATTGGCGCAACCGTCGGACGACCCAACGATGTCGAAGGGCAGCGCCTGACGTTGACCCGAATGACAGACCTGCTCTCGAATGCAGAGGCGTTCGGGGCCGTCCACAAGGACAAATAGGCTGGGCGAAGCGCTGAGTCTTGACCTTTGGGTCGTGGGAGGCTCGATAATTCCCAGGGGAGCGATCGTATCGGGTGACTCGATTATTCCTGAACCAATTCAATACGACAGTACAGTGATCCCAGAGACTCAATCTTGGCGGCCATGTCACTTCGATCAACCCGGGCGACGGCCTGTTCCAGTTCAGTTGCTGCCTGGACGACTTCATGGAAATCCAGAGTTTTGGCGTATTTCACGGCCCAACGACATAAACGTTTCAGTTCGGAATAGTCCTCTTTGCGCCAGGCAGATTCCATTTCAAGAATCTCAGTGCCTAACTTGAATATGAAATTCTCTGACAGTTCCTCTTTTCTCTGATTATCAGCCGGCACCTTGAATAGGATGGGTTCTCTGCCGGGTTGTTCTGCCTTTTCTCCGACAACGGGTTCACTGCCCGCGCTCGGCTCAATATTGGCGTCATCATCCATCATGATCCGCAGTGCATACTGCGATAATTCATCGATCTTTGCAGACAAATGACCATACTGTTTATCACGCAGCAAGTTGTCTAGTTGGTTCACCGGATCGACTAAATCCTTGAATCCCATCGAGTGAACTACTCCCTTTAACAAACGACATGAGCTTGCCACTTCAGCATAGTCCTGTCGTTCATGTGCGGCCTCAATGGTGATTAGCTGTTGGTTCAGATTAGTCACAAAACGTTCAAGCATACTTCGCATTACCGGATTGCCAGTCGTTTCGCTAGACCGGATGGGCTCTCTGAGTTCTGCCGGTACGTCTGCAACGTCATTGAGCAATGGCTGGAAACCTGGCTCTGTAGGTTCCGGGTCCGGGTCCGTTTGATCTGAAGCGAGAGAGGCAAGACGTTTCGATTCTGCCAGTTGTCGTCGCAGCTCTTTCACCTGTTGCTGTGCGCTGTCATTTGCCTGTGAGTGTTTCTCAAGATCAATCAAAGCGCTCGCCAGTGCGTTTGTCTTCTCCTCAGCGAGCTCTTCTGCCTGCACTCTCAATCGTTCTTGCATTTGAACCTGGCGCATCGCCTTTGCCAGATCGTTTACAAGAGCATCAGCTTGCTTCGCCAGTTCCTCCTTAATCTCCGCAAGTTCGTTACCAAGAGAAGCAATCTGCTCTTTTGCTTGTGCCACCTCGGCATGGACCTCGCCGTCATGCTCCACGTACTGCTGATTCTCTTCGGCAATCTTGGTCTCTGCTTGTGCAAGTTGGGTCGTCAATGCCTCAATTCTTGCCTGGGCGTCTTGTTCTCTTTGATGATTGTCGGACGCCCCTTCAAGTGCTTGCTGTTTTAAGGACTCGATCTGACCAGCCAGTTCCTCAACCTGTACTTTTGCCTGTTCTCCGATCCGGTCTTTTGCTTCGGCTGCAGAATCCGCTCGTTCCCTTTCCTGAGCCAACTCTTCAGCCAAGGATCTGGTTTGTACTTGTAGTTCAGCATCGCTCTGAATTCTCGCTTCAGTTTCAGTTTCGAGTCTGTCTTTGGCTTCAGCCAACTCAGCGGATTGAGATGCTATGCGCGATTTGAGCTCGGCTTCCACTTCATGTCTTATGCCCACTTCCTTTTCAGCCAGCTCTTCTGCCTGTACAAGCTCCTCAGACAGGCTCTTCAATCTGCTGGTGGTCGAGGCTTCCAATTCAATTCTTACAGCACTTTGCGATTCCAGTTTCTGAGCGGCCAGGCTCAGTTCTGATTTGAGTGTTTCAATCTCCTCGGGTACCGGCTGGGCTTTTTTCTCAGACTCCGACTGAATTTGTGATTCGGCTTCTGCTAACTTTGCTGACAAGATTTGGATTCTATCTCGTGTATTCTTTTCAATTTGCTGACGGATACTTGCTTCCACTGTCGCCGCCCGTTCGGTGCGTTCGAGATCTGCTGCACGTTCTTCTGCTTTGACTTTTGCCTCAGCTTCCATTGCTGCACGTGTATCTGCTTCAAATTGCAGCCGCTCCTCTGCTTGCCCGAGTTCTGATGTTAATTGCTCTACTTTGGATTCGGTGTCGACTCTCGCAGCGCTCTCTGCGTCCACCAATTCTCGTGCCTCTGACAATTCACGGGTCAATTCTTGACCGTCTTGTGCATTTTGCTGAACAGGGGTAACAACGATGAATCCAAGCGATTCGCGCTTCGAGGTCAGTCTTGTTTCAAATGGGATGCGATTACGTTGCAGGACTGGATGGACCTGTGCCATTGATTCCTGACTGCTGAACGGTCCAATGGTGACCCTGGAAGGAGCGGATTCACTGGCAAGAGGAGACAGTGATGAGGCAAACAATAACAAGCTGAGGCCGAAGGGCCATCTGATTCTGGACGCATATTGACCAGGGCATAGATACATCTGACTAAGTCTCAGTATTGAACTTCCGTCTAGACCGGCCATTATCCTTGTTATAAGCAGGTTAGCACAACTATCTCCCTACGACTCAACATCTGCTGTGTCAAGTCGTCGGCTAGGTCAAGCGTGTCCCTCAGGGTTTTCAACAATCGTCCGAATGGAAGACCGGCGCCGAAGGCGCCGGTTTGATTCCATTGACAGGTCTAGAAGTCGGCGGAAAGTCTCACGTACCAGAACCCACCATTAAATCCATAGGGAGATGTCAGTGAATTAGTGATCCCGAGGAACTGCAGAACGCCATCCTTTTCCCTACCGGGCTCTTCATCGAAGACATTCTCTGCGCCTATTGTGAGTCTGTAGTTCTGGTTGAATGTGAGGGTCGCTTCAACATCAACCAGCGTCGCAGCATCGTAGGACGATGCGTCTGAGGCATCACCTGGGCTGAACAGTCCGCCGGTCGAATCCCAGTCGCCATAGCGATTGATGCGGACTACTGCACTGAACAGGCCGCCGGTTCGATAGTCGAAGCTCAGAATTGTGCGATTCTGTGGAACCTGATTCTCCAGATCAAAGACGCGGGACTGATTGATAGTACCGGCGGCAATATCGCTGACTTCCTGTTCGTTATAACTATGACGCAGGGCCGCAGTAAGCTCGCCACCGAATACTTCAAAGTCAGCACTGACAGCCAGGTCAACGCCCGTCACTTTAGATTCAAATCCATTGACGAAAAAGTTGGCGCTGCTTCCCAGGAGCAGGTTGGCGTTGGCGACGCCCGATGCAGTCAGGGCAGCTACTTGAGCGGCACCTATTGTATTGTTTAGGAGTGCCAGTCGATCATCGATGGTAATGTTGTAGTAGTCGAGCGTGATGCTGACATTATCCATGGGTACCCAGATTGCACCCAAAGTGAAACTGGTGGATTCTTCCGGATCCAGAGATTTTGAACCTAACGACAATGCAACAGGGTGATCAACCGGGTAAGTCCCATTGGGGATCAGGTTACCGTTAATGTCTGACGTAGTCGTAATATTAAGGGTATGCACCTGGCCCGGGGTGGGGACGCGAAATCCGGTATTGGCGGTTGCACGAATTGCAAAGTTCTCGTTGACACGCAGACGACCGGATATTTTCCAGTCAAACGTGGAATCGAACTCGTCAAAGTCTTCGTAGCGAACCGCGACACCGGCTGAGAAATTGTCAGTGACATCGGCTTCCAGGTCCAGGTAAAGTGCAAAACTCTCACTTACAAAACTGCCCGCTGACTCGACCGGAAATCCCTGGAAACCATCTGATCCTACGCCGAAGAATGCGGCCGTTGGACCCGCTTCAATGGATGCCAGTTCACCGGCACCAATATCGTAGGTCTCATCTCTCCATTCGAATCCAAATGCCACGTTGAGGGGTGAAGCGAGATCGCCCAGGTCCAATGGCTTGACCAGGTCGATATTCAGACTGTACTCCTCCTGTGTCAGCTCCCCGGGACCAAAACTCGTCGGCGACAAACTACCCAGGCTGGGATTGATGGTCTCTGAGATCTTGTATTCTGCTTCACCTTCAGCCCTATGAAACGTGACATCCCAGCTCATGCCGCCGGCAAATTCACCACGGGCACCAATAACGTAGGCGTAATCCCTAATGTCGGCACCAAAGTTTGGATTGTAACCGCCGGGGAACAAGGTATAAATCGGATTACGCAGCACAAATCCGCTGGCACTGGTTGCATCAGCGGTGACATAGTTACTCGGAGTCAGTCCGGCAGCATTAATACTGTCAATCAGTGATTGGGGAGCCGCGTCTGGCAGGAAATCGCCATCTGTATCGATTTGCAGGGTCGTTCGTGCATCGAATTCCTGGGAAGGATCGAGCACCGGTCCACGATAGAAGAAATCCGAGACGGTTTCATTGTCCGAGTAGCTGACGTTTGCATATAGCTCGATCGCATCTGAGAGGCGAAACGCGCTATTGACGAACAACTTTGTCGTTTCCACATCCGGGTCTCCCCAGCGCTGACCGAGTCCGCCGAGGGGAACCTGGCTTGCTCCGACGACGCTGGCCACAAATGCTGCATCCGGTCTGGCAATTCCCCGGGAGGTCGTGTCGGAAGTTGACCGCTCAACGGTAGCATTCAAGAAACCGCTGTCCCCAAGTGCGATACCACCATTGAAGCCGTAGGTGGTTCTCTCACCATCGCCTTCATAGTACTCGCCCGTCTGGACAGAAACAGAAAAACCCTCACTGGCATCTTTGAGGATGACGTTAATCACACCTGCGATGGCATCCGACCCGTATTGTGCCGATGCGCCATCCCGTAAGATCTCAACCCGTTCGATCGCCGCGGCGGGCAACGCCGAATAATCGACACCTTGCGATCCCTGGTTTACCGTGCCGAGTGGTGCCAACTGCAGATTGACCAGTGGCGACCGATGTCGGCGGGTGCCGTTAACGAGGACCAGTGTTTGGTCTGGTGACAGGTTTCGCAGTGTGACGGGTCTGATGAATGCCGTTCCATCCGCGATCGGGAATCGTTGAGTATTGATCGTCGGCACGATTTTGGTCAATCCATCAGTAAGGTCAAAGGCAGCCTGGTTGGCAAGGCTTTCGCCGCCGATAACGTCAACCGGTGACAGCGTTTCGGTCGGGGACAAGCCCTCTTTGCGGGTACCTGTGACCACGATCTCTTCCATCACGCCGCTGTCTTCTGACAGCACAATGGATGGTAGCAATGTTGCCGAAGTCGAGACTGCAAACGCAACTGATAGAAGCGTTCCTGATTTTAGATGCATAGTCTTTCCTCATTTCCTGGCAGGAAATATCTAGTAGCTAATTGATGGTGATGTGTTGCCGTCACGTATTATAGGTGCACGTGCAGACGCTGTACATCAGATATCCCAAGGGAGAACGACATCGAACAGGCGTGCGGATCTAAGGGTGGTCTGAAGTCTTGACTACCGTTCGATGTTGAGGCGGCTTTGCCAGCAGAAAACAGAAAGATCCGGAAAAAGCTAAACACGCCAAGAGCGCCAAGCCACCCTGGTAATTTCCGGTAACATCCGCCATATAGCCCGCGATGATGGGGCCGCTGGACATGCCGAACATCACGATCAGGGAGGAGAAACCCATGATGGTGCCGAACGAGGACGGTCCGAAGTAGTCAGCGCGCAGTGCCACCATCAGAGGGCCACGCATACCCCAGGCTAAACCGTGCAGCAGGGCAAAGGTCATCACCATCATGGTTGAGCCGGCAAAGGCCACCAGCAGTAGCCCGGAGCTGTGCCCGATCATACAACCGATGCAGATGTACCTTTTATCAAAGCGATCTCCCAGATACCCCCCACAAATCTGGCCCAACATCTGGAAGGCGGTCATCAGTGCAACGACCGCGCCCGCCTCAGCCAGCGAGAAGTTAAGCCCCTCTGTCAGGTGGGGTACCAGATGCACCATTACAGCAGACACAGTCAGTAACGCAGAGGCGTGACCGAGGGAGAGCAGCCAGAATGCTCTGGTGCGCATCGCTTCTCGCGCCGTAAAGTCCCTGTCGGCCTGGACGCGCGGTCGATCTGTATCGTTAGTGGGTTCATCATTAGATCGAATACCATCCGGTACTTCATCGCGGTCCTCGGGTTTGTGGCGAACCACCTGTACCAAGGGCAACCCAACAAGCATGACGATGACGCCGGAGCCAAAAGCCGTGGCACGCCAGCCGAATAACTCCAGTGAGAGGATCACGATGGGCACCGACAGTCCCCCCATGGAAAAGCCAAGCTGAGAAATGGATACTGCCTTTGCCCTGTGACGACTGAACCAGTTGACGATCGACACCATGATGGTGGCGAATCCCCCCAGGCTCGAGCCAACTGCAATCAAGGCAAAGGTGAGATAGAAAGACAAAATGGAATTCACCTGACTGAACAGCATAAAACCCACACCAAACAGGATGAGGCCGATGCGCAGAATCGCGCGCGGCCCGAAGTGGTCCACCAACCAGCCCTGCAACGGGCCAAGCAAGCCGCTCTCCACCCGCGTCAGGGCAAAGGCACCTGATACAACCGCCTTGCTCCAGCCAAACTCCCTTTGCAGCAGCACCGTATAGGCCCCGAATGACTGCATCCACAAGACACCGGCAAGGAGCTGAATGCCGGCACTGGCGAGCACGATACGCCAGCCATAAAAAATACGCCCCTCGGGGCGTATCATCTTATCGAACCTGTCCCACTGCGACTTCATGGCGCCCCATGATACGCGATAGCCAACGAAATGGGGCTAAAACTCAAATGTCAACGCAGAGCCGATCGAGCCCGTTTCGGGACGGTCTGGACGAAAAACAGAATCTGTCAGACTGCGCGGCAATGAAGGGTCGTTTTCCGTTATAGGGATTGCGTATATCTACCGAGTTGGCCAGTTGATCAAAGTCGATGCTGTTGCCGGTAATCTCAGCAGGTAGCGAGAGCCTGATCTTGACCAGCTTAATAAAGCACTCGATGTCCTTCATCACGACGATATATCCCTGGTAGCTGACCATTGCCTTTCTGTTCAGGATCGAGCCGATGATATTGCTGCGGGTGAAGATGTTACTTTCATCGGCGGGATTCCTGCTGCTGTCCATAAACTGACTGGGCGACATGATCGACAGTTGATAATTTCTGTGAAATTTCGGGTAGATGTCATTCAGCGTCTTATTGGGTTTGTGTAGTAGAGCCACCGGCCACGCCAGGGGATTTATGCCGTCTTCTGACAGATCCAATCCGTCAAAGAACTTATACACCTTGTCGGCATGCCGATTGAACCGTCTCTTCATGGCCAGCTCCCAGGATCTTTCGCTTTTGGAAAAGTCGGCAAAGATCTTGTCATCCGGGTCGATCAGGCCCTGTCCATAGAGGCCCTTGCTATAGAGCTGAGAAATCAGTCTGAAATCTTCCGCTAACGCCGAGATTAAGGTCATCTTCAGAATGAAATCGTCCGCTTTACCAAGCAAAGATCTCTTAGCGGTAATGTCATCGATTAAGGTTGCTGCAAATTTTCTATGATTTCCATCAATGAGTTGCTTGACCGCACTTACATGGAGCAATCTATTGACTCTTGTTATTGCGTTGTATGGTATGTCGATATCATCTGCCGACGATTCAGTTAAGGTCGTATAGTGCGAATGGCGAAGGAAGGATCGATACCGGTCAAGCAATACCAGGTTGCTGTCAATCAACGTTTCTAGTTTGTCGGATTGGAGCAGCATATGCTCCAGACAACCCGGGCTCCCTATCACACACAACGGATCGCCTCGGGGGAGGTCCAGCCGGCGGGAGGGCGGATACTCCTCGGATTCTGACGAGATGAAAAAGACCGGTTCCCGGCGACGCTCAGCTAATGAACCAATGGCCTGCAGGCCAACCTGAAGAGGATCATCCTGTTCCCTGGCAAGTATGCCGATGAAATAGATGTAGCCGTTGTCTACGTCCATTGGTCTTTCGGGTGGGCTTGCCAACCATGCAGCTACTTCCGGCACCAGTTCTTCGTCGGCCGACACCAGCACGAAGAGAACCACCAACAACGCCAGGATCGCAGATACTGTAAGCCGTTTTCTCAAAGGTGCAGTCGCCCGGACAGAACGCTCTGGCGCTGGATCACGGCCACTTGTGGGTGGCCGCCCTTACCATCCGGTCGCGAATAGTGCGGGCTTTGATCTGCATTGCCCGAGCCGTCAGTTGGCCGCAAACCCTTTAGCGCTCTTGGGAATTCCCTTGCCACAGGGGACATTGGTCTGACACAGACCGCATCCATAGATGTCGATGCCGTAGTTTTCCTTGATGATGGGGATCTGCTGAAAGACGAACTCAGAACAGGCTTTCTTATCGTGGCCGTTGTCATCGATCGCACCCACGGGGCAGCGTTTCTTGCAGGTTCTGCAATCGATACCCCGGTAGAACAGGCAGTCACGATGGATGTCATCGGGTCGTTCCGATGACTCAAGCGGATGATTGACCACCACGCTGCCCACCCGGTGCGCCTTGCCAACTGACGTAATCAAACCGTCAGAAAGACCGAAAGTGCCGAGCCCGGCTGAAAACGCTATGTGACGTTGTGACCAGACAGAGGTCCAACCAACCTTCTCATCCAGGAAGACGCGAAAAAGTTCATCGTCCAGTTCCGGCGCGACCGCCTGAAATCCCCGGGCCTCGAGTAGAGCCACGATCTGGGATTGCAGTTTGCGACTGAATTCTTCACCGAACAACCGAGTATTTGCCCAGCGTTCGGATGGTCGCTCTTTCGAGCGGCCATTTTCCTTTCGGGTTTGCTCCGAAATGGGCAGTACATAGGAGATAACCCCCAGACCATCGGCTTCAGTGTGGGCATGACCATTACGCTCGGCGTATTTGGCCAACGCCTCTTCCGGCGTCAGATGAAATGCTCCGATGACCTGCTTCAGTTGCAGGAAGATCGCATCGCCGCCTGATACGAAGCCGACCAGCGGTTCATCAAAGATGGCGCTGTCATCCAGGCGCTTCAGGCGATTGTCTGGGTCATTCTGAACAATCTGCTTGATCTCACCCGTGATCCACTCTTCAAAACCTTCGATGTTGCCTCTCCTCTGCGCATATCCGATACCGACGAGCTTACGTTATGGACGGCTAAAGTGAAAGAAGTGATTCTCCGTGCCGCGATCGGCCGGCAAAACATCACGGCGCAATAACCTGCCGTTGCACGGTGCATGACGCCTGACTGCGGCAGCCCAAAAAGGTGCCAGTGTACTGTCCCGCAATTAAGTGGTCATTGTTCGGTCGGCATATTTTGTTCCTGGCAAGGCGCGAGGACGCCGTGGGTTGGGCACCCTCGCCGGGCGCCCCGATAAGGACGAACAACGGGGACGCCCAGTCGAAGTCCAGGGATAAAATAGGCCAGCGAATAAGGCTACTTAATTGTGGGACAGTACACTAAGATATTTCCTTCATTTGAGGAGACCCTACCATGAAGATCGGAATCTATGGCGGCAATGTCCGTCGCGGCGCGCCCCTGACCAGCGTCATTGACGAAATAGTCGACCTCGAAGGCAGGGGATTTCACAGCTACTGGTTTCCCCAAGTGGCTACCTTCGATGCGTTGACCATCATTGCCCTGGCGGGCGAGAAGACCAGCAGCATTGAACTGGGTACCGCGGTGGTGCCATCTTACCCGCGCCACCCCAGCACGGTCGCCCAGCAGGCTGCCACAGCCAACGTGCTAACGGGCGGCAGACTGGTGCTTGGTGTGGGCCCGTCACATCGACCGGGGATCGAGAACAGCTTGGGATTGAAATACGATCGCCCTGCTCTGCATATGCGCGAGTACGTCAGCATCATTAAGTCGTTGGCAGATGAAGGCAGGGTGGACTTCCAGGGAGATATGTACCAGGTGAGAACGGGCTTCATGGTGCCGGACGCGCAACCCTTCCCCGTCGTCATATCTGCCCTTGCACCGCTAATGCTTAAGGCAGCGGGCGAGGTAGCTGATGGAACCGTAACCTGGATGGTCGGCCAAAAGACTGTCGAGACCAACACCTCCCCCAGAATTCGCAAGGCAGCAGCGGATGCAGGACGCGGCGAACCGCGTATCATCGTCGGTTTACCTGTCTGCGTGCATGATGACAAAGAGGAAGCGACAGCACGTGCCGTGCAGATCTTTCAGGGGTACAGCCAGACGTTCAACTATCGTCGTCAACTGGATGCCGAAGGATTGGACCAAGCGGGCGAAATCGCCGTCGTCGGCAATGAACAGGAAGTAACGGACCAGTTGAAGGCTTATTTCTCAGCGGGCGCTACCGAGGTGATCGCCAGCGTCTACCCGGCAGGAGCAAGCGGCCGGGAATCGTTTCAAAGAACCAATGACTTGCTGGCGAGTTTGCTATAGCTGATGGAAAATCCGTGGCCTTGTGAGTGAATCCGGCTGCATCCGGATCTGAAGCAGCTAGCGAACCGCCACAACTGGTTCAGACGTCTAGCGAAGTACCTTGATGTCCAGATCAATTTGGCAAGTCAGACACTGGCTTGCACCAGCCGTATCTCCCTGCCAATGATTACCTTGTTCCAGTACCAGGCGACGATACCCATCAAGATCGTGGTGGCTGACGTAGCGATGAATATGCCGATGTAACCCCATAGATAATCGCCGAGGAGCGCCAGCGGTATGTACACCACAAACATGCGGCAGATAGAGAGTATCAAAGGCGGCAGCGGCTTTCCGAGGGCATTGAAGCAGGTACTGGCGATCGCCGTGATTCCCATGAAACCGATACTGAGAGGAATGATGATGAGAAAACTGGAGGCGGTTTCCACCACCGTTGGATCGTCGTTGATAAGCGTGACCAGATACTCACCTGCCACCAGCATGAACACGAATGCAAACAGTCCCCACAGTATCGAAAATCGATAGGTCAGACTTAAGGCATTATGGACGCGGTCGAATTTACCGGCACCCCAGTTCTGTCCGATAAATGGCCCGGTCGTCATCGAAACTGCCATAACGACCATGGTAACGAGGGCATCGACGCGCGAACCGACGCCAAAGCCTGCCACCACTTCCGGTCCGTGGCTCGCCAGCAGGCGCGTGATAATGCCCATGGAAACGGGCATGATGAGACTGGTCGCCGTTGCCGGAAGTCCAACGTGGAGAATCTGCCGCCAGGAAGTGATCAACCCGTCAAGACTCAAGCTGATCAACTTCTCTCTGACGGTGATTACGAACAACGTGACGCTGAAGCTGATCGTCCTGGCAATTACAAACGCCCAGGCTGCCCCCACCAGCCCCAGCTCCGGTAAAGGACCCATACCAAAAATCAAAAGCGGCGTTATGATCACTTGCAGCGACGCACCGATGGCAGGAATGAGTCCCGGCATCACCACGCTGCCGGTTGCCCGGATCAAAAACGTACCCACGATCGAGGTCACGTAAAGAGTCAGCCCCAGGAACCAGACATCCATGTACGCAACGATCAACGGCAGTATCTCAGGTTGGGCTCCCAGCAACTTGAATATGGGTTCGGAATAACTCCTGCAGACAATGGCCATCGTTAGAATGACAGCGATCACCAGAATCAGGCAGTGACTGGCCAGTCTTCTGACTTTGTCACGATCACCCGCACCCATGGTTCTGGCAATTATGGAAGATGCACCGGTGCCGAGCCCCATGGCAAGACCGGTTACCAGCATGACTACCGGAAACGTGAAGCTCACGGCGGCTAACTCGGCCGTCCCTAGGATCCCGATAAAGACGGTTTCGAACAGGCTGGCGAGGATCGAGGCGGACATGCCCACGAACATGAAACCGCTCAGTCTGATGATATGCAGGTGGACCGGCCCCTCTGTGAAGTTGGCACCCGCAGCAACTGGTTTTGTGGTTGTTACATCGGTCATCGAACGGCGCTGTCAACTCCCACTTTTGAGTGCCACGTTCGCAACTGGAACCGGCAGCCCAGCAACCTCGGTTCGACACCTGAACACTGCACCTGCTGTATCGGAGCCCGCCCCGTCCGAACCCGACACGATGTAGAGATCCTTCAGGTCCTGCCCGCCAAAACAAACACTGGTACACATCGGTAGCGGAATCTCGACATGCTCTTGGAGCGCACCATCGGCGTTGTACACACCGACCCCATTACCCCCGGCAAGAGCAACCCAGACAGCGCCATCTTCAGAAACTACAAGTCCATCCGGCCCGCCCGTGTCGGGGCTAACGAAGGGGCGCTTTTCGCCGAGGGTACCATCCGATTCGACGCTGTAGCAGAATACCGTCTGCCGGCGTGAATCGGAGTGATACAGGGTTCCGCCATCCGGTGAAAAACCCAGTCCGTTGGTCAGTTGGATGTCTTTGGCTACCACCCGGGCACTGCCATCCAACTCGATCAGATACAGATCACCCGCCTGGGGTTCGCGGCCGTCGTCGAACACCGGACTAGATCCGAGAGAACCGGCGTATATCCTTCCTTGTCCATCCGTTGTGATGTCGTTGTAGCCGACATTGTTGTTGGCCTCGTCCCGGTCCAACAATAACACCGTGTCGCTACCGCTGAACGGTTTAAAGGAGATGTTGCGGCCGCTCACCACCAACCCATCGTTGGCGTGCAGCACCATGCCACCTATGCCGCGACGGTGTTCAAACACGGTGCTAACTCTACCGTCCGAGCCGAGACAGAAGACACCCCCTCTAAGCACATCGCTGAATACCAGTCCCTTTTGGGGGTACCACACCGGACCTTCGATCAGACTGTAACCTTCCGCCAGTTTTTCCATCGTCCGCTCCTTCATGCCTGTAGACAGAATCGAGCCTTACTGTATCTGGTCCAAACAGCAGTTACTATAGCCATCTTTGTCCCATGATTGGATAATCGATTTTCCGGAAGGTCATGCCAGGCCTCACAATTGGGATTACACACCACACCTCGATGGAGAACCCCCGCTTGCTCTATGCGTGAACCCCAGAGGTATCAGCCCACATGGAGCCCAGGTCGGCAACGCATGATCGGTGTACGACAAAGGCCTATACTAGTGTACTGTCCCAACGATGCAAAGGGAGTGAGATGATGAGCGATGAACCGTCACTGTGGTCCGCCAGCCGTCAGGCGAAGGCGATACGTACTGGTGAGATGAGCAGCCGCGACTTGCTCGAGTCGATCGTCGCCAGAATCGAGCGGATCAATCCGTCGCTTAATGCTGTCGTCACCAAAGACTTCGATAAAGCACGCGCCGCTGCTGATGCTGCAGATGAAACTCTGGCACGGGGTGATGAGGTCGGACCCCTGCACGGTCTGCTGGTGACCATCAAGGATGCACTGCAAACAGAGGGAATTCGATCTACCGGCGGCGCCGCAGAGCTTATGCAGAATATCCCTGCGAGGGACGCTCCAACGGTGCGTGCCGTCAAGGATGCCGGAGCGATCGTCATCGGCAAGACCAACCTTCCCCGCTGGTCCGGAGACATTCAGGCGTTCAACGAGATGTTCGGCACCACCGTCAATCCGTGGAACGCAGACAGAGTGCCGGGCGGCTCATCTGGTGGCGCGGCAGCGGCGGTGGCAACCGGTCTGACCGCATTCGAGATCGGCACGGACATCGGTGGTTCCATTCGCTTTCCATCCGCCTTTTGTGGAGTTTTTGGACACAAGCCCAGTTTCGGCATCGTTCCGAGCACGGGCTATATCGATCATGAAAAAGGCGGCACTTCGGAAGCGGATATCAATGTCATCGGCCCCATTGCCCGCTCCGCCGAGGATCTTGAACTGCTGCTCGGCATCATGCAGCGCACGGAGGGGCCGCTGGTTGCCGACCTGGCACCCGCACCTGACCCAAAGACATTGCACGTGGCCGCCTGGCTGGACGATCCGTTCTGCCCGATCGACAAAGAGGTCCTCGAGGTGATTACGGCAGCCACAGATGCCCTGCAAGCTTCCGGCATCGCTGTGGACCGAAGCGCACGACCCGATATAGATCCGGCAACTGCCACCGGGCTTGGCATGTGGCTGGTCGGCGCCGCCATAGCCCAGTCGTTAGAACCGGACTCATCCAACGACGCCACCCACCGGGAGTGGCTCGATGCGCATATAACGCGAGAAGCCATACGCGATAGATGGTCAGAATTCTTCGCCAGATTCGACGCTGTGCTGATGCCGGTAGCATTCGTGCCGCCTTTTCCCCACAACCAGGAGGGTACCTTCGCCACGCGCACGCTCACCTGCAATGGCGAGGTGCGCCCCTACGCAGATGTTGTCCGCTGGACCATCCTGACCGGAATGGCTTATCTGCCAGTAACAGTTCCCCCGATCGGATTGGGAAGTTCGGGCCTGCCCATCGGTATTCAGGTGGTGGGTCCATACGGCGCCGACCTTACAACCATACGACTGGCGGCCCATCTGGCGAAGCTGTGCGGCGGCTATCAGCCGCCACCCATGGCCTGAAACGGCCTACATCACGAATCCGGCATTGTTTAGCGTCATCGACGGAGTTGACGCGAATCGTTATACTCGCTGCCGACGCCACCTCCGCGACGATGCAGAGCGCCCAACAACAGATACAAGGGAAGAGAATGGAGAGAGATGAATTCCGCCAGCGGCTCCGGCAACAGATCGATTATTCTGACGCCAGGATGGCGATCGCATGCGTTGACGAGCTGACTGAGTAGCACCAAGCCATGCATCTTCTCTCAAGCCCCATTCGTCTGCTGTGCCGTATGCTACCGTTCGCCGGTCTCTGCATGGCCACTGCCATGGCCGCTGACACGGATCGAAGAGACTTTGTCAGAGCGTTTGAAAACAGTGTGATCGTGCCGATCGTAGAGGACACGCCAGGATCCGCCCTGGTGGTGGTGCTCGACGGCAGGGTCGCGCTGCAGAAAGCCTACGGAGTCCGGCAGCAGCACCGGAGCGCTCCGGTTACCAACAAGACCCTGTTTCGCATCGCTTCCATTTCCAAGACGTTTGCCTCAGCCGCGGCAGCAATCCTCATCGAGGAAGAACCCATCAGTTGGCAGACACCGCTTGTTTCACAGCTGCAAGACCTTCACTTCAAACGGGCGGACTATGGCAACCGGATTACCCTGCACCACCTGATGTCCCAGTCGAGCGGCCTCATGCCACACGCCTACACCAATCTGATCGAAGACAATATGCCTTACCAACGCATCATTAAACGACTGCACAAGGTCGATTTTGTCTGCGCTCCAGGAGAGTGCTACGGTTATCAGAATGTCGTATTCAGCCTGGTCGGCGATGTCATCCAGGAACTGACCGATATGAACTACCCCAGCTACGTGACCAAGAAGATCTTTGAGCCACTGCAAATGAATCGGGCGTCGTTTGGGCTGGATGCATTCATAGAGGATGACGATCACGCCGAGCCCCACCTGCGCGACCGAAACGATTGGGTGCCGGTACGCACTACCCATCATTACTATCGCGTTCCGCCCGCAGCAGGGATGAACGCCAGTATCGATGACATGAAGGAATGGTTGTTGGCCCAACTGGGCCAAAAGCCGCGGGTGCTTCCGCCGGCGGCGCTGGACGCGATGCACAGGGGAGCCGTGAAGACGACCGTGCGCCAGGCCCACTACGGCTATCGCAGACGGCTGGGTGACGTCTATTACGGTCTTGGCTGGCGTGTCTTCGATTATGACGGTCACGAAAACTTCGCGCACCATGGAGGTTACGTTAGAGGAATGCGCAGTGAAATGATGGTCAATCGGGACCTGCAGATTGGGCTCGTGTTTCTGACCAATTCCGAGCCGGCCCGGGTCAACGATCTGATTTTTGACTTCCTCGATCTCTACCGGCTTCACCAGCAAACACAACGCGTCGCCGATACGCATCCTGCCAATCCGGGAATCACTGCCCTACCATCCACGGACTGACACAATCAGCACAGCACAACGGAGCAACAGCAATGAAGATCGGCACGTTCGCAGCCTTCTCGTCACCCCAGGCAACACCTGAGATTATTGAAGATTTCGGCAGGGGCGCGGAAGACCTGGGCCTCGATTCCGTGTGGGTGGGGGAGCACGTGGTGCTGTTCGACACGATGGAGTTTCCTTACCCCGGCTCCCGCGATGGCAAGATCCCCATGCCGGAGAACGGTGGTCTGCTGGATACGGTGGCGACCCTGGCGTTTCTGGCCGGCAATACCAAGGCTCTGCGGTTGGGTACGGGAATTACCCTGCTGCCGCAGCGCAATCCCATCTACACTGCCAAAGAGTTTACCACCCTCGACTGGCTGTCGGGCGGCCGCATCGACTTTGGAGTGGGAGTGGGCTGGTGCAAGGAGGAGGTCATCGCCTGCGGTTACAGCTGGCAGGATCGGGGCGCTCGTTGCGATGAATTTCTGGAACTGCTGCAGACTCTGTGGACAGAACCCATCGCATCCTATGCGGGTGACCACTTCACCCTGCAACCGTGCCGCATGGACCCCAAGCCACTGCAGAAACCCCACATCCCCATTATCATCGGCGGCCACAGTCGTGCAGCGCTCAGGCGAGCGGCCCGCTTTGGAAACGGCTGGTACGGCTTCGGCACCGATCCACAAACGACCGCAGCAGTGCTCGAGCAGTTGGATCAGGCCCTCGCTGCCAGGAGCCGTTCCCGCGACAACTTTGAAATCATCATGACGCCGCCCTTCAGAGTATCCGAAGACATGGTACGCCAATACCGGGATCTCGGCGTCGACAGGCTGGTGGTGCAACTGGGTGGCCAACGACCGGACTCTATTGCGAAGCGGTTCGGCGAGTTGGAGAAACTGGTGGCTGTCGCGGCGTAGCCAAGCCTTGGATTGAAGTGACTGGCAAGAGCGTGCCGAGTAGAGAGACTTTCGGTTACGGCATGGGAGGCGTGGTACCGCTACAGAGCGCAATCGTTGGCAAGGTATTCGGTCGCGCCCATTTCGGCAGAGCGCTCGGCATGATGCGACCGGCCATGTTTCCCGTCCAGATCATCGGCATACCCCTGGCCGGTTGGGTATATGACACCACCGGAAGCTACGCGCCAGCCTTCATGTTCTTCCTGCTGCTGTATGTGATAGCCGCAGGGATCGTATTCGGTTTTCGGGAAGTGGCTAGACCTTGACTACACAATCAAGTTTGGCGATAGTCCGTTAGAACAACGAAGAGGGGGCAAAGTGGCGCATCAAAAACGGGGTAAAGAACTTCATATCACGGTCAATAACGTACGGTTACGTTACTTCGACTGGGGAACAGACGGCAAGACACCACTAGTCTGTCTGCACGGTCACACCGGGCAAGCTCACATTTGGGATGAATTTGCCGAGGCGATGTCAGCCGATTATCACGTATTGGCACTGGACCAGAGGGGTCACGGCGGCAGCGATTGGGCTGAAGACGGCTATGAACGGAACAGATTTGTCGAGGATCTGGCTGCATTGGTGGATGAGTTGAAAATCGATTCCTTCGTATTGGCCGGCCTGTCGATGGGTGGCTGGAATTCACTGCTCTACACGGCCGCCAATCCTGCCAGAGTAGAGCGAATCGTGATGGTCGATATCGGACCTGAAGCCAGTCAGGAATCCAAAGCGATGATGGGGAAGAGACCACCGACCCCAATGGAGTTCGATTCGATCGACTCGGCCGTAGGGATGTTGCGTCAGGCCAACCCTTGGGTCACTGACGACAGGCTGCGCCTGGACGTATCGGACCGACTCAAACAACGGCAGGATGGCAAGT
Source organism: Pseudomonadales bacterium (assembly GCA_030749725.1). Taxonomy (GTDB): domain Bacteria; phylum Pseudomonadota; class Gammaproteobacteria; order Pseudomonadales; family Azotimanducaceae; genus JASMJM01. The sequence goes on along the minus strand of JASMJM010000014.1, from coordinate 46,780 downwards.
GGACCTGGAAGGCCGATCCGAAACTATTCAACACCCCTCTTCGGGACATGACGGACCCGGATCTGCTGAATCGATACTGGCAGGCCATTGAATCCATACCCTGTCCCATTCTCGAGGTGCGCGGCGCAGCAAGCCCGTTGGTCTCGGATGCAGTGCTAAGTGAAATGAAAAGACGCGGACAAGAGCTACTGTCGGTAGATGTTGCTGAGGCCGGGCACGTGGTCACCGTCGATCAGCCGCAACGTTTCATTGACGCCACCAGAGAGTTTCTGTCTTCAAGTTAGCGAGATAGGCGCTTTGATTATGCCAGCTGGTTGCTGGTAGCAAGGAGACATTGCATGTCAGAGATCACAGCTAGCCCTTCGTCCAGACCGACCAGGGACGCTGAAAAGCGCACCGTGGTGAGCTTCGAAGAAATGGGTGACTCCGCATTTAGATCGTGATGCCCTCCTCTGCTGCAACTTTGCGGATATGTTTAGCAGCCAGATCGTAGGTTGCTTCGTCAGGAAGGTGCTCCATCATGTAAGGGACCTCTTGAGGCAGCTTGTCGAGTTCACGCAGATTAGCCGCGATATCCAGATTGCCTTCTCCGACCAGGACTTCTCTCAGAATAACACTGATTGCGGGCTCCCGCATGGCCACGTCCTTGGCGTGGGCTGAAACGATGCGGTCGCCGAAGCGTTCAATGCACTCTCGCATGATATCCCCACTGGTCCAGTACGCCCGCGGGCAATTGATGAGATTGACCAGATCCAGATGCACCCCGAACTGCTGTCGATCAACGGCCCTCAGCAGTTTTTCGATCTGCTCCGGTGAGTCGACTACATTGAAGGGAAAGATCTCGTAACTAAAGAATGCGGACTTGGGTTTGACGCTGTCGATCGTGGTTCTTGCGATTTCCACGGCGTCATCAAACGCATTCTCGGAAAAATTCTCCGGTGCATGGCTGAAATTGCCGTTGCCATGACAATAGGAACCGAGGATATTGACGGCGCAGCGTGCACCCAGCTCTTCTGCCAGCACCAGTGCGTCGACCATCGCCTGACGCGTCTTTTCCCTCTCGTCCGGTTCAGTATCCAACAGATTCTCCCAATAACCGACCTCGGCAATCATAATGTCCTCAGCCGCGAATGCCTGGCGGATCTCTCTGATTCGGTCCGTGTCCGCCAGTGCCACCCTCGGCGCATACGCAGCTCGAAACCCCTTGGCTTTGTGGGCTTTGGCCAATGCGGCCGGATCGTCAGCCCGAGCACCGTGGCTTTCGCCCGCGCCGGCTCCCTTGGAAGTGCCCATGAAAACGGGTCCGCCGAATCGAATCATGCTGTGATCTCCTTAGGTTATGTGCTCCATCTCAGCCAGGCATGCAGTGAGCCGAATTTCAGTAGACCGATTCGCAAAAACTCCGCGCGTTTGCCTCCAGATCGATCCCATAAACTGCCTTGTTGGCCTCGACCGTATCCTTGACCCAATCGTCCGGGAAGGACTCAATCCCGCCAAGAGCACCCACCAATGCACCGGCGACGCCGGCGGTGCAATCTACATCCCGAAGCCCCTTCAAATTACCGTCTGCGTCCAGATTCCGGTCATTCGCAGCCATTACTATGGTGCGTATCGGGTCGCCATCGCTGTAGTGTAGGGCTGCCAGGGGAACACCCAGCACGTCGATGGGATCATACGGATGCAGATGCATGACCTCTGGGGCAAGGGCATCAATGAGCGCCTCATCGCTCTCCGCGTCGTCGGCGATCCGGCAGAACCCGCGGATTCGGTCCGCCATCAACCTGCCCTCACCGTAGCCGAACGGATCGGTGTCGAGACCAACTTCTACCATCTCTCTGCCACTGATGCCGCCACCCAGAGCCACGCTGATCATGGCGGCCATCATTGCCGTCGCATCGCGGGCATAACCAATATCCATGAAGTCCACCTCAAACGTCTTCCGATACGCCTCCTCAGGCTGGTTCTGGTACAGTAGACCGGCCAGGCCGAGGGATATCAGCCCCCACAGGGACGGAATGGCGTTGCCCTTCGCCAGCGCCACCCAGAGCGGATCTGCAGACAACGCCTCGGTCATGCCCAGATACGCACAGGAAGTGCGATAGATTCCACCGTAGTGCCTTTCGGCCAGATCCGCATGTCTGGGATAGAATGTGTGCCGATCTCGGTAGCGCTGTATATATTCGATGGCGAGAAACTGGGAGTTGATGATTCCACCGTTACGGATGACACACTCCACGAAAATCTGATTGTTACGGGTATCGTCCGTCCCGGTCCCCCTCGGCGGGCCCGCCTCCCAAACGCCCAGGGGATGCGTAGCGTGGCTTTTCTCATAGGGTAAGAACTCATCGGCCCAGTGCTTGCCGGTGATCCTCTTAAGTCTCTCTGCATTGGCAAACTCCACCACGCCTCCGAAGGCATCGCCAATCGTATTCCCAACCATGCACCCGAGGACTCGGGAGTAGAGTTCGTCAGACATAGGTTACTCCTCTGATCGACAACGAAATCGTCTAACCGCTTTGAGGTCCCAAAGCATGTTCCTGGTCTTGCGGATTATATGCTCGTGCGGGCCGGTGAGCGATCCCTTTTGCGGGGCCCGAACAGAACGCCCTATGTGTGCCTCGCGTGAATGCAGGTGAAGTGGTTGCTCTCGATGACGTCGATGGTCGTCGCTGCCGACTTCAGAACGTCTGCTCTCTTGACCGATCCGGCTCATCTGTGTCGGCGGCACTTTATGCCAGAAGCCGCCGTCACTAGGAGACTTCGAACTACTTCTGCCGGAGTGGACGGCAACGTCTCAGCCAGGTCTGGGACTCCAATCAGCTTCGTTTTCGATATGCGAACAGAATCCGCCAGGCACATGGTACTTTGAATAGCGCTATCGCTAGGCTAATATGGACCGGCTACGGATAATAAGGGATAGGCATGGAGTGGCCATTTCCTGCATACAAAGGCGAAGCGTGAAATCACATTCCAAACAGGAGGATAAGCATGCCTAACCAAAAACTAAGTGAGTCCTTGTCAGTAGCAATCAAATATTCAGGAATCGTTGTTGTATTCGTGCTAATCGGAATTGTCTTGATGACGTTTGGCATCAATGACAATGGCTATCGTACGGTGGTTCAGTGGCCGACGGGGAACACGTTTATCAAATTTGAGCCGGGCCTTTACTGGAGTCTGTTTGGCAGAACGTGGGAATATCCGGATGTCCTGACTGAACAGTTCACATCTGACGAAGCCGGGGTGCCTATTTCCGTTAGATATCAGGACGGTGGCAAGGGCCATATCCACGGTGTTGCCCGTCTGGCGTTGCCTAACGATGAAACGTCGATGCTCAAGGTTCACAAAGAATTTCGCTCTCCTGAGGGCATACGGGCCAAGATATTCCGCCCGACCCTGAAAGAAGCCATGAATCTAACGGCAGGGCTCATGACATCGGAAGAAGCCTATACAGCAAAGAGATCGGATTTTGCTTCATGGGCTGAGGATCAATTTGAATTTGGCACATACCGTACAGTCTTGACAAAGACCGAGGTGGAAGTCGAACCCGCCCAGGTTGACCCTGACGGGAGTACAACTAGGCCGGCAGTGACGCGCGAAAAAGACGTACCGGTCATCGATATGTCAACCGGTCAAGCACAACACAACGCACCCGACATAGCCCAGTATTCATTTGGCGTGTCCGGTTTTGCCATCAATGATTGGTCGTTTGAACAGAAAACGCTTGACCAGATTCAGACCAAACGAGAGGCCGAAATGGCAATCATCACTTCACGAGCCCAGGCCGAAAAGGCGAAACAGCAGGAACAGCAGGCGGTAGCCGAAGGCAAACGTGACGTGGCTGTGGCTAAGTATGAGCAAGAGGTCGAGAAGGAGAAGGCCGTTGTGGTCGCCGAGAGAGAAAAGGAAGTTGCCGTAATCAATGCGCAACGTCAGGTTGAAGTTAATCATCAGAACTATCTGGCGCAAGTTGAAGACGTTAAGGCGGCCGGACAGGAAGCAGAAGCCATTGAGTTGCGCTCCAGCGCGGAGGCCGAAGCAAGAAGCAAGATGATAAACGCTGATGGCGCGCTGGCCCAGAAGCTGGCCACGTTTGAAGAGGTCAATGCCAAATACGCCGAAGAATTCGGCAAACAGAAGTGGGTTCCGGAGCTAACCATGGGCGCGGGGAATGCGCAAGCAGCAGGGGCCAATGCGGCACAGGAGATGATTCAATTGCTGACCACGAAGACCGCCCGGGATCTGGCGCTGGACATGGCCATGAAGGCTAAAGACGAATAACAAATCGGTCACGACGCAATTTGTCTAACGATTCCGTGGGGTTTGGCCCAGGCACACACTGTGTGTCAGACATGTAAGGGTACTATGGCAACCGAACGCGGTACAGTTTCCTCTCAGTGTGTTCGGTCACATTACCAGCCCTGTGCGTCAAGAGGAGAGGAGAAACGCAAGTCGGCGTCAGGAATGGCTGCAAAGGTTGGGAGCAATTCGACTATTGGGCGCCATTTCTGTGCCGTTGCCGCGCTGCTACTGATCGTGGCATGCGTTCACAGACCACTCGATCCCATGATTGAGATCCATGATGCGGTCAAGACTCACGATCTCGGTAGGGTGCGGCAGCTGGTTGAGGCCGATGCCATGCTCCTGGAGGCGAGGGATTCAAAGGGGAATCTGCCGCTTCATTGGGCGGCGTTCCTCGGTCACCGGGATATCACCCTTTACCTGATTGAGAGTGGATCAGACGTCAACGCCAGAAACTGGTCTGAGGAAATTCCACTGCACGCTGCGGCCCAGTCCCCGTTTGACGACGTGGCAATGGTGGTCTTTCTGCTCAGACAAGGAGCAGATATCGACGCGAATTCCGGCTTGTCCACGCCTTTCCTCGCGGCGGCATCTGAAGGCAATACGCGAGTGGAGGAATATCTGCTGGCAGAGGGCGCGGATCCGTCACCAGATGGGATCGACAACATCGAGACGGGAACCGATCAGGCTCAGTCGGGCGTGGAGCTTCGTGACGAAGACGATCGGCCTATTGAGGAGATCACCGTCTATGGGACCAGACCCAAGAACTTCAGGATACCGATAATGACCATTATGGATATCTATGAAGACCGCCGGAAGGGCTCGTACTTCTACCGGATCGGCAAGCTAAAGGAAGCATTCCCCTACCTGCTCAATGCCGCCAGACACGGTTTCAAGTACGCCCAGGCACGTGTGGGGTACCTCTATCTGACGGGTCGAGGTGACGTGCCACAAGATAACGAAACAGCAATTGGCTGGTTGGGAGTGGCGGCATCCGCAACGACCATGCCCGAAATCAGCAGATACTGGAACAACGTCCGTGAACAGATTCCCGAGGAGCTTATGCCTCACGCAGAGGAAGTGGTCAGTAGCTACATTGCCAGATATGGTGCCGACGCCAACCGGGTGAACTGTCGCCGAAGTCGTTCTGCCAGGAGCCACATCAAGACCTTGAGCTGTTACTTCGACGATGAATTCCGCTACAGCGGCGCGTTGGACGCGCTAAGCGCCCGTAGTTTCACTCCCGTTGCCATCGGCAGCGGTCCCAACTAGGCTGGTTGAGTAGTCCTACTGCAACCGAATGCGATACAGTTTCCTCTCACTGTGGTTGGTAACAAAGACATCACGTCCATCAGCAATCACCCCATCGAACTGCATTGACGGCGGCTGCTGAGGACCTGCTTCTTCAGTATTGGGCGGCAAGGCAGCAAGTTGTGTCCGACTGCCATCTGCGGCGATCTGTGTGACGTGGCCCAATGCTGCCTCCACCACTACAAATCCATCACCCAACACGGCGAACCCTTCGGGGGAATCCAGACCGGATACGACCACGATGGGATCAGTCAGGGGTTTCCCTTGTTCGGCGATCTGCAGGATCTCACCCCTGGATCGATCGGTGACAAAGAGTCGTTCACCCGACACTACCAAACCTGTTGGGGCAGGTAGATTGGCTGCATATGTGGTGGGGTTATCTCCGCTGGACACAACCCGTTGTTTGCCGTGCTCAGCAACTACGATTTCACCTGCGAACCTGACGGCACTGACCGGTTGCACATAGTCAGTGAAGCTTGTTATGACCTCGCGCTTGACTGGATCCCATACCCGAACTCCGCCAAATTGCCAGGAGGTCAAGATCAGGTTGTCACCGTCTGCCGTGATATTGATAGCACCGCCCATGTCATCCACCAATGCAATGGCACTCTTGTCAGGAACGGGTGCACCGGTGTTACGATCAAATCCTCGGACAGCCATACCATCCGCCACGATAATGTCGTCACCATGGATGGTAAGACCCGCCGGACCGGTCATACCCCCCTCCAGTAAAGTGGTTAGGCTGCCATCGGCCTCGACGCGCTTAACAAAACCATCGACAAAACTCGACACAAAAATCTGATCCTGGTCATCAAAGGCAAAATTATCCAGCCCGGGTTGGATCTGTACAACGATTGTGCGAGTGTCACCCTCAATGCGAATAATCTGACCCAAACCGGTATCCAACACGTGCAGTCGGCCTTTCGAGTCGAATTTCACCGCTGCCGGAATCGCAATGCCGGTGGCTTCCGTTCGCATGGTATTCTTATCCACATCGAAGCTCACCACCTCACCCACATACCAGCGAGGGCCGTACAGCCGGCCATCCGGTCCCCAGTCCATGCCATTTAGACCGCAACCCGGTCCCAGTTGATCGCTTATCAGGCGTGGTTCCTTTACGCCGGCAGGATCCAGTTCATAGAGTTTGTCATCAAAAAAGCATTGGGACACAAACAGGCGGCCATCATCGGAAAAGGTAATCGGATTCACACCCGGGGTAAGCTGCGCCGCTGTCACCAGGCTGCCATCAGCTTTGAAACCTGCCACTTCGCCGGTCATGATCGAAGTCCAGTAGAACGCCCCATCCGGTGCAAAGGCGACATCATCCGGACCAACGACGCCATCGCCAGCACCAAGACGTCTCTTCACGTCTCCAGTCTCGGGATCCAAAGCGATCAGCTCTGAAGCGGCTACCGATGCCATGTAGAGCAGACCATCCGGACCGAAGTGCATGCCGTTTGCTCCGCCGGCTGTCTGAGCGCCCTCGGCGATTGCTGTGACCTCTGGCTTGCCGGCGCTTGGCGCAACAGTGCTTTTTGCTTCAGTTCCTGCGGAGTCCTGTGTTGGACTACAGCCGAGAAGTGCCAGTATTAGCAAAATATAGGTGGCGTTGTTTATGAGTCTCATTGCTTTTGATCCTCCAAGTGTGTAGTCATCAGACTGAGCAACCATAGCATAGAAGTGGAAGTGGGTTCCTTGCTATCGAAGACAGCGAAAATAAACGCACGGTACCATGTGTCCTATACGGCGATGTGCCATGTCCGGTCGTTCGTGGCAGTACCGCTTTCGGAACCGAGCTCTTGTCTCCTATCTTCTGGGCAAGTCAAATGAACAGAAAATGGTTGATCTCAAAGGCCGTGGGAATTAGGTTGACCAAGGTAGTCAGAACCAATCGGAGGCAGCAGGATGAAAGGCGAAGACAACAAGATCACGCGGCGCAAAGCGCTGAAACTGGGTGCAGGACTTGGAATCGGAATGGCTGTCGGCCCGTACAGGTCACTGGCGGCTGCCGGCGAGTCGGCCAGTGTCGGCACATCTCGCATTACGACACAAAAACTGAGGACCAGACCAATACCATCGACAGGAGAGGAGATACCTGTTGTAGGGATCGGCACAGCTCGTCGCTACAATGTAGGTACGGGTGCTGAAGAACGTGATCCACTGCGGAACGTGTTACGTGCGTTGCCACAGATCGGCGGCCGTCTTGTGGACACCGCACCGTCCTACGGCACTGTAGAGATCGTCGTGGGTGACCTGGTGGATGAGATTGGCAATCGTAAAGATCTCTTTCTTGCCACCAAAGTGCGGGCACGCAGCGTGGAAGCAGGAATTGCCCAGATGGAGCAGTCCTTCACGCGATTGAAGACGAAAGTCATCGATCTGATGGAAGTACACAATCTCGCCGGGTGGCAGGAAATGCTGCCGGTAATCCGGGAGTGGAAGGCGGGCGGACGTTTTCGGTATGTGGGTGCGACCACGTCAAGCCCGCGTCAATACGACGACTTCATCGCCATGATGCGCAAGGAGGACCTGGATTTCATTCAGGTAAACTACTCACTGGCGTCCCGCACATCGGCCGAGACGATCCTTCCGCTGGCAGCAGATCGTGGCATGGCTGTGCTGGTAAATCTGCCCTACGGCAGGGGCCGCCTTTTCCAGGCGGTCGGGGAACGGCCCCTCCCGGACTGGGCAACAGAAATCGGATGCCGTAGTTGGGGCCAGGTATTCCTGAAGTATATCGTTTCCCACCCGGCCGTGACCTGTGCGATTCCCGGCACGGCAAAGATGAAATATCTGACCGACAATCTTGGTGCTGCGACGGGGCAACTTCCTGACGCAGGCCTGCGCAAACGCATGGAAGCGTTTTACGACGCACTCTAAGAGTGTTGAGATAACATCCGCTATATATCGATAGCTGTCATTCATGAGAACGATATCAAGCTCTATCCGTTTTGCTATTTTGGGACCATCTGAGTACTATGGTCCGGGTCAATCCCAAGGATATAGCCATGGAACACGCAGCACGATTCGGTCACACTGGGCACCCCTCGGACGCTTTTCGACACTGCTGAATACACTGACTTTATACTGCGCAATTACGACATAGCTCCCGATGGTAATCGGTTTTTGATGGTCAAGCCCGTAACCAAGATGGATCCGAAGGCTGTGGTGGTCCTGAATTGGTTCGATGAGCTGGAGCGAATGGTCCCAACGAGATAACCGCGCCGCGATGGGTCAGGGTAGAAAAACCATCCTAGTAAATCCCGCTATCAAGCCCCGCGGCCACCGTCAGGCCGAGTTCCTGCCACTCGATCACAAAGGACTCCTTGAAATCTCCGATGCACAGCAACGGTTCCTGAACGGCTCGCCACTTGAGTCCGGTGACGATCTTCTCCATGCTTGCCTTCGCCCCGGTGGCATCCGACCTGCCGCGAAGCGCAATTGCGTAGGGCAAGCCTTCGGTCTTCTCAAGGCAGGTTTCGTAGCTTCGATCGAAGAAATCCTTCATGGCTCCGCTCATGTACCCGAAATTGACCGTCGTCCCTAGAATGACGGCATCCGCCCAGAAGACGTCATCCGCGGTTGCCTTGAGCGGCTCGGTGACTCGCACTGTAATGTTGGCAAGGTCGGGATGGGCCGCGCCGTTGACCAGCGCATCCCTCAATCGTTTGGTATTGCTCGACGGACAATGAACATTGATAAGCAGATTGGCCATGACGGCCTAGAACGGGCGCGGCGGAGACAGCTCCCCTCGATCATACTGTTTCCAGTCGCCGCCGAAGTCATACCCGTGCACCACGCGAACGGCGTCGAGCTGGCAGATCGCTTCGCAACAGGCGCAGGCCATGCAGTTATCCTGCCCGGGGCGCTTACGCACTTTCTTGTCCTTGCCTTTACCGACGATTTCGAGGATACCGGCGGCGCAGATGACCGAACAGAGAATGCAGCCATCGCACAACGCTTCGTCCACCTCCACATGGCCCGGACCGAATTCCGTGCGCTCCGTTTTCGGGGCAAAATCCAACTCTCCAAAGGCTTCTGTTGACATGGTTACTCCCCCTAATAGATGTACCGTTTTTCCCCACCCTCGAACCAGGTGGTCTTATGGGTTTCCCGGTGCACGAAATTACCCTGGGCGTTACCCACCTCATAACCGACTGTGATCGCTTCGATCAGCCGGTAAGGTTCGCCCACCCCGAGACGTTGCGGCCAGTCGCTGGCATTGAGGGACTCGGCAAATCCCACCCAGCAGGTACCCAGTCCCAGACTGCAGGCTGCCATGATGATATTGGTGCCGACGATGCCGAGATCGATCTCAGGATGACCAATACCGCGGCTATCCATCAGCGGGAAGATCAACGTTGGTGCGCCGTGGAAGATCCGGATTCCCTCCCCGGCTGGTGACTCGGTAAGCAGCTTCCTTGGAACTGGATGCATGCCGGGAATGTCAGTTCCCTTTGGAATAGAGGCGAGCGCCTTGAACTGCCCTAGCACGAATTGCTCCATTTCCTCGATCATATCCCGGTCTCGCACCACTAGGAATTTCCACGGTTGGCAGTTGCCCTGGGAGGGGGCAAACCGTCCCACCTCCAGAATCCGCTTGATATAGTGTTCCGGCACCTGTTTACGCTTGTACTTGCGCACGCTGCGTCGCTTCAAGAACGCTTCTTCGATCACGTTCCATGGGCTGCCCTCGGGGATTACAGCGGGGGTCTTTTTGCGGAAGGATTTAGGATCGAGCTTCTTGCGACCTTCTTTGCCGGCGATCACCGTCGTTGCGTCCGTCATCGTTTTATTCCTCTCACTGGCAGCAGGTGCGTACGGTTCTTTTGGCTTCGACAGTAACATATACGGGCTATCGTTACGAGGATGCGGCAGCGGTCGGAGGCGTCGATTAGTTGCCAGGGCAATACTTATACGGGGCAATTCAATGTACACTCGGTCACGCCATTGCACGGAGAGATGCAACATGACCAGCCAATTGAAAACCACCCTTATCACCACCCTTATTCTTCTGGCCGTACACAGCTACTGCGACGCCGATCCGCGGCAGAATCCTGTCGTTACCGGACCGATCACCGGTGGAAAGCAGGGCAAGCCATTCAGTGCACCGACTCTTGATCTCGCCGAATACGGCTACCGTATGGCGGAGTACTTCATCGAAGGCAAAGCCAGTGGTTTTGAGTTCAAACCGGGCACCGAGAAGACGCCGGATGGTCGCTGGCAGGTGCGCAGCAAAGGCGAAGAAATCCCCTACAAGACACGAATTCTTGTGGTACGCCCCATCGAGCAGGATGATTTCAATGGAACCGTGGTTCTACACTGGCAAAACGTTACCGCCGGTTACGAACTGGGATCTGTCGGGAGCGGTGAATACCTGCGCGGCTATACCTGGGTAGGTGTCTCCGCCCAGAAGATTGGCGTCGACGGCGTTCCCGGTCCCACCGCCGCCGGTCTGCGTCAGTGGGACCCGGAGCGTTACGGCAGCCTGGTCCACCCGGGCGATGCCTACTCCTACGACATGTACACGCAGGCGGCGCGGGTAGTCGCAGCCGATAGAACGAAACGCAGCAACGATCCTATGGCGGGTCTACAGGTGGAACGGGAGATAAGCGGCAGCTCCCACGTGACCGTTCCACGGGTTTTGCCTGGTAGTGAAGCATCACTACAAACCGGTTTGGAGAATCCCAACTGGCACTCATACACTTCAGCCTATGATGCAGCGCTTCGCCACATGCACATCTGGTTAAAGGATGGGACCCCACCCCCAATTGCAGAAAGGATCAACGTCATACAAGACAATGGGCCAAGAATCAAAACGGACAAATACGGCAATGCCCTCGGCGGCATTCGACTGCCCGACTTTGCCGTGCCAATAGCTGAACACAGGGGTAGAGGCACCAGAACACCTGGCGGCAATCGTTTCAGTTTTCTATACGGTTTCGCTCGAGATTTCACCAGCGAGGAATTGAAGGCGCGCTATAAGAACGAAAAGGCATTCAAGGCTGAGTACGAGCAAGCCATCGATGTATCGATTGCGGAAGGGGTGATGTTAGAGGAGGATGCTGCATTGATGCGAGACAGAGCGTTTCGTTGGATAAAGGGAAGGCTGTAGTTCGTTACCGAGCGATTGAATACACAAACCAGGGGCGATGTTGCAGGAGCATGCTGCGTTGATGCGAGACGGCATACCGTGAACGAAATGCCTGCCTACGACCCCGAAATTATCCTTGCCGACATCGGTTTGGCGGCGCGAATCGAAGCGCCCCTCGAGGAAGGACATTCCGGTACACCTGTGTGGACGATCAAAACCGCTGCAGGCGAAAGGGCGACGCTTCGCGTATTTGAGGAACGCGAACGACACATGGTGGATCGTCTGGTGACGATCCACAGGACAGTTGGCGATACGATTCCCGTGCCCGAAGTACTAGCAGCAGAAATGTGGCAGGGACATCCGGTGCTGGTGCTGTCCTGGATTACGGGCACCACGCTGCAGAAAGTGATCTACAGCAACCCTTCGTGTGCCGCAGACCTCGGACGACAATTCGGGCAGATACAGGCCCGTTTGAATAGCATTCGCATCCCCCGACGTTTCCCGATTTCAACCGTGAGGCCGCCAGCAATCTGAGCGAACGGGACCCCTCCCTCGCCGCTGCGTTTGTCGCGGCAACAGACGACGACACGCGACTCGTGCATCTGGACTATCATCTTCAGAACGTGCTGGTGGATGGTGGGCAGATCACGGGTGTGATCGACTGGGTCAACGCGGGCAGGGGTGATGTGCGCGTCGACTTTGCACGAACGATGGCACTCCTCGACTTTCTGACGATGCGAGACTCGAGTGGCGCCTCGGATGAGTTCATTCGGACCTACGAGGAGACGTGGCTCGAGGAGATGGGCACCATGCAGGATCGATCACTGTTCCTTGCCGTCGCCTACGCCATTACGGCTCAGGACCTCGAAGGTCGCGCCATGGCAGAGGAAACCGCGGCCCTGTGGCGGCGGGCGAAAGCGTTCAGGCAGGAGTGGGCGGACTAGATTCTCTTGATGCGGATACCACCGCCGGAAGTATTGAGATCCAAGCTGGCACCGCCGCCGTTGATGGAACCGAAGGCACTGTTTTTGCGCACCCTTCCTTCGATGGCGAATTCACTTCTCACCCGTCCGCCACTGGAGTGAGCATCCACATCGGCCCCCGATCCCTCGACCAGATAAACCGTCAGTGAACCCCCCGAGGTCTTCATTCTGCTCGACTTATTGAACGGTTGGCTGAAGCGAGCCGAAATACTGCCACCGGATGTAGAAGCTCTCATTGAGCCCGACACTTCGTCCACTCGTATGCTGCCACTGGAGGTATTGAGATCCACATCCCCTACCACACCAGCAATGTTAAATCCCCCACCGGAGGTACTCATGTCCAGATCCCCTTCGATTTGATCTGCTGACACTGAACCGCCGGACGTGTGAGCCTTAATATTCCCCGCAATATCGTCAAATCTCATGCTGCCACCGGAGGTGTTTGCCCTAACCTTGCCGGCTATACTTTCAACCGTGATCGAGCCGCCGCTTGTCTTCACATCGATGTCAAACTCGTCCGGCACACGAATGGTGAACATGACCCGCTTGTGCCCCCAACGTCGATGCCAGGGCCTGGTGAATTCTCCTTTGATCCGCACCCCCTCTGAGTCCTTACCTATGGCTACCGTAAAGTCATCTTCATCCAGACCGGTGATTTCCACATCCACGTCCACGGTAGATTTGCTATGACCCATGACCTCCACCGTGCCGACATCCGAGCGTAGCAGAAGCCTTTGTCCAGGCTCTGCGTCTAGAGATTCATTCATTGATCGGGCTTCGGCCATACCTGATTGTAGCAAAGCCAGGAAGATCAAAGCCGGAATTACTGTTCGGTTCATTCTTGTCGTATGGATTGGTTGGATTCGCATAGGTCAGCTCCCACAGTTCAGCGGTTTACTATATGACGCAGCAAACGCCATTAAGGTTTGCATCCGTATCGATACGGATGGGCATTAGTTTTGACCATGTACCGGGAACTTCTCCACGTCCGGCACCCAGATCACATCATCCGGCGGATCACCGCAGGCTATTACCCTATCGGGATAAAGGCTTGCCACCCAGGCACACATATATGCATCCAGCCGATCATGCCCGGGGCCATAGGCGCAGGCACCAAGCTGCCGACTCAATTCTTCTGCATCCCAACCGGTATTCGATGCCAATGCAGATAATTGGCGTTCATATCCCTGCGCCCTGGATTTGTGTATGCCCGCTGCCCCCAAGACGCTTGTGATGGCCTGCGGGAACACCTCCAGACACTCATAGTGCCCGGACAGAACTTCGAACAGGGCAAATCCAACCAGCATCCAGAGTTGATGTGAATGAGGCAGACGGTTGAGTGCACCCCCTCTGTTAAGGTGGTGTCGCACCTTGACACGAATCTCATCGAATTCCTGTCGCGACGGGGTGGCAAAACAGTGGATGCCCATGCGGTCCATCGCCTGCTCACAGGCACGACGCGGACCAACCCGATAGCTCCGGGATGCATCGATGGCAACCACCGATATCTCCACATTCGCCAGCTTCTCTACACTGCGCAGGTATTCAAGGGTCTGTCGCGCAAAGGCCCGCACAAGTCTGTTGTCGATCGTTGCCGCATTACCGCGTCCCATCGGTGGCAGCGGAAACTTCGCAGCAGCGAGTGGAACAGGCCTTAACCGGTCAGCATCTGCAGTGCACACACAAACGGGTAGCTTTTTGTTTTTCGCAAAGGCGACGTCTATTCCCGCGTAGGCTACTTCCGACCCGGTTCAGCCTTAAGCTTTCCCCAGAGCCTGCTCGAGATCCTCGATAATGTCGTCCAAATGTTCTATGCCCACGCAGAGCCGTATCATACCGGGAGTAACCCCAGCTTTGGTTTGCTCTTCCTCTGACAATTGGCGGTGAGTCGTGGATGCGGGATGACAGGCAAGGGACTTGGCATCACCGATGTTCACCAGGCGCTTGAACAGCTCTAGACTATCGTAGAATTTCACCGCCCGCTCGAATCCCCCGTCTATTTCAAACGTGAGCAGGGATGCGGGTTTACCGCCACAATACTTCTGTGCCAATGCGTGGTATGGATCGTCCGGCAGACCCCCATAGCTAACGGATTCTATTTTCGCGTGCTGCTGGAGGTACTGTGCCACCGCCACCGCGTTATTACAGTGACGCTCCATACGCAAGGCCAGCGTTTCAATGCCCTGTAAGATCAGAAAGGCGTTGAAGGGGGAGAGTGCAGAGCCGGTATTGCGAAGCGGCACTGTCCTGACTCTGCCGATGTATGCAGCGGGACCCAACGCGTCCGTATAGACCACTCCATGGTAGGAGGGTTCGGGTGTAGTCAACATGGGATACTTATCGGCATAGTCGGCCCACGGGAAATTGCCGCCATCGACGAGCACGCCGCCAAGGGAGTTGCCGTGCCCCCCCATGTATTTGGTGAGCGAGTGGGCGATGATATCCGCGCCGTAATCGATGGGCTTGATCAGGATGGGAGTTGCCACGGTATTGTCGACAATCAGGGGTACGCCGTTCTTGTGAGCCACCGTAGCCAACGCTTCGACGTCTACGATATTACCGGCCGGATTGCCGATGGTTTCGCAGAAGACGGCACGCGTCTTGCCGTCGATCTCTTTTTGAATATCCGCGCCACCGTCTCCTTCCGCAAATCGCACCTCAATCCCCTGTTTGGGAAACATGTGCTTGAACAACGTATAGGTGCCGCCATAGAGCTGCGGCGTAGTGACGATGTTGGTGCCCGCTTCGGCGATGTTGATGATGGAGTAGGTCACGGCGGCACTACCGGAACTCAACGCCAGGGCGCCAACGCCACCCTCCAGATCCGCACAGCGTTTTTCGAGCACGTCATTGGTCGGGTTCATTATTCTGGTGTAGATGTTCCCGGGCACCGCCAGGTTAAACAGATCAGCACCATGCTGAGCATTGTCGAACTCATACGACACCGTTTGATAGATCGGTGTAGCCACGGCATGAGTGGTGGGATCAGTGGTATAACCGGAGTGAACTAATTTTGTCTCGTCGCGCATGGAGACCTCTCTTTTCATCTTGTGGGTTGCGTTTAGAAGCGAGGGAGTATACCTGCTGAGTCATTCCCGTGTCAGTATTACCGCCCGCGAATAATATTGCCCGATGCGCTATTATGTTCCGCGGTCGGCCTGCGAGCAGCGATGGCGATGACATCGTTGCCACACTAGGGGCAACGTTGGAAAAGTATCCCAAGGGAGGATTTACATGTTTGAAAAAGCCAGAAACAAGAATTTCCTGGTGGCGGCACTGGTCTTGACCTGCGCTGCCTTGGCGTTAGGTGGTCGCCAAGCTGACGCCCAGGAAAAAGAGTCAACCCTCAAGGGAGATCGTTTTCTGGATTTTGATGACATCATCGTTACCACCAAGGAGGCGGACATTCTTGTCCCTGAGACTGCAGAAGGACAAGACACTCCCCACAAGCAGAAATCAAGAACCCTGCGCATAGCGGCCCATGCCTATTGTGAAAAGATGGAGCGGATGGACCTGGAAGAATACACGGCAGCGTGCCGGGAGTATGTCGTTAGTTCTTTACAATACTTCGCTGAAGACCGGAACAAATTTGAAGGATCCGTTCCGGCGGTAAGTCCTGAGGTGAGGAATCATAAGAACTTGCCCAGTATTTTTGGTCGCTATCCGGAGAATTACGCAAGTTTTCCAAAGGATATGATGCGCAGGACGCTTGACATGAGCATGAAAGATAACCTTTATACGGTGACGGCCATAGAGGAAGTCAGTGCAGAATCAGTGAAGACACCATCGCCATGACATATCCGCAAAGGCCTTAACCACCCCATCATTGCTGGGATCAACTAGGCGGTTGGCTCGGATTATCGTCCGGGGAGTGAGTCGAACATGTCATTGACCTGAACTTGGGGTCGCCAATCCACCGGCAGATCACATTAACTCGTAAGGCCGGGTACTGATGCATGCCAAAATCACAATGGCGTGCGCAACCGCCACCACATTGCACAACCGCAAGAAGTGTGGTCTATTATTCTGCACACGCTTCTGTTTACAGCAACAAGATCCCAGACATGAAATACGCCAGCAATCGCAACCAACGGATCGCTTATGACCTAACTGGGCAGGGCCCTGCCGTGGTGCTGCAACACGGTTTCCTCGACAACCGCCGATCCTGGCAAGCTTTAGGATATGTGGCTGCGCTGGTGTACAAATTTACCGTAATTACGATCGACTCTCTCGGTCATGGTGATAGCGACAAACCCTCTGATGCTGAATGCTATACACGCGAGCAACGAGCAAATGATATCGCTGCCGTACTGAATGCGGAATCGATCGACAGAGCCCATTATGTCGGCTACTCCATGGGAGGCTGGTTGGGCATGGGCTTTCTGGCTCACCATCCACAACGTTTACTGTCCATCACCATTGGCGGATGGGATCCGGACGAACAGGCAGATAGGCCGCTAAGCGTCGACATCGACCAGTTTATCGAGATGGCACGAAGCGTCGCGCCGGAACTCGTCGAGTGGGTCACCCCGGATGTCAAAGTGGGATTAGCCGGTTGTCTGGCAGCACTGAGAGTCGCAGAAATCGAAGTAGACACGCTGATTAACTGCAAACTACCGGTTCATCTGTGGACAGGCAACGAAGACCTCTGTTTCGAACCCTTAAAGAAGTTGTCTGCGAAGATCCCCGGCTCAACACTCAGTGAAGTCAAAGGAGACCACATTGCCGCGATGGCGATATCGAATAGTGTCAGTGCAGAGGCGATACGCAGATTCATTGAAAGTGTCTAAGCAACCCCGTCTGGACCACCCCGCTTAGTCAACGCCGTGTCTATTCCGTTAGCGCTCAGTACGAGACAGGCCGACTCAGTCGTTGTCCTTGACTTTGAAACTACCGGCCTCTCGCCCAATCTTGGCGATCGCACAATTGAAATCGGTGCAGTTCGGCTGAAAAACGGACAGATCACAGACAAGTTCCAAAGCCTGATGAACCCGGGCATACCGATAAGCTCATTCATTGAATCATTCACGGGCATCTCCAATGAAATGCTGGCTGATGCACCTTCCTGTAAAGAAGTGATGAATGGATTCATGAACTTCCTGGGAGAAACCGACGTGGTCGCACACAATGCTTCATTCGACCGGCGTTTTCTGGAATCAGAAATGAGTCTTATCCAACGAGAGTATCGTGGGGAATTCATCTGTTCCATGCTGACAGCCAGGCGTGTATATCAGGACGCACCCAATCACCGACTGGGCACACTGGTCGCGTATAAGAATATCAGCAATGAGGGGGTGTTTCACCGGGCGCTGGCCGATGCCGAGATGACTGCCCTCCTGTGGCTGGGGATGCTTGCGGAAATCAAGGACGAATATGGATTCGATGGAATCAGTGTTGAGCTTGTGCGAAAACTGTCACGAACACCGAAGAAAAAAGTTGACAAATTCCTTACCAAGCAGAGCGTGAAACGGGAGTGATGTTCCGCAGGACCACCTGAAACAGAAACACGCCACCAAGAGCACCAGCCTTCCCTGAATCCAGGGACCAAAGATCCGGCATATGGATCGCCCCTGGGGCCATCACCCAGTCAGCCTGGCCCTGGTCCAGGCAACCGATAAAATCGCATCCAAGCGCCTGTCATGAATTGAAAAAATGAACTTACACTGGATCTTATTTCTTTCATTTTCATATACTTACAAGTATAATACTGGTTATATAACCATACTGTATATATATTCAGGACAGCCTCATGATCACTGAAGAACGCTACTTCCCCAGCGCCGATTACGACCTGCCAATCCCGGAAGATGACGACGATCTCAACAACGAAATCACCCGTCTGGCAGGCCATATCAACGCCGCAACTTACCGATTTCTAAAACTGCTGGCGGAACAGATTCGACGTGGAACCTGGGTCGGTGGCGATGAAGTCAAATCCCCGGCACATTGGCTCAACTATCGCTGCGGCATCACCCTCGGGGCAGCGGGAAAAGGTCCGCGTGGCCGAGAAGTTGGATACATTGCCTTTGATCGACAATGCATTCAAGTCAGGCGCATTGAGTTACTCCAAGGTGCGCGCCATGGTGCGGGTGGCCACACCCGAAAACGAGAGTTTTCTGTTACAGATTGCGCGCTATGGCACCGCCAGCCATATGGAAAAACTGGTGAGAAAATACCAATGGGTTGAACGACTCAACAGTGACAATAAGGCAGAGACACAGCAGGAGGAGAGAAGTTTCAGATGGTATCACGACGACGACGGCATGGTTATTTTCCATGGCAAGCTGCCGGCGGAATCGGGTGCTATTGTCGTCAAGGCTTTGCAGGCCGCCTTCGAAGCGGTACATAACAGATCAATAGGGCCAGAGAAAGTGGCTGAGCGATTGAGTAAGGAAATTCCGCCGGCAGAGGAAACGCACCCGGAAGATGAGGGAGAAGAATGGGCCGTGGTTTACGAGTACACGGCTGATGAGAGCCATCACTCCTTTGTGGACCTGGAAACGGCCACCCATGCAGAGCCCGTGCTGGAAACGACTCCGCGGAGTCGTGCGGATGATTCCGAATCGGGACCAGACGCAGGACTGGCAAGTCCAAACCAAAAAAACGACTCCGCGGAGACGTTTTCGCGCATCGCGGTCGGTCTCAGGATCCTTGATGTTAATGCTCATGTCTCTAATAGAGGAAGGAGGCGACCGTTGACGTGTTGTTCATCGATGAAGCACGTTCGTCTTCATCAAGCTCATCCAACTTTTCCCCAATAAGTTGACTTGTCCTCCCTTTAGCTCTCCATCTGAGTTGGCTATGATAAATTCAACCCCTTCTGCCCTGGCTGCCAATTTGCCAGTTCGAGTTGGGCCGTTCCCAGACCCAGTGCACGAACCCACTTCGCAGCAGCGTCAATGGTTGCCCAGGACTTAATTGACCCTGCCAGCGTGGTAGCTGTATTTGCACCCGTGTTGGTAACGATTTCGACGTGTATTGCTGCACCGTCGGCAACGATCCTTACCTTTTTTACAGCGCCGGCTTCAACAAGGATCTGGACCATCTTTTTATTCATTAGCATCCCCATTGAACGGCAAGCCCTGCTGCTCGGGAATTGAGATTCCCACTTGCTTGCAGTGTTGTCGGATCAACATTTCAATCATGTTAGCGATGCTTCGATGTTCGCGATCGGCGGCCTCACGAATCGCCGCTTTGACAAACGGATCGACTCGGAGATTCATGGTGGTGGTCTTTTTGGGCGACATCAGATGCTGACACGCTACCTATACAATGTAACGCGTTTATAACGCAAATCTGTGGCCTTGTAAATACAAAGCCATGAAAGACTTTGAAACCGGGCGTTGACGAGTGATCCGTAACGGGGTAGAAAGACAGAACTTTCTTCTACCATTGAGGATCAGCATGTCACTCAATATCAAGAGCAGCGAGGCGGACCGCCTTGTCGAGGCAGTGGCCAAGTTGACTGGGGAGAGCAAGACTCAGGCGGTAATTGAGTCGCTTCGTCAACGCCTTGAGCGTGAGAAGCAGGTGCGCGACAGGAAGGTACTCGCCGCTGACCTGATGGCGATCGGACAGAAATGCGCTGCCCATGCTCGACGCGACGCAACTGAGCACGGGGCATTGTTGTATGACGAAAAGGGAATGCCACGATGATCCTGGATACCTCTGCCCTGTTGGCCATTCTGTATGTGGAGGAAGATGCAGAGCGCTTTGCAGAAGCACTGGCAGCATCCGAACAGCGATTGATGTCAGCTGCGAATTATTTGGAGGCCGGAATCGTTGTTGACAGCCAACGGGGTGCGGCAGCAGGTAGACAATTGGACGCGTTGATGTCTCGGGCTAGCATTGGAGTGGAGGCCGTGACGCGAGAACAGGCAGATATTGCTCGTCAGGCTTATCTCGATTTTGGCAAAGGCAATCATCCGGCTGGACTCAATTTCGGCGACTGTTTCGCCTACGCGTTGGCCAAAGCCAAGGGCTTGCCTCTGCTGTTTAAAGGTGACGATTTCAGCAAAACCGATGTCACATCAGTGCTGAACTGAGAAAAAGAAAGCGACACAGAGGCACGTGTAAGGGGATTTGGGGATTTGGGGACAGTTTACCTAATTCTCAGGAGGAATTAAGTAAACTGTCCCCAAATCCCCCATGTTTGATCAACCAGGATAAGAGACATGACACTGCCAACGCCACTTAGATTCATGGGCGCGCCGGGATCGCCCTACACCCGCAAGATGTTGTCGCTACTCAGATTCAGGCACATTCCCTATCAACTGTTGATCGGAGATCAGTCCGTGCAGATCGGCCTGCCCAAACCGAAGGTGAGCCTGCTGCCCACCTTCTACCTGCCTAACGATAAAGGTGAGGTCGAAGCGGTCGTGGATTCAACTCCGCTAATTCGTCGCTTCGAGGCGGAGTTCAGCGAAAGATCGGTCATCCCGCAGGACCCGGTGATGACGTTTCTGAATTATCTACTGGAAGACTACGGTGATGAGTGGCTGACCAAGGCGATGTTTCACTACCGCTGGTATTACGATGACGATATCGACAAGGCAGGCAAGATCCTGCCGCGATGGCGCAATTTGTCCACGCCCGATGAAAGCCTGGTTGCCATGAGCAAGATGGTTTCCGAGCGGCAGATCGCGCGCCTTTACGTGGTGGGATCTAACGACATTACCGCGCCGGTGATCGAGGACAGCTACCACCGTTTTCTGGCCATCTTCGATAGAGTGATCCAGAAGCAACCGTTCCTGATGGGCCAACGACCGGGATCAGCGGATTTCGCCTTCTACGCTCAACTCACTCAACTTGCGAAATTCGACCCCACGCCCGCTCAAATCTGTCTCGAGAAAGCGCCCAGAATCTATGCCTGGACCGATGTAGTGGATGACCTGTCGGGTAACGCCGCGAGTGAAGATGGCTGGCTGACGAGGGAACAGGCGAAGAGTGTGCTGGGTGACCTTCTGGCGGAAGTGGGACGGGTTTATGTACCGGCCATGATCGCCAACGCCGAGGCATTGATGGCGGGTCGCAATCAGATGGAAACCAGCATCGACGGCAAGCCCTGGATTCAACCGGCCTTTCCCTACCAGGGCAAGTGCCTGCAGTGGGTTCGCCAAGAGTATGCAGCCCTCGAGGATGAAGAGCGCAGTGTGGTGGATGAGATCCTCGCCGGGACCGGTTGTCAGGAGTTGTTTAGGTAGACCTAGATACCTGGATCGAATGCAACGAAAAGGCCTCGAGTCAGGGCGTTAGTCCCTTCAGTTTCTGATTGTCAGCAGCGCTGGCTTTGTGATTGATTCTGCTGACGACCCCGGCGAGTGTCCGTATCGACTCCGGCAATGCGGTGTCTTTACTCATCTCGGTCAGTTTCTGTTTATCGCTCGAGGTCGGCTGGTGCTTGATGTTCAGAACTGCACTGGCGATCACCTGTTCTGCTGCATCGCTGTCAGTGGATTTGGCGATCTGCTCAAGTTTGATTTTGTCGTCATCCGACGGATAATGATTCAGCTTCATGACGATATTTGCCATGGTTGTGACCGCGCTGTCGTCAGCAAACACAGTTCCGATATTTGCGAGGGCAGAGAGTAAAAGCAAGGATCCGAGAATTGTTTTGGTGCCCACCGAAGATCTCCTCTGGGAAAATAACCCTTTGTTGACAAAGGTTTAAACCTTTGGTTCTTCTGGATATGACCGGATTCCTCGACCGAATATTCCTCCGGTTAATCACGCATCAGAAAGATCACGGCATCTTCAACACCCGGTTTCGGTACTGAGCAGGCGTCTCTATCGCTACACCCATATCCACCCTCAGAAGATCACGATCACCCGTGACCAGCACTTGAGCTGTTCCCTGTAAAGCCAGATCGACGAATTTCTGATCGTCTTTATCCTGGCACTGCGGGGAAGCATTCCCGGGTATCACTGCAATGGGTTCGGTATACGGCAAATAGTCGCTCAGCAAGGCTTCGATTTCACTCAACTCCAGCCGAAATTTGGCATAGGACAGGACACGAATAATCTCATCGGCGGTTTCTCTTGAGGTCAATGGCGTGACTTCACCGCTCTGCCAATGAACGCGCAACCAGCTTAGTCGGCCTTTTGAAAAAAGTGGCGCTGAAACCACTACATTCGTGTCGAACACGACCCGCATCAAGAAATTCCACGGGCATGTTTGATGGCATCCTCCAGGTCGCTTGCCTGGATACCCAGGGATTCCAGCTTAGCCCTTACTTTGTCTGCCTGGTTGGTCCGCACAGGGTCGAGAATGATGTGGCCATCTTGACTGGTAATTTCAAAGTAATCGATGCCCGGAAATTTCGAAATGATGGCTTTGGGAAGGGTAATCTGATTCTTACTGGTTCTTTTTGCAAGCACGTCGATATTCCTTTTAATAGTATATTCTTATTGTAAGAATATAAGGAATCAATGCAAGCGTGCACTTTCGCGATCGCGCCATCAAAAGGACCTGGGCATTTTCAGTACATGTTCACCGATATAGCTCAATATCAGGTTGGTCGAGATGGGAGCGATCTGGTACAGGCGCGTTTCCCTGAATTTCCTCTCGATGTGGTATTCCTTGGCGAATGCGAAGCCGCCATGGGTTTGCATGCAGACGTCGCCCGCGTGCCAGGAAGCTTCCGACGCCAGCATCTTGGCCATGTTGGCTTCGGCGCCGCAGGGCTCGCCCGCATCGAACATTTGTGCCGCCTTTTCCACCATCAGCGATGCCGCTTCGACTTCAGCATAGCAGCGGGCGATGGGGAACTGGATGCCCTGGTTCTGACCGATCGGTCGGTCGAACACGACACGCTCAGTAGCATAGGTGCTGGCTTTGTCGATGAAGTACTTGCCGTCACCGACACATTCCGCACCAATCAGAATTCTCTCCGCGTTCATGCCGTCCAGGATGACTCTGAATCCCCTGCCCTCTTCCCCCAGCAGATTGTCGGCAGGTATGCGCAAATTATCAAAAAACAGCTCGCAGGCATGATGATTGATCATGGCTTCGATCGGCGAAATGGTGAGGCCGTTAGCCATCGCTGCCTTGACGTCGACGATAAACGCGCTCAACCCTTCCGTCTTTCTTGCCACTTCCTCTTTCGGCGTAGTTCTGGCTAACAACACCATTAAGTCTGTGTGCTCGATGCGGCTGATCCACACTTTCTGACCGTTGATCACGTAGCTGTCACCATCACGCTCAGCGAATGTTTTAAGGCTGGTTGTATCTGTTCCCGTGGTGGGTTCCGTTACACCAAAGCTCTGCAGGCGCAGTTCGCCAGAGGCAATTTTGGGCAGGTAGGTCTTTTTCTGCTCTTCACTGCCATGGCGCAGAACCGAACCCATTACATACATCTGCGCGTGGCAAGCCCCAGCATGGGCACCGGATCGACACACCTCCTCCATCACTGCCGAGGCTTCGATAACTCCCAGCCCTGCTCCGCCATACTCCTCGGGGATCAGCACGGTGAGGAATCCTGAGGTCGTCAGCTCTTTAACGAATTCAGTGGGATAGCCACGAGTGCGATCCAATTCCAGCCAGTAATCTTCACCGTATTTCTGACAGAGCTGTCTCACCGAACTCCTGATTTCAAGGATCTCTTTGCTTTCGGACATGGCTGGTTCCCTTGCTGATGGCGTAGCTAAGGATGATACAGAAAAATTGACGAGCGGAACCGGGTACTGGAAAAAAAACCGCAGGGAGTTTAGATTGATGGCACTTTTCTCTTCACCATCGGGGAGCACAGCGTGGCTCAAATGTATAACTGGATTACGGATCCGCTCATCGCAGAGGGTATGAATCCCACGGTTGCAGCATTGATTGCCCAATCACTGATCATAATCGCGGTATTAATGTTGAGCTTTGCTGCGAATTTCGTGGCCAAGCGGATCATCCTGACCGGGATTGCAGAAGTGATCGCCAGAACCGAGACTCGATGGGACGACATATTACTGGAGCAACACGTATTCGACCGATTCTCCCACCTGGCTCCGGCACTGGTGATCTATGCCTGTACCGGATTTGCGTTTCCGGAACAGCAGAATCTGCAGGACTTTGTGGAACGCTTCGCCATCGCCTACATGATCCTGGTGGCGGCAGCCGTAACGGATGCCTTGCTGGACGGTGTGATAGAGATATACCGGACCCTGGACATATCCAAGACGAGACCGATTAAAACCTATATCCAGGTGGGTAAGCTCATCGTCTATCTAATCACCGGGATATTGGTACTGGCAACCCTGCTGGATCGGTCTCCCTGGGCTTTCCTGAGTGGATTGGGTGCGCTGACGGCAGTTATCATGCTGGTTTTCAAGGACACCATCATGGGTTTTGTAGCCAGTGTTCAGCTCATCAGCAACAATATGCTCAAGCGGGATGACTGGATCGAGATGCCCAGCTACGGTGCCGACGGTGAGGTAACCGACATCACCCTCAATACCGTTAAAGTTCAGAACTGGGACAAGACGATATCCACCATCCCCACCTATGCACTGATCGCGGGGACTTTCAAAAACTGGCAAGGCATGACCGACTCGAACGGACGCCGCATCAAACGTGCCATCATGATCAATATGCTCAGCATAAAGGTCTGCTCCGAGGAGTTACTGGACAGATTCGAACGGGTTCGTCTGATCGGCGGCTATGTAAAACAGAGACGGGCGGAACTGAGAGAGCACAACGCGGAATATGACATCGACGCGGATGTAAAGATCAATACCAAGGGGCTGACTAACGTCGGTATCTTCCGCAAGTATATAAAGGCTTACCTTGCTGAAAACCCGGATCTCACACAGCGTCCGGGTATGACGTTTCTGGTACGCCAGTTGCCACCGGGAGAGCACGGCCTGCCGATAGAGATCTATGTGTTTACCAATACTACCGAATGGGTCGCCTACGAGGACATCATGTCCGACATTTTTGATCACCTGCTGTCGGTAATTCAGGAGTTCGAATTGAGTGTTTTCCAGGTACCCACAGGGGCGGATTTTCGCGCTCTTCTTTCGCACGATTCTCAAATGGCAAGGGAGTAGACAACGTGGCTGATGAATCGCAAACAATCCTTACTGCAGAAATCATGTCTTATGTTGGCCGGCAGGGACCCATCCATAAAGGAGTCGTCAGCGAGATCGAGGCAGAGCGATATGCGACGGCGGTGGCCTTAGAAGAACCCCATTCACTATATGTGGACGCTGATGTAGCGAACAATTCACCCTTCAAAGGTAAGATCGCACCGTTTCACTTTTACAGTGTGCCTTTCAGCAGAATGCTGCACCATACACAACTTGGTGAAGATGGATTGGGCCGACCCAGAAAGGGAACGCGTGAAAGTGAATCCACGAGCTTGAATCCCCCCATTCCATTACCCCGAACGATGGCGGGAGGCACTGAGGTCGAATACATGCGTCCCATCAGGGCCGGTGAGGAACTCACCAGTCAAACCCGGCTAGCGGATATCGTGGAAAAACAGGGCAGGCAGGGGCCCCTCGTGTTTACCACCACCGAGACTGTCTATTGCGACTCGAAGGGTGAAGCGGTCGTTATCGTACGATCCAAAAGAATCAGCAGATAGGAGAAGCCAATGTCAGTCTACTGGGAAGACTTAAACGTGGGTGACGAGATCCCCGCTCTCGAAGCGGATATCAGCGCCACGCAGCTGTTTCAGATATCAGCGGTGACGGACAATCCCCACAGGATCCACTACGACAAGGAGTGGGCACTGCATGAAGGCTATCCGGAACGGGTGATTCACGGGCCGCTGCAGGGCGAGATGCTGTCACAGACACTGCAGGGCTGGCTTGGTACAACGGGTTGGCTGAGGCGCCTGGAATATTCAAATCGAGCCTATGCCGTGTTGGGTGAGCGTCTTACATGTAAGGCCAGGATTACGTCACTGACGAAAGACCAACGAAATCACTATGCCGAACTTGATTGCTGGGTTGAGAAGGACGATGGAACTGTGACTGCGCCGGGATCAGCCACAGTGGTACTGCCTACCCGTGAAAAAGATATTACAGTGGGTTGAGTCATCACGGAATAGAAACGAAATACAAGAAATTCAGTGATGGCTGCGGCAGCCATTAAAGGCAGCTTGCTGGCAATTGAATGATCTTGTCCGCCAACTTCTCGACGCGTTCTGAGTTGTTGACGACAAAACCAACAGGGCAATTATGTTCCTTGATAAAGGTGTTTAGGTGTCTCAGTTTTTTGGCCGAGGTCCTGAAGCCGGTTTTGATTTCAAATGGGATGAGCCCAAATTCACCCTCTACCACGAGGTCAATCTCGGCTTGGTGCTGTGTCCGATAGAAGTAGTATTGAAATGATTGTAAGCGAATCTTTAAGCTGTTGATCACCTGCTCAATGATAAAACTCTCCCAAATCTGCCCGAAGTTAGGGTGGTTCAGCCAAGCATCCTGACTGTAAATATTGAGCAAACCACATACCAAGCCGCTGTCCCTAAAATGCCCCTTAGGCATCTTTATTACACGTTTGCGCCTGTTGCTCTGGAAACTGGGTAACGATCGCCATAAGAAAGTACCCTCGGCAATCTCCAGGTATTTCTTGATTGTGGGCTGCGAAACATCCAGGGATCTGGCGAATTGGCTGGCATTGATGAGTTGCCCCGAGCTGGTTGCCAGCATTCGAATAAAGCGGCGATAAACAGCCAGTTGCAGATTGGGAAACAGCGCACGGATATCCCTGTCGATGTAAGTGCGAATGTAGTTGTCCATCCACTGATGATGAAAGATTGCATCCTGTCGCTTAAGGTAGTGTTCCGGGTAACCGCCGTTGAATGACAGATCAAACAGTTGTGCTCTTGTATATCTGGGCTTTAGACCTGCGATGGCATCTAAATCCTGTTCAATGAGCAATGAATAGAAGGGAGAGGGCTGCAAGCCGAGAGCATCTTCGAAGGTCAACGGGTTGAGTTCATAGATCGCGATCCGTCCTGCCAGAGATTCGCTGATGTTTTTTAACAAGGTGGGTGAACTGCTGCCACTGATCAGATATTGCCCGGCTTGGCTGCGATTCCTGTCCACAGCCACCCTGATCCCTTTAAAGAGTGCATCGGAGAGCTGTGCCTCATCCAGGCTGATTGGTGCTGGATTCTGCGCTAGAAAGAATTCCACATCCTCTTCAATGAGATCTAAATGGCGGACATTTTCCAGATCGAACTGTCTGACCGCAGGCCAGATTTTCTGAATCAGCGTGGACTTCCCCACCTGTCGAGCACCAATTACAGCCACTACCGGGAAGCGTTCGAGAAGATAACCTATTGATATTTCACAACTTCTATCAAGCATGTGCATAATTAAAGATCGAGTTTAATATTACTCGGTATACATTATGAGATATGTGTCTGATTGGCAAGTTGTTCGTTTGCACGATAGTGAGTGGCGATCGCGACGCCGTCGTGCCCCTCGGGTCGACCCTGCCGATCTACGACAAGCTGCCCGAAGACAAGCGCTGCATGCATATCTTTCACGACGTGGGTCACTTTCCCAACGGACAGATCCCGGCTGAGCTAACGGATCTATTTGTACTCTTCGCCGGCAGGCTTTAGCTCTTCTTTACATACAGCCCGTCGAACCAGCCATCCCACGCCTTGCTTTCGCTGTTGTATTGCTGGAAATACTGGCGCACCGAACCGTCCTCGTTGGGCGTCCAGGTACCTTTGAAGGGTGACTTTTCACCGGATCGGTAATCGTATATCCAACCCTCCAATACCATGGAGCCTTTGATCAGCCCTCCTTCGATATCGATGGCGTAGTTACCGGCCGCTACCCACACTTGCCGCCATTTACCGGTAACGGGGTTATAGTAGTTAACGCTCATACCGGTACCGCCCGACTTGCCATTCCAGTCCTCGGAAAGAGCACATCCCCCTTGCACCTTCATTATTCTGTTGGTACCGGCAACACGCCCGCTGCTACGATCGGTTACGGTCCACTCCCCCACCCAGAAATCGAAGGCGCTGAAATTCCGGTCGCTCAAGCATGGGGGTGAAGATTTGTCGTCAGCTTGGGAGGTACCGGCTGTTAGAAGGACGGTTAAAACGAATAGGCAGTGCTTCATAATTCCTCTCATACCTGTCTCATAAGGGAGTATTGGGTTGGTGGCGATGGATAGGACAGTTGTTCAGCCGGAACTGACTGCATGATTGCCAGACACCACGACAATGACGGTATAATCGCGAGTCAAAACCGACTTGAAGGAGCACTCATCCATGTCCATCGAAACTCGCGATCCCCGTTTTCTTGACATTGTATCCGAAGAGCTGGAATTGGAGCTGCTGGCCGATGGCCTGGGGTTCACCGAGGGACCCATCTGGCACCCCACGGAGAAACACCTGACCTTCAGCGACATTCCCGGCAACCGTATCCATCGCTGGCAGGTCCGAGGCAGTGGCCTTGAGGTGGTGCGGGAGCCGAGCAACATGGCCAATGGCAACACCTATGACTTAAGTGGCCGAATGTTGACCTGCGAGCACGCCACCAGCCGGGTCACCCGTACAGAGGCAGACGGATCCGTCACCGTGCTGGCCGCCCACTACGATGGCAAGGAACTGAACAGCCCCAACGACATCGTGGTGCGAAAGGACGGCAAGGTGTACTTCACCGATCCCACCTACGGACGCTTCGGCCGGCACGGTATCGAGCGGGAGCAGGAGCTGGATTTCCAGGGGGTATATCTGTACGAACCGGATACTGAAAAACTCACTTTGGTCGCCGATGATTTCGACTCACCGAACGGTCTCTGCTTCACGCTGGATCAATCACGACTATACGTCAACGATACCAACCGCAGACACATCCGCCGCTTCGACATCAATGACGATGGCACCCTCACAGGTGGTGATGTGTTTGCCGTGTCAACTGGCGAGGGGATGGGAGCCCCGGATGGTATGAAGATCGACAGTACCGGCCATGTTTTCTGCGCCGGTCCTGGCGGAGTGCACGTTTACCATCCATCTGACGGGACCACCCTAGGCGTGATCCACACGCCGGCATTCTGTGCCAACTTTACCTGGGGTGACGATGACCTGTGCACGTTCTTTCTGACCGCGTCCGACAAACTCTGGTGTACCCGAACCAAGCTGCCGGGGTTAGCTCTGTTCTAGTGTGCTGATCCGGACTGAAATCTGGATGGATCCAGATGGTCTTGAGCAACTCATGTGTGAGTAGCTTACATGTCCGTTGAACTCGTATCTGCAGGTCCCTGAGACATGGGGTGGGTTTGGTTGGTACTGGGAAACTGATGGTCAGTCGATCTAATCTTGACTCCAATGACACCCACTTAAGCGTACTGATCCCAAAGCATCCTTAATTCGAGCCGTACCGACAGAGAGCAATGTGTCTCCGACAAAATAGGCCAGAGAGTAAGAATACGAGGGGCAGTACACCAGGACATCGGTGCCGGGCACTGGCTGAATCATGCTCCCTGGCAACTGCACAAACTGTGGTTTATTCTTGCCACCTCACCCACGCTGAACGGAGACTGACGATGCTCAAACTTCACGGTGCGCCACTCAGTAATTATTACAATATGGTTAAGACCGCCCTCCTAGAGAAGGGCCTTGAGTATGAGGCGGTGATGGCACCGCCCTCGCAGGAGGAAGAATTCCTTGCCAAGAGTTCCATGGGCAAGATCCCATGCCTCGAAACAGACAACGGCTTCGTTGCAGAATCCCTCGCCATCATCGAGTATCTTGATGAGATACAGCCGCAACCGGCGCTGCTTCCGGCCGATCCCTATGCGCGTGCCAAGGTGCGCGAACTGATGCTCTCTCTTGAACTATATGTTGAACTGGTGGCACGACGCGGTTTTGGGGCACTGCGCGGCAAACCGGTCGCGGACGAAGTTGTGGAAAGCATAAAAGCAGACCTGCCCAAGGGGATTGCCGCGGTGCAGCGCCTGATGAAGTTCTCGCCCTGGATAGCTGGGGAAGAGTTTACCTACGCCGATCTCGTGGGATACTTCACGTTCACCCTGGCGAACCTGTCCGCCAAAGCCAACGCCGATCTCGATCTGTTCGAGCAACTGCCAGGCAGCCAAGAGTGGTTCGATGCGGTGGCTGCGCGGGATTCGGTCAAGCAGGCTGTCGCCGATCAGAAACGCTAACAGGTGTCATCACTATGAGCCGTCTATCCCTATTGGAAGTCGATGACCTTTCGGCCGAGCAACGTGTTATCTACGATGCCATTCAGAGCGGGCCGAGGGGTGCCATGGGCCTCGCCGGCCCGTTCGGTGTCTGGGTGCGAGCGCCTGCCGTCGGCAACGCCATTCAGCAGTTGGGCGCTGCTGCCCGTTTTGCCACATCCCTCGATGAAGCTACCAAGGAGATCGCCATCTGTACCGTTGGCGCCCACTTCAAGGCCAAGTTCGAGTTGGCCGCACACAAAAACCTGGCGCAGCGTGCGGGCATATCGGCCGAGGTGACCGAGGCGATTCAGAAGGGAGAGCCGCCAGATTTCGCCACCGATGAACACCAGCTAAGCCACCGGATGGCCAGTCAGTTGCTCAACCAACACCGTCTCGATGACGACACCTATCGTCAGGGCGTGGAACTGTGGGGCGAAAGCGGCATGATCGAGCTGGTGACCGTGATCGGCTATTACTGCATCGTCTCACTGACCCTGAATACCTTCGAAATCCCGGTGAGTGATGCCATGCAAGACCCATTTCCCGAGTTGCCCTAGGGTACTGTCCCGCAATTAGGTGGTCATTATTCGGTCGGCATATTTTGTTCCTGGCAAGGCGCGAGGACGCTGTGGGTTGGGCACCCATCAGGACGAACAACGGGGACGCCCAGTCGAAGTCCAGGGACAAAATAGGCCAGCGAATAAGGCCAAGTAATTGTGGGACAGTACACTAATGTAGATGGAACGATCGGGCATGCTTAAGCCGAGGATAATATTCGTCACCGATCCTCTCTGTTCATGGTGTTGGGCCATGCTGCCCGAATTCCTGGCGGTACGCGCGCAACTATCGGCATGGGCGGATTTCGACCTGCTCATGGGCGGACTGCAGGTTGGTAATCGGCGTCCCCCGGCGGCGGCGGACGTTGAAATGCTACAGGAACTGTGGCGCCAAGTGGCAGAATCCACCGGGGCGAAGTTCCTGGGCCAAATGCCCGCCGATCCCGACTTTATCTATCACAGCGAGATAGCCTGTCGGGCGGTGGAGGCGATGCGGACGTTTCAGAAGCGACCGCCCTGGGAATTCTTTGAGCGACTTCAGGAAGCGTTTTACTTGCAGGCACGCAATGTGAACAGTGTGGATGAATTGGGCACGCTGGCGGAACCGTTTGGTATAAGACCTGCCGACCTCGGCAGCATGCTGCAATCAAATGAGGTGATCGAGAACACCCGGATTGCATTCGAATCAGCGAAGAAGCTCGGCGCGTTCGCTTTGCCCGTGGTCCTGCTGGATACGGGAGCCGGCCCGAAGCTGGTCAGCGGAGGCTACGTCACTGCCGAGTTTCTCGTTCCGGACCTTGACGGCAGAATGGCAGCCGCTTCAGGAACCGTTCACTGACGCCGAAGCCGCCTGCAGTCGTTGCACGGAGTTGTCGATGGAAACTCGGTTCCAGTAAGCGGCAGCCAGTCCGTTGATGACGTTGGCAAGCGCAGTGGCGCCGAAGATGCCGGCATAACCGTACAAATAGTCGCCCAGGATCGCCAGTGGAACGTAGAGTACGATCATGCGACTGAGCGCGAGCACCAGGGGCGGCATCGGCTGACCCAACGCGTTAAAGCTGGCACTGGCCACATTGTTGAGACCCATGAATCCGATACTGAACGGCACGATGAGAAAGAACACCGTGGCGGTTTCGATCACTTGAGCGTCGTCGTTGATCAGACTCACCAATGGACCACCGATTGCTGCCATCAAAATGGCGGCGAACACTCCCCATGCCAGACTGAACCGATTGGCGAGTCGCAGCGATTCTCGCACCCGGTCGTAGTGGCCGGCTCCCCAATTCTGACCGATAAAGGGGGCGGCGGCACCACCGAGGGATATGACAACCATCGCTACGATGGAATCGACTCGCTGGGCGATGCCGAAGCCGGCCACCACCGCGGCACCATGGCTCGACAGTAGACGGATGATGATCGCATTGGATACCGGACCGATCAGGTTGGTCATGGTGGCCGGCAGTCCCACGTGCAGAATGCTGCGCCATGCCGGCAGCAGACCGTCAAAGGTTGGCACGATGAGACGATCACGGAAGGCGAACAGGTACATGGTAAAGCCGAAACTGATCACGCGGGCCAGCACGTGAGACAAGGCTGCCCCCACAACACCGAGGGGTGGGATGCCGAACCAACCGAAGATCAGCGGTGGTGCAAACACGATCTGCAGTATGGATCCGAGGGTCTATATAAATCCCGGTGATTTGGCGTCACCGGTGGCACGCAGCAGGCTGGTACCCACCATGGAGAGGGCAAACATGGGTAACCCGAGAATCCACACGTTGAAGTAATCGAGCGTCAATAGCAGTACCTCATCGCGCGCACCCAGCACTCGGAACAGCGGTTCTGCAAAGGGGATGCCGAGAGCGACACAGATGAGGGTGAAAGTCAGGGTCAGCCAAAGGCAGTGGGTAACCAGCACAGCAGAACCCTCGCGATCGCCACTGCCCATCGAGCGGGCCACCACCGAGGACGCGCCGATGCCGAGACCGCGGGATGCCGCACCTAATCCCATGACAATGGGGAAGTTGTAAGCGATGGCAGCCAATTCCGCCGTGCCGAGCAGCCCGACGAAGGCAGCTTCGGCCAGCCGGGCGATATTCATGGCCAGAAACCCCATCACCATGAAACCCGTCAGATTCAACAGGTGCCTGGTCACGGACCCTTCGGTAAAGCCGGTAGCCGGGGATCTGCCACCGCCTGTAGGCTGCGATCGATCGCTCATGATTCAGTCCACCGCCCCCCTGCCACGGCGTCAGATACAATTTCATCACCTGGGGCAGGCGTCAAAGTTGGCGATACCGGACCTCAGAATGTAGACGGATTCGGGTAGGACTCGCCTGTATGAAAAAGGACAGTATAGCTGTATGATTTGTCAATTAACCACAGGCTTGGAGGAGACGCGGATGTCCAACAAAGACCCCGGAGCCGTGACCATATATGACCCGCAGGACAGCAGCAGCGTTCTGGCTGATCTTGGTCGCACCGGCACCAGCAGACGGAATTTTATAAAGGGGATCATTGCCGCAGGGGCAACCGTCTCGGCAGGCTCAATGCTACCTGCCATGAGCAGTTACGCCCAGAGCGCCGCTGCCGGAACCGTGGAGCGTCTGATCTCCCTCAATATCAACGGTACCGTGCGCAGAGTGGATGTATTGCCTCAGGAAACACTGGCCATGACGCTGCGCTACAAGCTCGGTTTGACCGGTACCAAGTTTGGCTGTGACCGTGGTGAATGCGGTGCCTGCACCGTGTTGATCGACGACGTCGCCAACTACTCCTGTTCCACCCTGACCCATACGATGAGGGGACGCAAGATCACCACCATCGAGGGGTTACAGGCAGCCAACGGTGATCTGCATCCGGTGCAGCAGGCCTTTGTAGACGAACTTGGGCCGCAGTGCGGTTTCTGTACGCCGGGGCAGATCATGTCGGCCGTTGCCTTGCTGAAGGCCAATCCGAAGCCCAGCAGAGAGGAAGCGCGACTGGCCCTGTCGGGCAATCTGTGCAGATGCGGCGCCTATGACCACTATCTTAATTCGGTGATGCGTGCCGCCGAGGGGGGATTGACATGAGTTACAAATTGATCGGCAAGAACTTCACGCCAGCGGACATACTCGGCAAGGTGACCGGCAAAGCGAAGTATGCGGAAGACTTCCGCGCAGAGGGGATGCTGTTCTGCAAGCTGCTGATGAGCCCCATGCCGCACGCTCGCGTAGTCAACATCGACGCCGGTGAGGCGCTGAAGATGCCGGGAGTGGTGGCGATACTCACTGCCGAGGACGTACCTCCACCTCCTGCTCCAGGCCAGCCGGTTTTCACGACGGAGCCGCTGTTCGTCGGTGATCCAATTCTCGCCATAGCGGCGGAGACTGAGACCCTGGCGGCTGATGCACGGGATGCCATCAAAGTGGAATACGAACCCCTGCCCTACACAGTGGACCCGCTGCAAAGCCTTTACCCGGGGGGACCGAACGCCCGCTCCGACGGTAATTCCGTCGGCGGGGGAGGCGTCAAGGACGTCAAGTGGACTGCCCGGGACTTTGCCGCTGCAGGCGAAGACAAACTGCCCATGGGACAGCATGCCGTGGACTGGGACTACGGCGATATCGAAGCTGGATTCAAGAATGCTAAGTTGATCCTGGACGAAAGCTTCGTCACTGCCAGCCTTTCGCATCTCTGTATGGAATCCAGATCCGCCATGGCCTACTGGCAGAACGGTAAGTGCTACATGCATGGTTCCTGTCAGAGCCAAAGCTTTGCGCACCCCTACGTAGCCAGATATGTCGGTGTCAAACCGGAAGATCTGGTATTCATCTCCGAATACTGCGGCGGCGGCTTCGGCTCCAAAGGAGCAGCCTATCCGATCATGGCGGTGCCAGCCCATATGGCCAAGAAGACCGGCCGGCCTGTGATGATGCGCATCAATCGTACCGAAGAGTATTGTATCGGTTCCGCTCGACCCGGTTTTCAGGGGCGCATCAAGATCGGATTCACGGCAGATGGCCTGATTACCGCGGTGGACCTTTTTATCCTGCAGGAAAACGGCCCTTATTCCGGTGGCGGCGACATGATGGCCGCGGCCGATTCCCTGTCTCTGGTCTATACCCCTGAATCGATGCGCTTTCGCGGCCTCGGCATAGGCACCAACACGCCACCGCGCGGAGCACAGCGTGGACCCGGCAACAACCAGATCGCCATGGTGATGGCACCTGTTATCGATAAAGCAGCCCAGCAGCTGGGAATCGACCGGGTGGCTATACGGCGTATGAACGACCCCGACACAGGCCACAAGTATGGCAGGCAGCAAACGACCGCCAGCAGCTCCTACCTGAACGAAGCGGTTGCCAAGGGTGCCGCTGAATTTGACTGGGCGCAGAAGATAAAGCAGAGCGGCAAACGCGACGGCTCGAAAGTGGTCGGTATCGGCATCGGTCAGGCGCACCACACTTCCGGTGCCAGCGGCTTCGACGGGCTGGTGCGCCTGACACCGGACGGTACGCTGCACATACACACGGGTGTCGGTAATCTTGGCACCTACTCCCACAGCTCCACCGCCAGAGTAGCGGCGGAGGTCCTGAAATGCGACTGGGAGCACTGCATCGTAGAAATGGGTGACAGCCGCAAACACCTGCCCTGGAATCTGGGTCAGTTCGGCAGTCTGACCACCTTTACCCACAGTCGCACCAACTACGTTGCCGCCATGGACGCCGTCAGCAAGTTGCTGGAGATCGCTGCTATGGATCTGGGCGGCAAGGCGGATGACTACGAGATCGCCGCAGAGAAGGTGGTCCACAAGAAAGACAAGAGCAAGCAGTTGACCTATGCAGCAGCGGCGCAGCGGGCGATTGAACTGGGCGGTAAATTCGACGGCCACGAAGCACCCAATAATATCAACGGCATGACCAAACGTTCCGTTGCCGGTCTGGCCGGAAGCGGTCTGATCGGCGTTGCCAAAGACACCCTGGAGCGGGACGGCGATCCCCCCGCACTGACGGTCGGCTTTATGCAGATCGAACTCGATCTGGAGACGGGTAAGTACGAGATCCTCGATTACGTCGGTGTGGCGGACTGTGGCACGGTGATGCATCCCCTTGGTGCGAGCAATCAGATCAAGGGAGCGGCCGTCATGGGGATCGGCATGGCCGCCCTGGAGCGACATGTATATGATCCACAAATCGGCCTGCCCGCCAATGTGGCGCTGCACCAGCACAAACCACCCAGCTACCTGGATGTCCCTTCCCACATGACCGCAATGACTGTCGACAAGCCCGATCCATATAGCCCCATGGGCGCGAAGGGGATCGGTGAGCCGGTTCAGGGTTGTGCGGCGGCGGCTCTTCTCAGCGCCATATCCGATGCCTTAGGCGGCCACTACTTCAATCGGACGCCGGTGACGACCGATATGATCCTAAACGTAGCCAGCGGCAGGCCTCAATCCCATAAACCACTCCAGGTCAACACATTCTAAGGAGGCGATAAAATGGCTAAAGATATGATGACCGCATTCGAGCTATACCAGCCAGCCGACCTTGGCAATGCACTTGATCTGGCGAAGCGCTTTGGCGAGGATGGGTGGATGCTCGCAGGCGGCAACGACAGCCTCGACTGGTTCAAGGACAGGATCAAACAACCCAAGGCAGTGATCGATCTAAATGGCGTCGCTGAAATGAAAGGGGTGCGGGAGAAGGGAGATGGTATCGAGGTGGGGGCCCTCACGTCCCTGACAGAGATCGCCAACCATCCCGTGATCCAGAAGCAATACAATCTGCTGGCAGCTGCTGCCGGTAAGGTGGCCAGCCCGCAGATCCGAAACTCGGGAACCATCGGCGGCAATGTCTGCCAGGACACCCGCTGCTGGTATTACCGGGCGGGAATGGACTGCTACCGGGCCGGCGGTAACACCTGCTATGCCGACACCCCGGAGGCAATGAACCGGGAGCACTGTCTGTTCAACGCAGATCGCTGCGTTGCCGTGTCACCGTCTGATACCGCCCCCGCTCTGATCGCTCTCGATGCGCAAATGGTAGTGGTTAACGGCGGTGGCGTAGAGATGATCAAGGCAGAGGATTTTTTCATCGGTCCCGATATCGATATCCTCAAGATGACCGTGCTAAAGGAAGGGGATATTCTCACCTCGGTTCGCATTCCGGGCAGTTGGGCTGGGGCGAACTTCTACTTTGAAAAGGTTGCCGATCGTAATACCTGGGATTTTGCCCTGGTGAATGTTGCGGCAGCTCTGAAGATCAAAGGCGGCGTCATCGAAGATCTACGCATCGCCTGTGGTGGCGTCGAGTGTGTACCCCGCCGACTCACGGTGGTGGAGGATGTGGTTCGCGGCAATAAGCGGGATGAAGAGATTGCCAATCTAGCGGCCGGTTCGGCCAGCAGGGGAGCAGTCCCCCTCAACCAGAATCACTTCAAGATTCCACTAATGGAAAACCTTGTGAAAAGAGCGATTCGCGAGGCGTAAGGGAATTTGGACCTCCTCTTTCGATACAGCACCAATCCCTGGGGTCAGCGGGTTCTGGAAGGGGTATCCTGGGATCTGCTGTGGGTGTTCTTCGGTGCCGGCCTGGCGTTTATCTGTCTGCATCTGATCTACCTGCGCATCGTACGGCACACCGGCGGCTGGCGCCCCAACGGACCACAGCAGACAGATCCCAAGTGACGGCAGCACCAAAGACGGGCACGATGCGCCTGCAACGACACACGCCGGTGGATAGGTTCCAGCACTGGCTGCTGTCAAGCTGCATGCTGATCTTGTTAGCCACCAGCCTGCTTCCCGTCCTGGAAATCAAGTTCCAGTGGGTGCTGATCCATTGGGTTACCGGCATCCTGCTCACCGCGGGCGTGCTCCTGCATGTTATCCGGGTCATCTGGCACAGACGCATCAAGTACATGTGGCTCGGCTGGGCTGAGATCAGTCGGCAAGCAAAGACACTGCAGGACGAGCTAACCGGCTCGTCCAATCCGATCGCGCTACCGGGCAAGTACTCGACCCCCCAGAAACTCTACCACCTGGCCATGTTATTGGTGGTGCTGCTTGGAATCGGCACGGGCTTGATCATGCTTGTTAAGATCGATTCCCCCCTGTGGCAGCGGAATCCCTATCTGCTCTCCCAGGAAGTGTGGGGATACATCTACGTACTGCACGGATTATCGGCACTTTTCTCCATCAGCCTGATCATGATGCATATCTATTTTGCATTTCGGCCGGAAAAGCTGTTCTATACCCGCTCCATGATCCTGGGTTGGATCAGCGCAGACGAGTATAGTGGACACCATGATCCGGCTCTTTGGCGTCCCGATGAATCGAACGCCGGCAACGAGACAGGTACATGAACGACAGTTTTCAATCTGATTTGGCAGAGCGAATCGACAGCATCGAGGAAGCCTACGAGTTTATGTTGGCTTATGCTGCCCAGGGCAGGGAGGGGGACGAGGAAAACTCGGAAGTTGTCCAGTTCCTGCAAAACTTCCATGACGCTCTGGAAACACTGGTCGAAGTGGCCGCCAAAAGTTTCAGCGGCGATACCGACCAAGATGATCACGGCTTGGACTTTCTCAAGGTGTTGGCTGAAGATGGCAGCAAGGCACACGCCGCAATCGGACTGGTGCTGGCACAAAGCCGGATCAGCTCGCAACTGATCGATAATCTGAATGGATCGATTCACCTGCGCGCGTTGCTGACAGATCTGTTCCTGCTGGACGAGGTGATTAAGTCAGACAGAGCTCGCTCGTCAGAATGAAGTGAGCAGTGCTACTTCTTTTGTCGTCTGACATAGGATTCACGGCCAACTTGCTCGACGCTGATACCGTTCTTGTCAGCGATCTTTTTGTAGGCTTCATGTCGACGCTTGTTGATATCCGCAACCAGCTTCTGGATCTTCACTGGGGCACTCTTTGCACTGACGACGAATCCGTCGGCTGATTCCAGCACCAGTCCCGCTGCTTTGGCATCTGATAAGGGGCTGGCCCAGCCATCCGCTGCAACAACCAACAGAACCAGCATGGTGGTCAAACGGATCATCTTGAATTTACCCGGTACTGGCATGCTGCCTCCTAAAAAATATCACTTTCAGACTCGAACAGGTCATCCAGTTCCTTGTCTACCTTGATCTTGATCTCATGTTCAATCTTTATGTTCAGATTGATGGTGATGGGCTCGGAAGGTGGCGCGACCTGTATGGTGGGCGTACAGGACACGACCGATATGGCCAGCAGCCACACGCCAACCGTGCAGCGTCGTATGAGTTTCACCATGGAATTCCCTCCGCTTATCGCATCCGATTTTCGATCTGATCCGTGAGCCGATCACTCAATTGCAGGCTTTTCAGTAGTGCGACGATATCTTCCTCGATGGTCAGATTGAAGTGTATGTCCCGACCATCTTCGTAATCGGGATTATGTCCTTTGAGGGCGGTGTCCATCCGCAACATGCCATCGCCGCCAAAATTCAGTTCCGCATCCAGAGAATCATAATGGAAGTTCTTCAAGGTCGTGAGAACCGTGGCCATCTGATCACTGGACTCAGCCAGTTTCAATACCGATTCACTGGGGTTGTACTGCAACAGCCCCCCCGGGGCCACGGTCGCCACCGTGCCATTTTCCACAATTACGTTCCCCTGCTCTATTGTGACAGGAATTCTGCCGATTAGTTTTCCTTCACTGTAAAACTCTTCATCTTCCAGGGAGAGGATCTGCAGCAACTCGAGCTGCTGCAGCTCGACCACCAGGCTGCCGCTTGCCTCGTTCAGATTAAACTGAAAGTCGTCGCTGGCGATGCTGCCGCCGAGGGTGTTGGCGCTGAGAGAGATCCCCTCGAGGTCAATCTGCCGGCTGCCGGCGTCGCCATGGATGTTGAAGTCCATCTCCAGCGCCGTGACGGGAACACCGATATCGATGTTGCGCCAGCTCATGTGGGCGGGTCCGGCATTGCTGAGGCGAGGCCAACCTGCCAACTTCAGTTGCAGCTCGCCGCCACTGAACTGGTTATCTGAAACCTGGGCGGCGAGATCGCTGGCACCTATGCTCACCTCAGTGCTGAGCGGCCATGTCAGCCAATCATCCGGCAGTGGCCCCTGCCAGCCCGCCTCCAACTGTAGATCGACGGAGCCGCTGAAGTCTGCGGGCAGCCACTCATTCAAAGGGGCGACCCCTCCCTGGTAGTCGGCTATCAGCTTACCCTGCCGGGTAACGGTCGAATGGTTGAGTTGTAAGCTGTTCAGAGGGACTTCAGCGACAACCAGCTCCTCCGCAACCGCCACAACTTCAGCGTCCGCCACATCGATTTTCACCCTGCCGCTGGCCCACTGTCGCTCGGGGTCGAAAAGTTTCAGT
The DNA here is from genome assembly GCA_030749725.1 of Pseudomonadales bacterium. GTDB lineage: Bacteria > Pseudomonadota > Gammaproteobacteria > Pseudomonadales > Azotimanducaceae > JASMJM01. Next base: position 6,055 of record JASMJM010000014.1, on the reverse strand, counting down.
TGGACATGCATGGTAGCCGAGGGCGTGGTACTCAGCCAATGCTTCAGTTCAAACTGATCGACGAGCAGTTCCACAGACAGATCCTCTATGCCAATGGGTCCGCTGATTGCAATCTCCTTACCGGAGCAGCCGAGCGAATTCGCCGTGGGGTGGTATTGGCACCGCATTTTGTCCAGGGTGGTCACGACCAGCGGCGGCAACTTCCCGAGCTGCAGCGTTACTTCATAAGCGGGATGCAGGTCCATCTTCCAGGAGTCCGCAGAGAGCGATAGAGCAGCGGAATGTGCTAAGTCGGAGTGCACCGCGAACGCCTCGCCCTGCCATCGCCAGCCGCCTGATCAGCCGAGATCGGCTTCGCCGCGAATATTCTGCAGCAGCATGGAGGCCGTGTCGACGGGATCCAGCAACAGATCACCCGCATATCGAATGCTGAGCGTCTGCCAGTCGAGATCGAGATCAGGCGGCAGCGCGAGCTCTCGCTGGAGTCGCTCGAACCAGGCATCGCGAACCAGCAGCATCTCGCCGCGCACCTGTATCGACTCGTCATCCTCGAATCCGGCCCGCAGCGTGACAAAAGACGGGCGGGCGCCAGCGTGAATTATGTCGAGTTGCAGTTCGTCCTCATCGATGAGGATGTGGATCTGATCGATACCGGACTCACCCATGGTTGCTGTGACAACCAAGCCATCGCTCTGACGAAACCAAGACAACTGAAACACAAAGCACTCGCCAGGCGGACAGAATTCCAGCCGATCGATCTGCCCCTTGGCGGGAGCTAATGGCAGGTAACGATGGAATGAAGACAGCCAGGCAGCGGGATCGAGAACCTGTCGCTGCTCGCTCACGCCGAGGGTGATTGTGAGCTGTTCCACCTCAAGCTCCAGACCGATGCTATCTGCCAGGTCCGTCTGCAGCAGCATATTCGATGCGGTGACATCCGTTCGCTGGTCGGCGGATGAGAACTGCAGCAGCGGCCATCGCCAGCGGGCAATGGTTGGCCGCTGCAGCGAAAGCCGATGCAACAACCAGCCAGTGGAGGCGAACTGGTTCGTGAGCAGTTGGGTGGCCAGATAGGGCAACGCCAGCCATATCAGCACCAATACGATTGCGGCAACCATCGCGACCCTGACTGCCGCACGCTTAACCATCGTTAGATTGCCGTGGTGTTGACCAGCTAGTGTACTGTCCCGCAATTAGGTGGTCATTATTCGGTCGGCATATTTTGTTCCTGGCAAGGCGAGAGGACGCCGTGGGTTGGGCACCCTCGCCGGGCGCCCCGATAAGGACGAGTAACGAAGTCCAGGGACAAAATAGGCCAGCGAATAAGGCCACGTATTTGCGGGACAGTACACTAGATGGCATTAGATTTTCTTGAATATGATCAGATCACGCACAATCGACTCACTCATGCGATGAGGCGCACTGAAGTCCTGCGGTTGTAGTCCTTGCTCTACAAAGAGCTGCATGAGATCACTGCGGGCCGGCTGATATGAGTTGAATATCAGCACCAGGACGCCACCCTTGCGCAGGCAATCGACCCAGGCAGGGGCACACTCCCTGACGACCGGAAGCGGGTTACGGGTCCCTTCGGTGGTGGCGTGTTGAATGCCGTAGGGTAGATCGCAAACCAACAGATGAAAGCGTTTGCCCTGCGTCAGATTACCGGCTTCGCGACTGTCTCCTATGGTTAGTCGCAAGGTCCGGTCAGCAAACTGGAATTGATCAAACTTGCCCCGCTGCTGTTTGTTGCTCCGGCCGATAAAGCCCTGGCTGTGCTGATGCTTGATGCGAAGCAGCTTGGTCTGCTTTTTCAAATGTTGGTGGAGTCCGGCGAGGGCTTTGCGGTCCTGTTCAATGCCGCTCGCATTCATTCCGTATCTAAGCGCCCACAGCATCGTTGTCCCTCTTCCGGCCATGGGATCCAGCAAGCGGGGTACTTCACCTTCTCTGATAGAGGCAAAGACAATCCCGATATTGATGGCTAGCTGAGTGACCAGCTCGTTGGTTTTGCCCTGATACTTGGCAGCGTAAACCAGCTCTTCGGGGAGAACGAATCCCGGCTCCTGGTTCAGGACAATCAGTTTGTCCCCCTCCTCTTTGAAGATGCCCTGAACAAAACTGAGCCGGGACAACTGCTGCAGTTCCTCTTCGTACAGCTCGACATTCAAATAGTCAAGGGTAGCCAGCTTCTCAGGTCGAACGTCACATTCCGGGTAGTGTGCCAGAAACTCGGCGTGGGCAACCTCCAGGTAGTTGCCAAAATAGGCAGCCTTGGCGAGGGGGGATAGTAGCAGTTTCAGTTTCATAGAATGCATCTTGGCTTTAACTGCATTACGCGGGTGCTTTCTTGCCCGCCGCCATCCCGCTTTAGGCGATCTCCCCGATTGAAGGATCTTGCGCCAAAGTCAGCGTGAATACTGCCTTGGAATGATTCTATTGTCTATGAATTCGGGGCGGTCAATAAATGGCAATTTGTTACAGACGCAAGCAGGTGCTTTGGTTACAATCGGCACATATTCACCCAAAAATGATAATACTGAGGGCCTGGATATGAGCACTGAATCCCCTGTTCTGGACATAAAAGCGCCTCTGTGCCCCAATTGTGGTTCTGTCGACGTAGCTGCAATTCTCTATGGTCATCCCGCCTGTTCCGAAGAGATCAATCTGGATCTCGAGTCCAACCAGACGGTTCTAGGTGGCTGCTGTGAAATTTACGAAAAAGCGCCGGAATGGTGTTGCACCAAGTGTAATCATCAGTTCGGCGCCTGCGCCAGTTCCGAAGACGGCTATTGATCGGCGCACTGCCCGCCACACGCCCCGACTAGCTCACGCCGACCCCTTCGAAGGTCGCTTCGATACAGAATAATTTCAATTAATTCAATACCTTATATAGTGGAAAACAGATCCTTCTGTTGCCAGTTTCAATGTGCTAAGTTTGTTCACGAAAATACAATGAACGTAAGCGGAGGAAGATATGAGTGACTTTGAAGGTAGAGTAGCCGTTGTCACAGGCGCAGGTGGTGGTCTGGGCCGATGTCACGCGATCGCACTGGCAGCGCGCGGTGCCAAAGTCGTGGTAAACGACCTGGGTGGCAGTGTCGACGGATCCGGCGCCGGTGATATGGCGGATGCGGTCGTGGCGGAAATTGTCGCAGCCGGTGGCGTAGCGATCGCCAACAAGGCATCCGTAGCGGATCGTGAGGGTGCCCGAAGCATGATTACTGACGCTGTGGAAGCCTTCGGTGGCATCGATATTCTGGTGAACAACGCCGGTATCCTGCGGGACAAATCCTTCAAGAACATGACCCTGGATGAATTCGATCTGGTCCTGCAGGTACATCTGACCGGTACAGCCTACGTCACTCACGCCGCCTGGCCCATCATGTATGAGAAAAACTACGGTCGCATCATCTTCACCAGTTCCGGTTCCGGCATCTACGGGAACTTCGGTCAGTCCAATTACGGTGCCGCCAAGATGGGCATGCTGGGTCTGATGAATGTGCTGTCCCTGGAAGGTGCATCGCACAATATCAAGGTCAATTGCCTTGCGCCAGGCGCCGCAACCAGGATGACGGCTACCGTTCCGGGAAGACCGAAGGTGGACATCGACAATCCCCCACCCGAACGATCTCCCGCACTGGTTTCTCCGGGCGTGCTGTTCATGTGCAGCGAAGACGCACCGACCGGCAAGGTGATTCAGGGATCCGGCGGTCGCTTCTCGGTCTCCGCAGTTTTCAGCAATGACGGTGCGGATCTGGGCGTTGACGCCAGTTACGAGAAGTTCCTCGAGAACAGCGATAAAATCCTCGATATGAGCAAAGCCCAGGAAGGCAGTGCCATGCGCAGACGACGACAGACGTAGCGAGAAAGGGAACAGTTCTCCCCTGCCCTGGCCGATTTGATGGTGACGGGTTTCCTTACAGTTGCGAGGTACCGTTCTCTTCCGGTTCCAGTGGTTTCTTCACTTTCCAGGGTGACTTTGGACTGTCTTCGGCGCGGGGCGTGATGGGTGGTAGCAGCAGCACCGTGTAGCTGAAAAAGAGAGACATCACTAAGGCAACGGTCAACGCGTTGGACCCTGCTGCCAAGCCAACCCCGATGGCCGCAAACACGAACAGGGCATCGGACGTGTTCTTGAGCGTGGTGCGATACCTCACGCCGGCGACGATTCCGGCCAAAGCAAAAGCCAACGCGATCCGGTATTGCACGATCAGAACGATGCCGGTAACGATGATGGGCAGGATAATCAAACTGGAGGCGACCGCGTGGTTATAGCTCTGGCGAAGCCCAACGCCCATATACACCCAGCGTAGCGGTAACATGAGCACAAAGGTGCCGAGCATGGTGGTCAGCAGTTTTATGGTATCGTCGAACAGATTCACGGGTCTGGTTGTCTGCACCACCTCTTCCAGACTTTCGATGAACCCCATACCAGGCGTCCCTCCGAGATTCTCCAACTCGCCTAAGGGGAGATATGGCAGCCATTGCGGAGTTAACTTATGTATCAGGATGAGCGCAACGAATATGCATGCATAATAGACGGTGATTTTGAATAGGAGGATGACCTTGATCCGCTAAACATGACCTGCCTCTTCCATTGATGGTCCCATTGCGCAGCCGCCGACCGGCTATTCCTTCTCCATGATGACGGTCTCACCTGAGTACTGTTCAGCGAATTTTTCTGCATCGCCGCGATCACCCACGATGGTACCATAGTGCATGGGTATCACCAGATTCGGCTTTATCTTCTCGGCAGCCTTAACTGCCTCTTCGGCCGTCATTACATAGGTTCCGCTCACTGGTATCATGGCGATATCAACCTCGAGACTCTCCATCTCCGGAATATCATCCGCATCTCCGCAATGGTAAATGCGCTGGTTACCCACGTTGATGATGTAGCCGACATGTTTGGCTTCCTTGGGATGAAATGGTGTTCCCGGCTCTCTGAACTTGTTGGTGTTGTATGCAGGCAGCGTCTCGATGTCGATACCTGCGGCCATCAGACGATCACCCGGTTCTACCGCGCGGACTTCACCGGCCACCTTACCACCCAGCAACTCGGCGGCCGACTCGTTCGCCACGACGATGGTATCCTCATCGCACAGAGTAGCAATGTCTTCCGGTGAACAGTGATCGAAGTGATCGTGGGTGACCAGAATCAGGTCGGCAATGGGTTGATCGGCGGACAACTGCCACGGATCTATGTAGATTGTTTTCTCGCCGTCGATACGAAAACTGTCGTGACCCAGCCAGTGTATTTTATCCAGCATGTCTACTCCCTCCCGTCATCAGATGATTTCAACCCTCCGGGCCAGATGTACTGGTCAGAGGAACTCAAATCCCGGCACACAATAGATGATCCTCATCGGATTCAGCCCTGTCAACCCCGTTCGAGTACGCGCCCGTCATGAATTCTGCCAGCGCCTCGGGGAGGCCAATCATAGCAGAACAAGTATCCCATGACCTGACCTAGCGTCACTGGTAAATGGTTCGGACAAGATGCAAACTAACGCCTCTACCGGATCAAACCAGACAAGCGAACTGCGACGCAAGAAACAGGAGATTTCAGATGGATCCCGATACCCGAGAACAGATGGAGGAAACTTGGAATGTTCCCCTGATGGATGCTCTGTTCACCCGCCGCTCGCGCCGCTTTGGCCTGGGTATGGAGATTGCACACGGTCCCAATGCATTCAAATCGGAACAGGACCCGATTCCCCTCTCTGCAGAGGAGGAAGCGATGCTTTGCATTGCAGCGACCGGTCTGTCCGGAATGAATCTCTCCGACATGCCCCACACCCGCAAAGAGGAAGTCAGCGACGACGAGGAATGGGATGGCAATGCCAATACCATGCTGGAATACAGCGGTCGCACGTTCCCCAGCCCCTGCGGCGCCCATGGAACTGAACTCTTCTACAGCAATGATGAGGGCACCTACATCGTCAAGATGCGCGGCCTGAAAGCGGATAAGATACAAGAGATATCGCGGCTCGACGATCTCGACAAATTAGTGGCCGTATTTGAGGATAGACGCATCCAGATCAGTGATGGTCGC
>JASMJM010000013.1 GCA_030749725.1 Pseudomonadales bacterium | reverse complement strand
ATCTTGCCCACCAATCGGAACTGTTGTGCCCCTTGTCCAGCAGGAATGTTGAAGTGAATGCCCACCCGCTCACCTGCGCGGGCGACAGGTTTTGCACCTGGTCGCTTTTTTTGGGCGGATTTTTCAACCAATAGCATACCGCCGCCACAGAAATCTCTGATGGTACAGAGCCACGGCCTTCCCTTTGCGGGATGGACCAAGGCGTCCAGACTGATCGCATAGCGCGGGTTGGTTCGTCTTTCCATTAGTCCGGTATCTTGGTATCTCTAATGCAAACAATTCATAGTATCAAAACCAACCGACTATGATAATAAACACACGACAAGTGGCTGTAATTAACCGGCCAGCGACAGTTCGATGGGTCATTATCATAGTTGCCGGTAGTCTCTGTCTCTATTTGGCATCAAACAAACTCACCAACGCTGAGCTAGGAGGCTGTCCGAGAACAGACTGACCTACTGCGGTCGCAGTTCTCGGACAGCCTCCTAAGATATCACGATGCCATTGGGGCCTGCCTCTTCGGCAAAGTGTAACGCATGTTCCGCTCCATCCAGCACAGCTTGAAGTCCTCGCCCTGTTGTTTGGAGTTGCCAGTCAAGAGTTGGAGATTATAGGTACGAGTCACAGGTCACCGGTTACGCGTTGGGCTCGAAGACTAGCAATTCGTCACTCAACTGTAACACAGTGAAATGTCAATCCTGCTTCGTCCTCTGGATCGCATTACACCAGCCCGCGTAAAGTCTGTCACGCTCTTCGGCGGCCATCGAAGGCTCAAAACGCCTCTCCTGCTGCCACCGACTTCTTACCGCGTCCAGGGAGTCGAATACGCCCACCTTGAGCCCCGCCAGAAAACAAGCACCAAGGGCAGTCGTTTCGGTCACCTTGGGTCGGTCCACTGGGGTGGCGAGGCAATCTGCCAGAAACTGAGCCAACCAATTATTGGCGATCATGCCGCCATCCACCCGGAGCAGCGTAGGCACACTGCCATCACTGGCCATGGCTTCCAACAAGTCCCTGGTCTGAAAACAAGTGGATTGCAGGGTCGCGGTCACGATCTCACCGATACCCGTGTCGCGGGTCAAACCAAAGATGGCACCTCTGGCATTCGGATCCCAGTGGGGCGCTCCCAAACCGGTAAAGGCCGGTACCAGGTAGACACCGGCTGAATCCCCCGTCTGTCTGGCAATCGCCTCTGTTTCGCTGGCATCCGCCACCAGTTTAAGGCCGTCTCTCAGCCACTGGACAGCAGCCCCGGCGATGAAAATGCTTCCCTCCAACCCATAGGTTACCGTTCCATCGAGGCGATATGCGACCGTCGTCAACAGCCTGTTTGCCGATTTGACCGCATGGAATCCGGTATTCATGATGACAAAACAGCCGGTGCCGAAGGTACTTTTTGTCATGCCGGCATCGAAACAACACTGACCGACCAGAGCTGCCTGTTGATCACCTGCGACTCCGGTAATGGGTATCTCCCTGCCCAGAATGCTATCCAGCGTGATACCGAATTCAGCACTCGAGTCCTCCACCGTCGGCAGCAGACTCAGAGGTATATCCAGCTTCTGACAAATCGCTTCATCCCACTGCTGGGAATAGATATTGAATAACAGGGTGCGGGAAGCATTGGTGGCATCTGTCTTGTGGACCTTGCCACCGGTCAGTCGCCACAGGAGAAACGTGTCGACCGTGCCGAATGCCAGCTCACCGCGCTCAGCCCTGGCTCGGGCGCCATCGACATGATCCAGCAACCACTTGATCTTGGTTGCTGAAAAATAGGGATCCAGCAACAGTCCCGTTGTTTCCGTGACGGTGGATTCAAATCCATCCGAGCGCAATTGGGCACAGAAATCTGCAGTGCGCCGGTCCTGCCACACGATGGCATTGTAGATTGGCGCACCGGTGGATCTGTCCCATATGAGGGTGGTTTCCCTTTGATTAGTGATACCGAAAGCGGCAATCTCTGCCGGCTGTATGCCTTTTTGCTCGACTGCCTCCTGAATTACCTGAACGGTGGTATCCCAGATCTCCTCAGGATCATGCTCTACCCAGCCATCCTGGGGGAAGTGTTGCGTGAATTCATGTTGCGCCACTGCCACCGGTTCAGCTTGGTCACTGAACAGAATCGCCCTGGAACTCGTGGTACCTTGATCGATGGAGAGAATGTATTGCGCCATGGCTTATCTGCCTCAAAAGATACCCGGATATTATGACCCACCCGACACGGAAATATACAACCACTGTCTGCAGAGATGCTCTTGTTTAGTCCTTGAGCGCCATGAATGCACCCAGCGTCTTGCACCCAGCGCTGGTATTCTCAATCAGCCTGTTGGATCATACTGGGACATGATCATCCAGTGCCGCCATGAACTACCCGCTATTTCCACGGCCACAATCAGTCAGAATTGAACGGGATCGGATCACCCTCAAGAACTATCAGTGGGTCAGGATCCAGGCAGATATTTCCGCTGCCCTAAAACACCGGTTGATTGCCTGGACAGAACGACTCAGCCCAATCGTCACGCTGCAGATTACCTTTGGCAAACATGAACGCCAGGACGTTGGCCTGGATATCTTGCCGGTCAGCTCGAAGATCCCAGCCCAGGGCTACGAACTGGTCTGTAAGCAGACAGCGATCCACTTGACCGCCGGCGATGAGGCCGGTATCTTTTACGGTCTTCAGACTCTGGCGCAACTGATCGAACAATGCGGCAGTAAGCTCCCTAGATTCCGTATCAAAGATCGACCGGATATTGAAAATCGCGGGGTCATGCTGGACATCAGCCGATGTAAGGTGCCCAAACTGGAATCGCTTTTCAATTATGTCGAAAAGCTCGCTCAGCTAAAACTCAATCACCTGCAGCTCTATACGGAACACACGTTCACCTTTTCGAACCACGACGTCATCTGGCGCGATGCCTCCCCGTTTACCCCGCAAGAGCTGATTCAACTGGACCGATTCTGTAGTGAGCGCTATATCGAACTGGTACCCAATCTTAATTCCTTCGGCCACTTTGAGCGTTGGCTGCGGCATCCGGAATATCGCAACTACGCGGAGTGTCCGGATGGATTCAAGCATCCTTTTGGCGGACAGGTGAAGTGGGGCGGCACCCTCAAACCCAACAGGCAGAGCATCAACTTGCTGAGTGAGTTATTCGATGAGTACCTGCCTAATTTTTCCAGCGGCAAATTCAACATCGGTTGCGACGAGACCTGGGAACTGGGTCAGGGATGGAGCAAAAGACGTTGTGCAAGCAAAGGCACGACGCAGGTTTACCTGGACTTCCTGAACGAGATACACAAACAGGTCCTGCGGCGTAACCGGCAAACCATGTTCTGGGGCGATATCGTTCTGAAACAACCCGATTCACTCGCTCAACTCAGCAAAGAGATGACGGCACTGAACTGGGGTTATGAGGCTAACCACCCATTCCGTACAGAATGTCAGCAGTTGGCTTCCTCTGCATTGCCGTTTTATGTCTGCCCCGGCACGTCGAGCTGGAACTCCCTTACCGGCAGAACGCTCAATGCCCAGAAGAACCTGGCCAACGCCGCCAGAAATGCAGGCAGGTTCGGCGCTCGCGGATACCTCATTACCGATTGGGGAGATGGTGGTCACCACCAGTATCAGCCTGTTAGTTACCTGGGTATCCTGTCGGGTGCCTGCTTCTCCTGGGCAACCCGGGCCAACGCGAAGATCGATCCAATCGACGGCGTCAACAGGGTCTTCTTTGCCGATCGCAGCGGTCGGACCGGCCGGATCTGTTGGGAACTCGGTAAGGTGCTGGAACTGGCACCATCCAAGCTACGCAACGCTACCATCTTCAATCAACTACTCTTCTGGGATATGAAAAGCTATCCTGGCTACATGGACGGCATCACCCCCGGCCAGCTTAAAAAGTGTCAGCAAAGACTCTCCTCTCTCGATGCGCAATTGCAGCGGGCAGCTCCTGGCTGTGATGATGGCGCTCTAGTCAAACGTGAATTGCACAATGCCATTGCGATGGCCCGGCACGGGCTGGACCGGTATCTGCTATACCAGGGCAAGGTAGCCAGCAAAAAACCGATCACAGACCTGCGGCGCATTATCTCAACCCATGAAGAACTCTGGCTGGCCAGGAACAGATCGGGGGGCCTGCCTGAGAGTTCTGCCAGACTGCGAAGAAGCCTGTCCGCCCTGACCGCATAGCCCAAGACCCGTCGGTTCGCCGCCAAGGATGGGGCGAACGCATTACCTCTACAAACACTTGTGCCACACCTATCTATCAGTGCAAAATAGCGGACCCTGCAGAGATTTGCACAAGCATCTAACAAACTTGGAGAGAAGACATGCGTGATGTTGTAGTGGTAGACAGTGTAAGAACCGGGCTGGCGAAGTCATTCCGGGGTACGTTCAATTTGACCAGACCGGATGACATGGTAGCGCACTGTATCAATGCGCTGCTGGAGAGAAACCCCAAAATCGATCCTGCAGAGGTCGAGGACGTTATCGTTGGCTGTGCAAATCAGACAGGAGAACACGGTGGCAACCTGGCAAGATTCGCTGTAATCCTGTCCAAATTGCCCATTACGGTGCCGGGCTCCACCATCAGCCGTGCCTGCTCTTCCGGACTGAATTCGATCGCCTTCGCCGCCAATCAGATTGGCAGTGGCTGTTCCGAGATTATGATCGCCGGTGGTGTTGAATCCATTACCGCCGGTTCACGCTCCACACCGGGCAAATCAGCCCCAAACAAGACTCTGACCGATCTCTCTCCCCATATCCATATGGCGATGGGCAATACGGCTGAAGTGGTTGCCCGCCGATACAACATCAGCCGGGAATACCAGGATGAATACTCCCTGGAATGCCAGAAGAGGACAGCATCTGCGCAACAAACTGGTTTGTTTGAAGATGAGATCATGCCAATGCAGGTGAAGTGGAACAAACTCGTCAACAAAGAGACCGGCGAGATGGAGTTGACCGACGGCATCGTCAGCCAGGACGAGTGCAATCGACCGACTACTACGGCGGAAGGGCTGGCCAAGCTTCCTCCGGCGTTTGAGGAGGACGGTACGGTAACGGCCGGTAACGCATCGCAATTGTCGGACGGGGCTTCCATGACCCTGGTGATGAGCGAAGATAGAGCGCAGCAACTCGGTCTGGAACCCTGGGGTTACTTCAGAGGTTTCGCCGTGGCCGGCTGCGAGCCGGATGAGATGGGAATCGGACCCGTGTTCGCAGTTCCCAAGCTCTTCAAGGCGAAAGGTATGACCATGAATGACATCGATCTGGTGGAACTGAACGAAGCTTTCGCCTCGCAGTGCCTCTACTGCCGGGATCAGCTGGAGATCGATCCTGAGATCTACAATGTCAACGGTGGTTCCATCGCCATCGGCCATCCGTTCGGTATGACCGGTTCTCGCGTGACAGGCCACGTTCTGCGTGAACTGAGAAGGCGAAATAAGAAGTATGGTCTGGTAAGTATGTGCATCGGTGGCGGCATGGGCGCAGCCGGGTTGTTCGAAGCAATCAACTAAGCTTTACTTGCACAAAAAAACGGGTGACTGATGTCGCCCGTTTTTGTTTACAGCAGTCCGACGAATCACATTATTGCCATCCGGCAAGAATCGACTTAAGTTCATCGATAAACGCGAGCGGTTGATCCAGGAACAAGTGGTGTTGGGCGTCGGCCATGGCGACCACGGTCAGGTCGGGGCGCAGCTCCTGCATGTAGTCGGCACTGTCCTTGGTGAATGAATTGCTCAGTTCCCCGTAGATCAAGGCGACTTTCGTGGAGAGGTTTTCGAAGTCAGCCTGACGGGAATCCTCCTTTGAACTCATGCGGCTGGACAGCTCTTCATCGAATTTCCACACCCAGCCATCATCGATCCTCTCAACGGAGTTTCTGGCGATATAGTCGACGATATACTGGTTATCACAGGTTTGCGGGGGTTGCAGACGGAAGCGGGAACGAGCGATATCGAAATCCGGATAGACCTTAGGTTTGCTCCATCTCTCCGCTTCCTTGGGCACCTCCTGATCCGGTCGTCGCACCCCGGAATCCACCAGCACTAGACCCTTAAACCGATTCGGCTCAACGACGGCAGCACGGGTAGCCATCATGCCGCCGAAGCTGTGGGCGATCACGATCGGTTGATCACTCAGACCGGCGTGCTCGGCAACCGTCAGGATCTCCTTGGCGTACAGATCCACCGAGTATTCATCACGATGATCGCTGTCTCCCATGCCGCTCAAATCCAGTGCGGCTACCTGGTACTCTTCAAGGAAAGCGGGTGCGATAAAGTCCCACCAGTGCGCGTGGGCATTGTGGCCATGCACGAACAGCAGACCGGGCCTGCCGGCCTCTCCCCACCGTTGATAACTGATATCGCATTCGTCGACGTCTACCTCAAAGGACTCTGGTTTTGTATCGATCGCTTGCCAAAACCAATCGGGAGTTTCAGACATGATCCACTTCCTGTTTCAGGTGTGTAAGCTCCAAGAGTTTCGAACTTTTTCAGATGAGAATCCGATCATATGGTTTGTACCGGTCATTTTCAAGGAGGACCGCAGGGGCAGATTCCAGTGTAGAACCGTACCCAACCAGATTAGCACTTACGTATACGGTAGATCAGGACAGCGTTACGCAACATGGGAAGTAAGGCACAATTGACCTGCTTTGGCTGATGCAGGTTTTAAGCTAAAATCCACTCATTCCAGCGTCGTCAACACCACAATGAAAATCAAAGACCTGATTGCTACTTCGCCCAAATGGGAACACCCTGACTCAGCGGTCAGATTGGCAGCCGTTAATCAAGTACAGATCGAAGATGCAGTCCTGGTCAGGCTGATTGCAGATGATGACGACGAGCAGGTCAGATGTGCTGCCGTGTCCAAACTCTCATCCACCGAAGATCTGCGCAGATTGATGCAAGGGAAGGCTTCCCCAATCGCAGCTGCAGCGAGAGAGCGATACGCACATATCCTCGAGACTGCCTCCGACTTCGAACCCTATCTTGAGCAGATCACCTCCCTCAATGACGAGGCGCTGCTTCGTCAGCTGGCCACTTCAGCCGTCTCGCTCGAGTTAAAGCTGGCCGCTCTGGATCGGATTATCGCCGAAGACGTCCTGGCACAGATTGCCCTGGATGCCAATCTGTCTGCTGTCAGGCAGGCTTCCGTTCAGAAAATCTTCGGTCAGCAAGCGTTGCTGGCGGTCCTTCGAGACAGTTTGGGGAAGGATAAGAACGTACACAAAATCGCCAAGGAAAAACTGGCTGATATTCAGGCCATCGAAGGGGACAAGCAACGGCTGTTGCAGCAATGTGAACCGATCGTTGAAGCGATCGCCCAGCATGCCAAATCGGTATTCAATCCATCCTTTGAACGTACCTGGAATAGCCTGACTTCGCGCTGGCAGCAATTGGAAGCGAGTTTTGACTCGATCCAAGAGGTCGAGAACCTGGAGAAACTGGAGTCCTACAAAGCCACATTCGCATCCGCCAACCAGCAGTGCGAAGACGTCATCAATCAACTCGTTACAGAGAAGGTCAATAAAGAGCAGGATGAATTGTCTGCCCTGAACGTGTGTGATCGGCTAAACCAGAAACTACTTGAGCTTGCCGGAGAAAAACCTGCGGGCGAAGAATCGGCACTGGACTCATTGGAGCCATTCAGAACCGACCTGGATGAGGAGTGGCGAAAGCTGAACAATGCCTACATTCCCGATCCCGTCAAGGAGCGATACTTCAGCACCTTCAGCAAGATCGATTCCGTCGCCGTCGCCAACAGCAAGTGGCTGGCGGGCAAAGAGGAGGTACAAGAGCTGCTCACGACTGCAACCTCCGCACCGGCGCCCGAACCAGCTACTCGCCAGCAACTGCGACGAATCCTGGATAAGCTGCACTGGCCAGATTTTGCTCAGCCACCCGAACAACTCCAGACGGCCAGGCAGGAGCTGGCAAGACTCGATGAGTCGCATAGGAGCAGCATTGAAAAAGAAACCCAATCCAAGGCAGAACTGACCGGCAGACTGGATCAACTTGAACAGGCAATCGAGTCCGGCGCACTGAAGAAAGCAGACAAGCTTTTCAAGGAAGCTCAGCGAAACGCCACACAGATCACAACTACCACATTCCAGCAGGAGCGGATCAGCAAGTTGTCCGTACAGTTGCGGGAACTTAGAGATTGGCAGGGATACGCAACTAATCCAAAAAGAGAAGAACTCTGTGCCAAGATGGAGGCGTTGCTTACAGAAGAGTTACATCCCCGGGATAAAGCTGATCGTATAAGAGCGCTACAACAGGACTGGAAGACTCTGGGAGCATCCCACTCCTACAGATCTCAAAAGCTGTGGCACAGATTCAAGCATGCTGCCGACCATGCCTACCAACCTTGTCAGATATTCTTCAAAGAACAGGAGAAACAAAGACAGCAGAATCTTGAAGAGCGCAAGGTAATCTGTACCCAGCTGGAGTCCTTTTTGGATCAGTCCGACTGGGATAACGTCAATTGGAAAGGGGTCGCCGATATTATCCACGCCGCAAAAAAGGAATGGCGCAGGTTTGAAAATATCAATCGCTCGAAAAGAAAGAGCATTCAAAACAGATTCTACAAGGTGCTGGATCAGCTGCAGGCCAAGTTGCTGACTGAGCAAAATAGGAATAGAGATCAAAAGAAAGCCTTGATCGAGGAGATCAAGCTCCTGGTGGATGAATCCGTCGAACTAACCACGGCAATACATCGAACCAAAGAGCTGCAACAGCAGTGGAAGCAGGTTGGCATTACCCAGACGCGGGCAGATCAATCCCTGTGGAAAGAGTTTCGCAGTTATTGTGACCAGGTATTTGACCGGCGCAGCAAACAAGTACAGTCCGCTAAAGAACAGGAGCTGTCTTCCTGCAAAGAGGCAGAAGACCTTTGCCGAAACCTTGAAATCGCCGCCAATAACAAAGAGCCGGCCACCGATGCAGTCAGTAACAGCACGTTGAACCAGGCCAGACGTGCTTTCGACAGCATTGATCTGCCCCAACGGGCCAGAACTTCGCTACGTGAACGGTTCGCAAGAGCCTGCACCACTTATGAAGGTTCCCTCAAGAGACAGAAGATCTCCCAGCGGCAGGCTTCTACCGGGGAACTGAGGCGGCGCGCTGCATTGTGCCTCACGATGGAGTCTTCGCCATCGGACAGTGACATCGACTGTGCTAAACAAGCTTGGCAGGGGGAAGACAGAAAGGAGTTGCCACAAGAAATGGAGGAACGAATCTCGCAAAGATGGGATCTTGCCCAGGCGATCGCCGCAGCGCCACCCGCTGACCTGGCCGAACTGCAGCAATCGACCCTAAAGGAAGCTCAGATGCTGTGCGTGGGCATGGAACTTCTTGCAGGTATAGACTCACCCGCAGAGGCGCAACCATTCATATTGGAATATCAGGTTTCCAGGCTCAACAAGGGGTTGTCAAGACGGGAGAAAGAAACACGATCCCCGGACGAACAGAAGAAGGCAATGCAACTGGATTGGTACTGTCTGGGCCCCCTCCCCACTGAATCCGTCGCCGACCTCAGCCAACGATTCGAATTCGCCGCCGCCAAGTTGGAAGGGACTGGCAGCATTTTACCCCACCCCTAACCACTAGCGACCAAGTGAGCCATTTGCGGGAGCTTGCCACTCTGGAACTAGCTCCACATGCGGCCATCACACACCCCTTTATTCCCAACATCTACCATCAAGCGACCGGGTGAGCCAGTGGAGGGGAGTTACCTCTCTAATTAGAGTCTGCTCATAAAGTTGTTAAGAAGGTTAAGACCCCATCGCCCAGCCAGCCAACCCGGAAGCTGGGTTCTTCCTGCACCAACCTGACAATATAGCAAGGGTGTGTTTCAGACAATTCAGAAACAATATGCCATGCT
>JASMJM010000012.1 GCA_030749725.1 Pseudomonadales bacterium | reverse complement strand
CTAAGCGGTCCTTGCCCTCGCTGTTCCCTGTTTTACTTAGCCACTCTGGTGTACTGTCCCACAATTAGGTGGCCTTATTCGCTGGCCTATTTTGTCCCTGGACTTCGTTGCTCGTCCTTATGGGTGCCCAACCCACGGCGTCCTCGCGCCTTGCCAGGAACAAAATATGCCGCCCGAATCATGACCACTTAATTGCGGGACAGTACACAAGCCCCACTGGGTTCGTTGGCAGGCGCCTTTTGCTATTGGTCTCTACTCCCACAGATCAGCGCTGACCTTCAACTCGTCGATCGGCTCATCACCGATGAGATGGGTCTCGATAATCCTTACTACATCTTCCGTTTTGACCTTGCCGTACATGGTGCCATGGGGATAGACAAGTACGGCTGGGCCTTCTTCACAGAACCCCAGACAACTACTGGTATTGAGCTTGAACTGGCCCCATAGACTTCTCGACTCGAACTCCTCAGCGAATGCTTCCGCCAGGGATTTACCACCGCGAGCGTGACAGCTTCCTTTCGGATGGTCGGGGGGACGGTTCTGCGTGCAGACAAATACGTGTTTTTCTGGTTTTGCCATGGGCTAGCCTCACTGAGAATTGAAGTAAAGCCGAATCCTATTAGTTTTGCCCACCGATGTCAGCCCCCCTGCCTCTGCCTGTCTCAGGTATGAGCCGCCTTTTGTAGGCACATTTTGCGAAGTTAGCGTCTGTTGAGCGTCTGTCCCGGCTCTTAAAGGAGGCGCGTGCGTTCTCTGACGGCTTGGCCGGATGGAAATAATGCGTCGAATGTGCTGCTATTTTCGGCTAAATTGCCGTTAACTCAACGAAAGTTGAGAATTATCCAGAGATCTATATAATCCATGGCCAAGTTCATGGCAGCAAGGATTACCGATGGCGACTGTTCTGGTACTTAACGGTCCAAATCTGAATCTTCTCGGCACTCGACAACCGGAGATTTATGGATCTCACACCCTTGAGGACATCAATAACGAACTGGCAGACGCTGCGGCCGAAGGGGGTCATCGGCTCTTGACCCTGCAGAGTAATGCTGAGCACCAGTTGATCGATAGAATTCACCAGGCAAGGAACGAAGAGGTGGATTTCATCGTGTTTAACCCCGCTGCCTTTACCCACACCAGCATTGCCTTAAGAGACGCGCTGCTGGCGGTAGGCATCCCATTTATAGAAGTGCACCTCTCCGACATCCACAGTCGCGAAGAATTCCGACACCACTCCTATTTTTCCGATATCGCCGTCGAGACGATATCGGGGCTGGGTGACGAGGGTTATCGACTGGCGTTACAGGGAGCCATATCACATCTGGAAAAAGAGAGTTGATCGAACCAGGCGTCATCACCAATCGAGGGGCAGAGAGAGATGGGAAGATGGACATAAGAAAAGTTAAAAAGCTGATTGAGTTAATGGAGGAATCCGATATTCAGGAAATCGATTTCAAGGAGGGAGAGGAATCCGTCCGGATCTCCAGAGCCATGGGAAGCTCGGTATCCACCAATTTTGTACCGCAGCAGGCCGCTACGCCAGTTGCGGCAGAACCGGAAACGCCCAGCGAAGTGATTCCCAAGGGGCACGTGATCAAGGCACCGATGGTTGGCAACTTCTATCGCGCTCCGTCTCCCAACTCACCTCCCTTTGTGGAATTGGGCCAACATATCAAGGAAGGGGAAACCGTCTGTATCATCGAGTCGATGAAGATGATGAATCAGATAGAATCCGACAAATCAGGTGTTATCGAGATGATCCTGGTGGGAAACGGAGAGACGGTGGAGTTTGACCAGCCCCTTGTCACGATTGTTTGAGTCCTGCTCATTCAAGAACGCCTACCTTCAAGCCGCACCACCTAGCCCATGGGCGAGTCAGAATCTGTGAGGTCCGCTGAATGTTGACAAGAGTACTGATTGCCAACCGAGGCGAGATAGCTGTGCGAATACTCAGAGCCTGCCAGGAATTGGGATTGGAAACGGTCGCAATCTATTCCAAGGCGGACTCCCACCTGCCTCACATCGCCGCTGCGGATGATGCCATTTGTGTCGGAGCAGCCAACGTGAGCGATAGCTATCTCAACATTGCCAATATCCTGATGGCGGCCAAGACGAGTGGCTGTGATGCGATTCATCCAGGATATGGCTTTCTGGCTGAAAATGCAGATTTTGCCCGTCAGATCGAAGCGGCAGAACTCACCTTTGTGGGACCCTCAGCGGATGTCATAGAGCTGATGGGTGATAAGATTTCAGCGAAGCAATTCATGCATGGCTGTGGTGTGCCATCGATGCCGGGGTCTTCAGACGCTGTTGCCGAAGGCGATGACTATCTGTCGCTGGCTGAAGAGATAGGTTTTCCAGTGATACTGAAAGCAGTCTGCGGGGGCGGCGGCCGCGGCATGCGCATCGTCGATTCGCAACAACAGATGGCTAACGAAATTAGCATGGCGCGGAGTGAAGCGGCGGCGTATTTTGGGGATGGCCGGGTCTATCTGGAGAAGTATCTGCAGAGTCCTCGGCATGTCGAAGTCCAGATTCTGGCGGATGGCAAGGGAGGCGTGATCCACTTGGGTGACAGGGATTGCTCAATACAACGTCGTTACCAGAAGCTGCTGGAGGAAGCACCAGCTCCCGACGTCTCAGCTGAAAACAGGACCCGGTTGGCAGAAAAGTGTGTTGCTGCCAGCTTGGAGATGGCCTATCGGGGCGCTGGCACGTTTGAATTCATGTATGCTGAAGGGAGCTTCTATTTCATTGAGATGAATACGCGGATACAGGTGGAACATCCGGTGACTGAAATGGTGACTGGAGTCGATCTGGTCAAACAGCAGCTCAAGATTGCTGCCGGAGAGAAGCTGCAATTCACGCAGAGCGATATCGCAATTCAGGGCCATGCCATAGAGTGCCGGATCAACGCTGAGGATGAGGCGTTCAATCCGGTACCCGGGACGATAGAGTCATACCGGGCGCCGGGAGGATTTGGCGTGCGCATGGACACGCACATCTACAACGGTTGCCGGATTTCACACCACTATGACTCGCTGGTCAGCAAATTGATCTGCCATGGCAGTGATCGAGCGGAGGCCATTGCCCGGATGAATCGGGCCTTGAGGGAGACCGAGATCGGTGGTATCGAAACTAATATACCCTTGCATCAAAAAATCATTGCTGACAAACGGTATGCAGCGGGGGCAGTTGACGTCGGTTATCTTTGATCAGTCCCCAAGGGTTCGCCCGATAAAGGGTTGAGGCTTGACTGACGGTATGGTGAGGCTTGACTGACAGTATAGTGAGGCTTGACTGACGGTATGTGAGGCTTGACTGATCGTATGGGAAGGCTCGACTAATAGTATGGTGAGGCTTGTCTGATGGTATGGCAGAAATTGATGCTACTCATCGAGTCTGAAATGTCCGGACTGTTGGAAACTTGGTTGACCGAGGAGGGTGCGGTCGCCGTCACGCTGGAAGATGGGACGCATCGAGAAGGGAATGCACCAGACCGAGGGCAAGATGGCCCGGACCGAAGAGAAGATGGTCCAGACTCATCCCTCTACCAGGATGCGGCTATGTCAATGGCTGTCTGGCCGGAGCTGAAACTGACGGGATTGTTCGATGACCAGGCCGACATTGCCTCAGTCGTTCAGCGGCTGGAATCGAAGTGCAAACGCAAACTGACATTCGACTTGCAGGCACTCCCCGATCAGATGTGGGAAACTGTTTGGCAGCAGAATTTCAGACCCGTTCGATTCGGTGACAAACTGTGGGTCTGCCCCAGTTGGTGTGAGCCGCCACATCCATCTGCGGTCAACGTCCTCCTGGATCCCGGTCTGGCGTTTGGGACAGGCACTCATGCGACGACTGCTTTGTGCCTTGAATGGTTGGAAAAGCGTAATCTTTCCGGCAAAACCATTCTCGATTTCGGTTGTGGATCAGGTATTCTGGCGATTGCCGCTCTCCTGCTGGGATCCGCACAAGCAACAGCGGTGGATAGCGATCCTCAGGCGCTGATCACGACCCGCAGCAATCGGCAGAGGAACGGCCTGGATGCGAGTAGACTGAACGTATGTCTTCCTGAGCAGCTATCCGGGATACAGGTGGACATTGTGCTGGCAAACATCCTGTCAGGACCACTGGTGGAACTTGCTGACCATATCATGACCTTGACGAAACCTGCCGGCAGTGTAGTGCTGTCCGGAATCCTGACGGAGCAGAGGGATGAAGTTATCAAAGCCTATGCCAGAGAAGTAGAGATCGAAGACGTGCAGATGCGCGATGGTTGGATTTGCCTGCACGGCCGAAAGTATGCCCGCGCGCGGGCAGAGGTGATCGACCCATGATCACCCAGTGTCCCAATTGTGCCACTAGTTTTCGTGTCTCCTCTGCTCAGTTGGCGGTAGCCAGGGGGGCAGTCAGATGTGGCGCCTGTTTACAGGTTTTTCCGGCAGATGAGCACATGGTAGCGGGCGTTGAGGATCATCCGCCGAGGCCCCAGGCCGATCAACAAATGAGTCTGACCGAACAGGAGATGGTCCAGGACGAGGTCGATCAATGGGACGACCAGACCGAAGATAAAATGTTCGAGACCGAAGAGAAGGTGGTCTGGACCGAACAAGAGATACTCCCGACCGAAGACAAGACGGACTCGACCGAAGACAAGACGGACTCGAGCGAAGACAAAATGCTGTCCACCGAAGATGAGATGACCCGGACCGAAGAGGGGATGGTCGGGAGCGGAGAGCAAACAGCGCAGGACGAGCAGACGACGGAGTTGCAGGCACAACAACTGGAACTCAAGGTCGACCAGGGCGAGATGGGCGCGGAATCCGAAGCAGCGGCTCGGGCAGCGTTGATGCACGAAGCGACGGTTGCCGAAGCGACGGCCGCCGAATCTGCGACTCCCGAAGCGAAGGCCGCCGAAACGGACCTTTCCGAAACACCGGCTTTCGAAGTGCTGGCACCGGCAGCGACGTCTCCCGAAGCAGCGGTACCCGAAGCGGCCGGCCCAGTGACTGCCGGCGATGGCTCGGACAACCGATGGATCGCAGAACCTGACAGCGACGCTGATGAAGGCGATCAGGGAGTGGATCGGCGCAGCACGCCGCCGGCAGAAACCCCATACGCAACTGCGGCGGCCGAGCAGCCAGTTGATCAACCCACCCGACTGTCGCCAGACTTTAACGACCGCTCCAGCGTAGAGGTGTTATCGGAAGATGAAAAGCTCAGCATTGCAGACAATCTGGGCTTCGATCCTGAAGAGATGGAAATCCAGACCCAGGGACGCAGCATGCTCAGCTGGTGCGGATGGACTTTTCTGAATGTGCTGACGGTGCTCCTTCTGGTCGGTCAATTTGGCTGGTTCAACCAGGCTGAGCTGTCTCAGCAGGAAGAGTTGCGCGGCTGGTATGAATTGCTGTGCGATCACTTGCGTTGCGAGCTGTTGGAATTTACGGATGTTACCAAGATCAAGACGCGCAAACTGGTTGTTCGCAGTCACCCGGACGTTGACAAGGCGTTGATCGTCGATGCGATTATCTTCAATGATTCCCAGTTCGCCCAACCGTTCCCTCTGCTTGCCTTAAGTTTTTCAGACATGGAAAACAAACTGGTGGCGAGTCGTCGCTTCAAACCGGCTGAGTACCTTGCCGGTGAGTTGACCGGCAATCACCAAATGCCGGCGCAGACCGAAGTGCATCTTTCACTCGAGATCGTAGATCCCGGCACATCAGCAGTGAGCTATCAACTGAGAGTGGAGAAGATTTGACGACCCCTTAGGCGAGAGGTTATCAACCGCTGGTGAATAGTTGAGATCTTACTTCGTAAAGTGTGACGCAGTTCACAACAATGTGTGACATTCCAGCGCAGAACCGCTTTAAGTGTT
>JASMJM010000011.1 GCA_030749725.1 Pseudomonadales bacterium | reverse complement strand
GGCCTTATTCGCTGGCCTATTTTGTCCCTGGACTTCGTTGCTCGTCCTTATGGGTGCCCAACCCACGGCGTCCTCGCGCCTTGCCAGGAACAAAATATGCCGACCGAATAATGACCACCTAATTGTGGGACAGTACACGAGCGTTTGCCTGTTGGTTCGATCCGGGATGATCGTCCATTCAAGCCAAGTTCGTATTCGTTGCGGCCTGGTACATGGCGACGATATTCTCCGGTGGTACCTCGGCCTGGATGTTGTGAACGGAAGCGACCACGTAACCGCCGCCTGCTCCCAGTTCTTCTATACGGCTGCGTACCTCCGTCGCCACGTCTGACGGGGAGCCGAAAGGGAGGGTCTTCTGCGTATCAATACCACCCCAGAAGCAGAGATCTTTTCCGAATTCACGTTTCAGCTCGGTGGGTACCATCCCGACGGCGTTCACCTGGACTGGATTGAGAACATCGATGCCAATATCGATGAGGTCCGGCAGCAACTCCCGAATGGCACCGTCACTGTGCAGGATCATCCGTGCCTGGGTCAGGCGGTGAACGGTCGTGGCGAGTCGGGCGTGATGCGGTTTCACCATCTTGCGATAGAGATCCGGGTGCATAAATGCCTGCGTCTGAGTACCGAGGTCATCCGCGGTGGATACGGCGTCGATTAGGTCCGCCACTGAGCCAATGGCAGCATCCGCGATTCCACAGACGATGTCCGTCACCCTCTCCATCAGCGCGCTGGCGAAGACCGGATTCAGGAGCAGGTCTTCGAATAGCTCCGCGAACCCGCGCAGGCGCTGCGCAAGCGCAAAGGTGGTATTGCCCAGATTGAGGACCATGGCGTAATCCGTCTCTTCACGTAGAGCGATCGTCCGTTCGCGCAAGCCCCGCACCCGTCCCGGATCCGTGGGACTCGGCCAGTCGATGCTGTCGAGGGCGTCCGGGGTGGGGTCAACCAGGTGCTGGAGAGGCCCTTTCACGTTGATGTACTGGGCACGCATGTCGGCCTTCTGCCAGGTCACACCCCAGTCATCGATATAGGAGTGTGCATCGAGGGTCGCGCTGGCGTCCCCATCTGCCCGGCCCGGGTAAATGCCACGTACATCGATGTCAAAGTGCTGCAGTACTTTTTCATTGGGGACGATGACCTGGCCGGCACCGCGACCGGCCTGGCGTAACTCCTCCGGCTCGAATCCCATATAGGTCAGCAAGCGCTGGTAGGCATCCGGGTGAATCTGAGTCGCCGGGCCGCCACCGAAATCCACGGCTACCCGGTCTGTCGCTTCGTGGTTGAGTGCCTGCTGCACGCGCTCCCGATGGCTCAAGCCCATTGAGTGGCCCTCCTGGATTGGGGTCCGTGCCAGGGGCGGCACGCTTGTCGTTTCACTATGTGCAGAAACGATCAGCAGTTTATCAGTTTGAAAAACAGCCTGATATAAAGGGGATAGAGAATCCACGATATGGCGAAGCGTGCCATGCGAGTATGGTCACGTCTCCCGATCACTGTCACAATCTGCCAAAACGTGGGTGCCCTGCAAATGTATAAGAGAGTCGTTCTTGCCATCGTCACTGCAGGAGCTATTGCGACATGCAGTTCGTCGTCTGCAGATGACGCGGGCGAAGAAATCCTGTTGGAATCGGCTGTCGTATCCGCCTTCCTGGATACCTTCTTCGAAGCGCGGATGGGGGCGTTGCACGTCCCAGGCGCCGTGTTTTCGATGGTTCAAGACGGCGCCGTTGTCGTCGCCAAAGGCTATGGATATGCCGATCTTGAGATGAGGCGCCACGTCGACCCTGCCACCACGCTCTTTCAAGCGGCCTCGGTCTCCAAGCTATTCACCGCAACCGCGGTGATGCAGATGGTCGAACGGGGCGTCCTGAACCTGGATGTGGATGTCAATCAATACCTACAGTCGTTTCAGCTGGCGCCTGCTTTCGACGCGCCGGTAACCGTCGCCCATCTGCTGACGCACAGCGCTGGATTTGACGACCGAAACATTGGCTATGCTGCCCGTGATGGCGGTTCGGTAAGGCCGCTGCGTACCTATCTGACCGAGCGCATGCCACCCCGCACAATGCCACCGGGAACGGTGACCAGCTATTCCAATCATGGCTTTGGTCTGCTCGGACTCCTGCTGGAAGAGGCATCCGCTGAACCGTTTGCGCGCCATATTCAAAACCGTATTCTCGATCCCCTTGATATGCACCACAGCACGTTCGATCTGCCGTTGCCCGACGCCCTGGCAGCAGATTTGGCTCGCGGCTATCGCTAGACAGGCGAAACCTATCGACCGCTACCCCTCCTATTTCGCAACGTGCCGCCGGCCGGCGCACTGTCCGTGACCGCGAACGACATGGCCCATTTCATGATTGCTCACCTGCAGAGCGGACGCTATGGCAACACACAGCTTTTGCAGCAAGCCAGCCTGCGCGACATGCACCGACAGCAGTTCAGCCATCATCCGCGCCTTCCCGGCATGGCCTACGGGTTTATGGAGCAGTACGTCAATGGCCATCGCGTACTCCAGCACGCAGGTGACGTTCCCGGCTATCGCAGCCTGCTGTTCTTGCTGCCCGGTCCGAAAACAGGCTTTATGCTTGCCTACAACGCCTCCTCATCCGCACTGCGGCAGGAATTCGTCACCGAGTTCATGGACCGGTTCTTTCCTTCTAGCGCACAGATCCAGCCGCTTGATCCGGACGTCGATGCAGATCTGAGTCCTTACACCGGCTACTACCGACTTACGCGGTATGGACGTCGCTCCCTTGAAAAGCTCATATCTCTCTTTGTTGGGACGTTCTTCATCGGCGCCGATTCGGCAGGTCACCTGGTCACTCGAGACGGCGGGCGGTGGGTCGAAGTAGAGCCTCTGCTGTTTCGTCAGGCTGAAGGTGCCGGCCACCTGGCTTTTCGAGCGGACGACCGTGGCCAAGTCACACATCTATTTCGTAGTGTGGATATGGGAGGGGTATTTCCAGGAGCCTACGAAAAGCTCGCCTGGTATGAGACCGCTACGTTTGCCAACGAGTTCTATCTGTCCTGGGTTCCCCTTTTGCTCTTTACCCCGGTAGTTTGGCCGATCGCTGCCGGGGTCGGCTCGCTATGGCGGCTGTGGCGGAGGAGGTCGAGTCCAAGAAGAACCTGGGGTATGCGCGGCGCCCAGTCGCTCGCCATACTCTTTAGCGTGGGGGTGATCTGGTTTGCGCTGGGGTTTATCCAGAAATCGCTACGCATGGTCGAGCAGGGAGGGGGTGAACTGATCTATGGAATGCCCGGCGATATGCACCTGTTGCTCTGGATTCCGACCGTGCAGGCGGGGCTCGCGATGCTACTCGTGGGCTTCACGATCCAGGCTTGGCGCAAGCAGTATTGGAGTCTCGTCGGACGGTTGCACTACAGCGTCGTTGTACTGGCTGCACTCGCCTGGGTCCTCTTCAGCGTGCAATACAATCTGATCGGCCATCTCTACTGAGGGGTCACGGAAGTGAATGAGGCCCCTCGATCCAGAGAAAGGACGACTGCAATCATCAGAGGAGCTGACGATCCAAATCCGCGTACTTCCAATCCGCATCTGAAGAACTACCGGTTCAAATAGAGAGGCAGATGATTTATTGTGGTCGCACTTCGCCTTCACGTGGCCACCAACATGCCTGCTAAAAACCTCACAAGTGTCGCTCCCGTCCTACTCATGGCTGCTTGCCAATCGGTTCCTCGACAAGACGATTCCCTTGCGTTCGAGTTTGCAATCGTGGGTGACGGTCCCAGCGTCGATTACAACGAACCCAAGTACGACCGCATGATTGAGGTGATCAATGCACGGCAGCAGCTTCAGTGGGTAATTCACGTGGGAGATCTCAAAGGGGGAGGGCAGTCCTGCGACGATGCCATGCTGCGCGCTCGATACGATCTCAATCAACGATTCCAATTCCCGTTTATACTCACGCCGGGTGACAACGACTGGTTCGACTGCAGTGGGGCCAGCGCTGGTGGCTACGATCCTTACGAAAGATTGGATTTTCTGCGCGAGCTGTTCTATCCGAATGCGCAGTTGACCACGGGACACAATCCCATCCCGGTAATCAGTCAGGCAGATGATCCGCAGTACGGTTAGTTTGTGGAAAACGTGCGCTGGACTCATAACGGAATCGTCTTCGCCACGTTACATCTGGTGGCACTCAATCCCGGCAGCTCAGAAACTCCCCGTGACGCAAAGCGGATGAATGCTGCACTGGCCTGGGCACGGCAGGCTTTTCAGGAGGCCGAGGAGATCGATGCGGCCGGTATCTTCCTGGCGACCCAGGTTGATCCCTGGATATTCAGCGGCTTGCCTGGTCTGCTTAAGCTGATTTGTCCGGCCTGTCCGATCATTCGACCCAGCATGATGCGGCTGCATACCGAATTGGTCGATCTTTCCAAACAATTTGATCGACCGATCATCCTGGCGGTTGGTGACACCCACGTATACCGGGTTGACAAACCCCTCTATGATCTTGCCAGCGGTCAATTAGTTGAGCACTTCAGCCGTGTTGAAGTGTTCGGTCACCCCAATGTGCACTGGGTAAGAGTAAAGGCAGATCCTGCTACTGAGGAGGTGTTCGAGATTCATCAGCAGCTGATAAGAGAGAATTTCGGTCAGCCCTGACACAACTGGTTGACGCATGCCGTGCTCCCAACGATGTTGTCATGTCGCTGGGAGGGACCTAAAGGAGTGGACTGATGGACTGGCAGGAAGAGTACCAGCGAAAACTGGTCACTGCGGAAGAAGCGGTAAGCAATGTACGCTCCGGCAATCGTATTGCCTTCAGCGTGAACGAGCAGCCCATCGCCTTGTCCGAGGCACTGACCGCCAGATTGGTCGATTTGCGCGATGTGGAGATCCACATAAGCAATCCGATCATAGACTTCGGCTGGTTCGAACCTGGCATGAGGGAGTTCTTCGAGATAAAACAGCTTAGCTATGCCGGTAGAGTGGCGCGTCCCATGTCAGATCGAAGAGAGATCGACTATATGCCTCTTCTCTACTCTATCTGGCCAAAGGCCGAAGTTGAGGGACGACCCGGGATACGCGGGACGGATGTATTCATGATGCTGGCATCACCGCCGGATCAAGACGGCTATCTGAGCTTCGGCTGGTCCATCTGGGGTAAGAAGTCCTACCTTGACAGCGCCAAGAAGGTTATCGTCGAAGTGAACGCAAACTTGCCCAGATTGTATGGCGACAACCAGTTTCACGTCTCGGAGATAGACCACATCGTGGAACACGACTACCCTCGCTCCGAATTCAAACATCCTGAACCGGAAGACTATATGAGGGCAATCGGTCAACATGTCGGCACCCTGGTCAGGGACGGCGATACCATCGCCATCGGTGCCGGCAGGATTGGCAATACCCTGTGTGCTCAGGGCATCTTCGACGACAGAAACGACCTTGGCTATCACGCTGAGAACATCGTGCCGGGAATCGTGCCGCTGGTGAATAAGGGTGTGATGACAGGAAACCACAAGACCCTTAATAGGGGAAAGGTGGTGTGCAATAACTTCCTGGCGGATCCGGCGATGGACTTTGCGTTCATTGACCGTAATCCCATGTTCGAACTCCATCCCCAGGAATATGTCGTTAACATTAGGACCATCTCCGCCCACGACAATATGGTGGCGATCAATGGCGCTCTTTCCGTTGACCTGACCGGCCAGATCGCTTCGGAGTCAATTGGCCCGCGCATGTATACGGGTTCGGGAGGGCAGCCGAGCTTTGCCATCGGTTCCATGCTCTCCAAAGGGGGACGCTCCATCATTATGCTTCGCTCCACCTCCAACGACGGCAACGTGTCTCGAATAACGTCTTGCCTGGATGCGGGCACGATCGTCACTGTGCCAAGAAATTTTGCAGACTACATCGTCACCGAATTCGGCATAGCAAGCCTGTTAGGAAAATCCCAGCGGGAAAGAGCGCAGGAGTTGATTGCAATAGCGCATCCGGACTTTCGCAGCGAACTTGAAAGGCAGGCCAGAAAGCTGTTCTGGCCATAGCGTGTCAATCTGTTGGCGATCGGCCCACGCTTGACATCCATTGCAGTATTCGTGCTGTGGCTCATCAGTCAGGCAGCAGCCTGGTTCCCGGCCCGGAGGGCCGCCATGGTTTCGCCTGCCGTTGCTACTCGCAGTGTCTGAAAGCTAGGCAGCGGTGATGTCCGCCAACAGCTGTCTGTAGTAGACGTAGTTTTCAAACGGCACGTCTTCACGAACTCTGCCGTTGGCCAGGGGCAGGTAGCCCCTATCTTTGAGGAGGCGCGGGACTTTTTCCTCCACCACTCGCTTGATCGTTGCATTGCTTTGCCTGAGGATATCCAGGTCGATACCACCGATCAGTCGCAGGCCTCTGCCGAAATCACGACGGATGGATCGATAATCCATTGCTTTCAGACTGGCTTCGACTGCCCATAGACAGTTGAAACCCCACTTCAGGATGGAAGGTATCAGTACCCGGGCATTGGCATAGGTGCGAAAGATGATCGTCTTTACGCCGCAACGCTTGAGAACTTCGAGGGTCGGCTCATAGCTTTGCAGTACCAGATCTTCATACATCGAAGGGGAAATCAAGGGTTTATCGTTTCCCCCAATCGGCTCACTGAAAAGAGCGGCATCGGCGTTGATTTCCCCGAGAATCCGTTCGGCCAGCCGGGCAGAGAATTCTCCCTGAATCATCATGATATCCCGTATCAGTTGCGGTCGGTCGATGACCAGGTTCATGACATCCATGAACGCAGCGCCGCTGTGAACACCCATGGTCAGGAAGAATCCTCGATGCACGTTCAGCATGACCGTAGCATCGCCGCTTTGACAGGATTCCACCAATTGTTGCCAGGTTTTTGAGAGTCTCGCCGGATCGGCCGGGTTCAGGCTTTTCCGGAAAGCGTTGAGTTCAGCTCTGGTGGTAGGTCTCTTTTCCAACGCCGGATGGGGTTCCATGTCCACTTGGATCTCCCTGCGCCGGTCGTAGTGGAAGCGCTCGGAGAGGTCCGTGTCCGGGGATAAACCTTGGGTCTGCCATGCCGAGATCACCTCTTCCCTGATGCCCTCCTCAAACAGAGGAACATGATCCGGGGATCCGTAGCCCATGGTCTCTTGAAATCGCTGTTGGCTGGTCTTGTGCCCGTTGGTCTGACGCGGCGACATCATTGCGACCTCCTTGGCTCAAACTGAATCTCTCCAACCTGGTCTGAGCCCTCTGCCACGATTCGACCGAGATTCCGTGGCACCTTCGGGTGTTTCAGGTCGAGAGTTTGCTCGATACGCTCTGTAAGAAATGGCTACCTTGCACTGAGTGAGTGCCAGTGCCACCTCATCGCGCCAGGTGGAGCCCGGACTGATCCCCTCGTCATACCAGATATTGAATCCCTGATCTCGCAGTCTGGCAATTTCGGGATATACCATCTCGGCATCTTCATGGGCATAGCTCACGAAAATATATGGCTCTGTACCTTTATATGCAGGGAATGGACGTTCCATCTGGTGCCCTTGTCTTGTGGCAGTCGATACTAAGAGTTAAGGGTACGATTGTCGAGAAAGTTGTCGAGCAAACGGCCACCTTCAAGCGCTCCTTTCGATCAAGGAAGACTCTATCGCGAACCTGATGGGACACCTAAAGATGCATCACTTGGATGCCGGCTCGAGATTGTGATCTTTCAGATATTGCTCGGTGTGAGTTTCCTTCGAAATCAGCAGTTCGAGCAAAGCGTCGAATCTCGGATCTTCTCGAATTTCGTCCCACCAATCCGCCGACCGCAAACTATCAATCACTGATCCATCTTGATCTTTAATGGCAGCCTCGATCACCCTGAAGGCGTTGTCGAGGTCTTGCACAGCAACGTAGCCTTCGGCTGAGATGAATCTGCCTGCATTTTGCGAATCCGCCAAAATGCGCTCAGCTCTTTCCCTTTCGCCGAGACTTACCAACGCTGATATATAGGTTTCCGGATTCACGCTCCCATCCAGGTCCCATGCTTCTGAAAGCAACGCTGCTGCTTCTTCGATTCTGCCAAGATTGATGAGTGCATACATCTGCATGCGCAGATTAGGAGCTCGTTCCCTACCGACCGGCACGAAGTTCAACGCCTGCTCGTACATCTCCAGGGACTGCTGGTAGTCGCCCGCGACAAACAGAACCCAAGCATACCTGTCCAGAAAGGCGGCCTGTTGTCTCCCCTTATCAAGCACCGATGCCGTTGCCATATGCTTCAGTGCATCCTCGGTTCTACCTTCACGCAAAGCGATCGTGGCCAAATTCACGTAATTCCATTTGGCACCTGGTTCATTTGAACTGCTTGTCTGCTTAAACACTTCAGCAGCGTTCGCGTAGTCCAAATCCAGATAAAGGTAGATGTTCCCGAGGCTCTGCGTGAGTTCAGTTTCATTGGGATTCAGCTCCATGGCTTTACTGATCGATGCATGCGCAGCAACGGTAGCTTTTTCAAGGGGCATGCTTCCCCCCACACGTCCCGTATACAATTGCGCCAGCTGTACGTGTGCGTAGGCAAATTCGGGATCAGCTTCAACAGCTTTGCGCAGATCCTGCTCGCGTAGTGCCGGATCAACTCCTGTCGCTGCGTCAAGGAAGTGTTCATACGCCTTAGCATTGGTGTTGAACGCGAGCGCGCCCCAAAACGCGTAGCGCTTTATGATATCAAAGCGCAATTTGTTCTCTGCCACCTGCACGACATTTTGCGCGACTCCCACCTGCATCTCGAATCCATCAGCCAGCGCTCGTTGGTAGGATCCTGACCATACCTGCGCATTGTCGTTGGCGCGGATAAGTTGCGTGGTAATGTGAAGGCGGTCTCCCAGGCTCTGTACACTGCCTTCCAGTACATAGGCGACATCGAGTTTCTCGGCGATGTCCGAGAGTTCTTCACCTCTGTCTGCAAACTGAAATGAAGCCGTGCGTGATGCAACCTTCAGTTTCCCAAAAGGCGGCTCATCGAAGTCCCTTTGCACCAACGTATCCAGAATGTTCTCGGACAAGCCTCTGGCAAAGAACCCGGTTTTCTCATCGGTGCTCATATTTGTGAAGGGCAGAACGGTGATCGAATAGGACGTGCTCAAGTCGTTATAGAGGCCATACAGCAGCAACCCGATAGCCACGATTACAGCCGCAACAAGCCCAAGCCCGATCCGTGCGGCTTTTTTCCAGCCGGCTTTCTTGGCTGTCTGAACACCAATCGATGGTTCGGGAGGCAGGCTCGCCTCGTCAGTTGCATCTTGAGCTTCACGTCTCAGCGCAGTGAGGAGTTTCTGCTGGTACTCTGTCTGCGCTAGTTCGTGCTTCAGGATCGCCTGGGTGAGTCCAATCGACAATCTCAGGCCGCCGCTAAGCTGCGTTTCCCTCAAGTGTACGGCAACCAGATGCTGGTCATTCTCCAGCGCAAAATTGACTTCATCACGGCAGTTTCTGGACTGAATGGAATCGGGCGTGACAAAGTAGAGAAAATGGCTGGCCCCTTCGATGGCCCGGGCCAACTCTTCAGTCCACTCCTCACCCGGAGCGATGCCCTCGTCGTACCAGATATTGCAGCCCTGCTCCTTGAGCCACTTCAATTCAGAATAGACGAGATCAGAATCCGCATGTGCGTAACACACGAAAACATAGGGTTGATCACCCTTGTAGGCGGGGAAGGGTCGTGGGGGGCGCGGATCTACCATACCCTAATCCATACATTTGGTGGGTGAATAATACTACTCGCGAGGATTCCCGTTGGCAAAGGAGGTCCATCCGGCACACAAGCCAGTGAAGGGGGCCAAACGCTGCGGGAGTGTGTAATAATCCGGCGATGACTGAATCATTGAACGTACTCGAAATCGGGGGCGGCGTGTCCGCCGCATATGCTGCGAGGCTGCTCGGCGATCACGGCGCCAACGTCGTTAAGGTCGAGCCACCTGGCGGCGATCCCGCTCGGGCGCGAGGACCGTTCCCCAACGATGAAGTCGACAGAGAGAAAAGTGGCTTGTTTCTCGCGCTGAACCTCAACAAACGAAGCGTTTGCCTTGACCTTGCTGAACCCGTAGAGCGCAATAAGCTGCAGGCGTTGATTCGCTGGGCCGACATCGTGGTGCACTCGCTGCAAGCGGAACAGGCGCTCGAGTTGGGGCTCGACCGTGACACCATCTCAACGGCACGAGCGGAGCTTGTCGTGTTGTCGATGATGCCATTCGGCATGAGCGGACCTTAC
The DNA here is from genome assembly GCA_030749725.1 of Pseudomonadales bacterium. Lineage (GTDB taxonomy): Bacteria > Pseudomonadota > Gammaproteobacteria > Pseudomonadales > Azotimanducaceae > JASMJM01. The sequence goes on along the minus strand of JASMJM010000011.1, from coordinate 14,432 downwards.
AGCGGCTTTGCCGCCGAGGAATTGACCATAGCACACGCGGGAGGTTGGCCGAGCTTGTGTCCAATGACTCATACGGAACCCGAGTATGCGCCCCTTAAAGTACATGGTCATCACTGCGGGCTGATGGCTGGCATCGCAGGTGCCATGGCCGCGCTCGCTGTTTATCGGGATGCAAGACGGTCTGGCGTGGGTGATTACATCGACTTCTCAGTGCAGGAATACGTCGCTTCGGTGCTGGAATTTGGGATTCACATCTACAGCTATCACGATTTTGTAATCACACGTCTGAATGTGCGCTCGACCATTCCATGGCGAATCTTTGCTGCCAAGGATGGCCCCATCTTTCTCGTTTGTATCGAACAGGATCAGTGGGAACGGCTGGTGGAGTTTATGGGAAAGCCTGAGTGGACGCAGATTGAAACGTTTTTGGAACCATCTGGGCGGGCACAGAACCAGGACATGGTGAACATGTTCCTGGAAGAGTTCATCAGCGAGTGGAACGTCTTCGATCTGTACCATGCCGCGCAAAAGTACCGTATCTGTTTTGCACCGGTCATGACATTCCCGCAGATTGCCGAGAATGAGCATCTGCGCGAGCGAGGCTTTTTCACGACGGTCGATGGTGCTGCGACCGGCCCGGTGGAATTCATGGCGCCCGCTGTCATAGCAAGCGAGGGACGCGCGCCTATTCGGCGAGCCGCTCCGCGACTGGGAGAACATACCGACGCCGTGCTCCAAGATATACAGCCGGCCGGGAAGGTAAGTGCCTCTGACGATGCCATGCTTCCCCTTGCAGGCATACGCATCATCGATCTTACCTGGGCATGGGCAGGCACGTTCTGCAGCATGAACCTCGCCCACCTGGGGGCCGATGTGATTCATATCGAATCTGAATCCCGTCCGGATCTCTACCGGCGCGGAGGGGGTGCCCCGGAAGGTGTCGAACCCAGTCTCAACACCAATGGTATGTTCAATCAGTGGAACCAGGGTAAGCGCAGCGTGGCGGTTGACCTGCGCACGGATCGTGGCATCGAACTGGTAAAAGAGCTCGTCGCCCACGCTGACGTGGTAGTACAGAACTTTGCTACTGGTGTGATGGCGCGCCTGGGCCTCGGTTATGAAGAGCTGAAGGTGATCAAGCCCGGCATCATCATGGCCAATATCAGCGGCTATGGACAGTCGGGTCCGTACCGTGAATACATGGGCTATGGCCCGTCGACGGGTCCACTCAGCGGGCTTTCCTCGGCAACGGGTTACCCGGGTGGTGGGCCGGAGGAGACGGGAGTCGCCATGCCCGACCCGACGGCAGGTATCACCGCGGCGTGGTCGGTGGTGTCGGCGCTTACGCGTCGTCAAGAAACCGGCGTTGGCGAACACCTGGACATAACGCTCTGGGAGTCGACCAGTGCGCTTACCGTCGAAGGCTGGATGGAATACGCATTCAACGGTACGCAGGCGGAGCGTATCGGCAACCGCGATCCTTTGATGTCACCCCACGGCTGTTTCCCGTGCGAAGGCGAGGACGAATGGGTGACGTTGGCGTGCGCTGACGATGTGCAGTGGCAAGCACTGTGCAGGGTCATTCCAGGCCTTTCTGACGACCCGCGTTTTGCGTCGCTCGGGGGTCGAAAAGAGCACGAGGACGATCTCGATGCGGTGATCTCAGACTGGACCCAGTCGCGGGACCGATGGGCGATCACACGGCAACTGCAGGCTCTGGGCATGGCGGCCTTCCCGAGTTTTACCTGTGCGGACATCGTCGAGGATCCACATCTGAATGAACGTGGATTCATCGAGCGTCTCGAGCACCCGGAGGTGGGTGCGCGTGCCCACACCGGAATTCCCTGGCGTCTTACGAAGAGGGCCAACGGCGTACGTATGCCGGCTCCGTGCCTGGGTGGTCACACGGACGCTGTTCTCGGGGGGGTGCTTGGTTACAGCGATGAGGAAATCGTGAAGCTACGCGAGCAGGGCGTTCTTAATTGACTCGGCAATGACGTGCTGGCGAAACGTCCGGCTGCGTCTCAGTAAGTGTCGCATCAGTCAGTGCTAGAAATGTAGATTCAGGTGGCCACCAGAGCCGGCCTGTTGCTCCCGTTCAGAGGACATTCAAAATGCGGCTGTATTTGACGATGAACTCCCGGCGTGGGCGACCGGGTGAATTGAGGTCGTCATCCGTCTCGTTGTACACCACATAGAGACCGGCATTAGCGGACTGCAGCCAGGAAAAACGCAGGTTGGTTGAAAGCAGTTTGTCGCGATCGTTGTGTTGCAGCAACGCCGCCAGAGACATCTTTGGTGAAAAGGAGTAGGAAACGCGCAAGTTGGTGAGGGCAACGTCGAAGTCCCCGCCTGACAGTTCCACATCGTTGTAGTTCCAGGATAACGATGTTTCGAAGGCTTCGTTGGGACGATAGGCCAGGAACGGCGACAATCCGAGACGATCTCCGCCAAAGAAGCCCCCGGCATTCAGGCCGAGCCCGGCACGAAGTGGTGCGGCGCGATTGGTATTGGCGAACATGGAAAACTCCCAGTCATCGTAATCCTTCGCCGGGACGAAGACTCCGGCTGCAATTTCGAACGCCGTTTTCACTCCTTCGTGGTTGTGATTGATCGCAGTGTGTAACTCTGCGCCGCTCTTCCATTCAATGGAACTGTCGATGTGCAGACGACCCGTCTCCATGAAGCCATCGAAGTCCCAATAGCCTGTGTAATTGGCATGGGGGCGATATTCCAACACGCGACTGTCTGCCGTTGTTGGCCTGCTACTGCGTAGTCCGAACAGGTTTATGCTGCGATATGCCTTGCGCGTCAGAAAGCCAACTTCCGGATTGAATCCTCCACCGACTTCGGTGACGCTGCCATTGAAGGACCAGACTTGGGAGTTGTATTCAGCGGCAAGGTGGTAGGCGTGATCGTCTTTGGAGATGCCGGGCGTGCTGGTTCGGGCAACGAATCCCGAGACGGTTCCCTGCTCGCCAATCCCCCATTTCCCATCCACCGCATAGGTCTGATTGTCCGTTGTACCACCATCACGATCGACGATGAGCACGCCGATCGAAGAACGACCGGCAAGTTCTTGATTCAATCGCAACACCGCGAAATCGGTTTCCGGTGCGACACCCGTCACCTCTTCGGATCGCATCGCCAGCAAGCCGACGTTAGTCGCGCTGCCCACCTTTCCGGAGACGCGCAGTCCTGCCGCGATGGGCAGGGGTTCTCCGCCCGGGCCGATGCCGATGCCACGGCTGAAGAACAGCCGAATACTGTTCGTGCCAACCTGAAATTGACTGGAATTCTCCAGGAAGAACGGACGTTTCTCGGGGAAGAACAGGCTGAAGCGATTCAGATTGACCTGCTGCTGATCCACTTCGACCTGGGCGAAGTCGGTGTTATAGGTCACGTCCAAGGTTAAGCTCGGCGTGATCGAGTATTTCGAATCAAAACCGAATTCCCTGTCTTGACCGGTATCGGGCCCGCCACCTCGGGTGTCTTTGCCCAGGGCATATGGCGTGACGGTAAAGTTTCGTTGCGGCGGCACCTCAATGCCGCTGATGGTCCCGGCAAGTGACAGGCGGTTCAGTCTGTATTGCCTCGGCAACGGCGACCAATAGACGACTTCGTTGCTGCGGCGAATGGTGCGTTGGAAGTTGAATCCCCAGTTTTGGCGTTCGTCATCCGCGTAGCGCAGCGACGTAAACGGGATCTCCATCTCGGCACTCCAGCCGAATTCGCCGATGGTGGCTTCCACATGCCAGGTTGTGTCCCAATTCAGATCGAAATTACTGAAGGAGAATCGGTTGGCATTGTCATTGGACACCTGCCCGTCGTATTCGAGGCCGGTGGGATTGGTACCGAACACCAAACCGTCCTGCTTGCTCTCGAATGCATCGATCACCATGCGAAAGCTGTCCGTGTCACTGAGGTTGGAGTCACGACTGCTGTTGGCGACGATGATGGATTCTGCATTGTCATCGTAGCAGACAACGCCTACATAGAGGGCGGTGTCAGTGAAACCAACAAAGACCTCGGTACGCTGAGATGCCGGGGCACCCTCGTCCGGGCGTTGCTGAGTAAAATTCGTGATGGGTGTCAGCTCTGTCCAGGCCGTGTCACCAATCACGTCGCCGTCCAATGTTGGCACTTGATCCAGGCGGGTGGCCTTGGACAACGGGGCGGCCAACAGATGGAGACTTGATAAGACAGACACGCCGAAGCACACGAGTGCAGACAATCTCAAGATAGAATTACTCCTGGCAGGGATTCATCGTTTCTTCAAAGGGCGACGCCAACTGACGCCGAAGGGTGATCCTATCTCATCTTGGGCTGAAAGCGAAGTCTCTCAATTTCGCCATGTCCCGGATAGAGGCGCGGTGCTAGCTGCCCGACCACTTTTCGGCGGGGGCAAAATCGTCGATCTTCGTGAGCGAGCGGAGATCCGCCGTTGTGCTCTCAGTTATCTTATCCAGACGAATCCCGGTGGCGTCCGCCACCCGGGTAATGCCGTTGAATCCCGACGCCACCAGGATGGCATCGGAAATTGGCTGCTCGCCCATCAACGCCACACTCTCTTCGCGTAGTCGCGCCACATCATTCCATTGCCAGCGCGCAACGGCTTCCGCCATGCGCACCAGGAAGTCACCGTGCTCAACGCCGCCGTCACCGTCTACCAGGCCCGTTACCAGACGTAGATCCGCATCTTGCCCTGCGTGCTTGGCGCTCTCCCGGAGTGCCATCGTGTGTGAAGTAGTTCAGTAGAAGCATTGATTGACAGCAGACACCTTGGATGCGACTAGCTCCACCTGTCTGTGTTGCAGATCCAGTTCTGTAGTGCCCATGTAATACGACTCGTTGAAGGCACCGAAGAAGAGATCTACGGCGCCGGGTAACAGTCCGAGGGAGCTGAGAATGTTGGCTTTGCCTTGTGCTGCAATCGGGATCCAGGCCCCAGCCTCGGCGACCTCGGCGGAACTCTCCCTGCTTGGCTCTCCTGGCTGGGCCATCGGTAGCTCTGTGATCGTGGCACCGATTCCCTGGGCGAACGTATCCACCACTACCGAGCTTGCCACGACGCTGACCAATTCAACATAAGCTTCCCGGTCGAGACCCGATGCCATAACGCCATCGAACCAGCGACGTGTCAGTCGTCCCGAGTCGTTGCGCATGGCGTGAATTACTTCAATGGCGGCTTCAGGCAGTTCGCCGTTGTGGTCGTGGTCGCCATCGATCGTTGCCGGCGACAACGCCTTGCTGCGCTGCTGACACAGAGGGCAATTGACTGCGCTACGGGCTTCCTCGACGATGGCGATTCTATCTTCGCCGCTCCACCATGCGCCAGGCGAGGCGATGGTTTCCAGCGTCCGTTGATGGGCACGAAGGGTTGATTCACGCACTGGCAGTTTTGCTGCTCTCATATGGCACCTTGTCTTTGATGGAACGGATAGGAAAATTAGTCCCACTGCGGTGAAAAGTCAATGTGCCCGGAAGAGACTGCACCGTCTGCCGTCACCGCCTCGCGGTGTCGTTAGCGTAACTGCGTTACTCGATGCTTCGCATCATCGCGGGGAGAGTCTATGCCAGTGTGACGAATGTGAGTGGCAGCCCCTTCGGGGGCTGGGTAGAGTGCGTAGTTCGGAGCGACTGCCCTGTCCTTTTTTGTCGTCTTTCCGATGGTTGATATTCTGTCCAAAGGGGAGGGCCCTTGCTCGGGCGAGTGGACCCCTTATCAGATCATGAGTCACCTGCAGCATATGAGTAGATTCACCTTGTCGTGATGCCGAGGAACTCATCCGGGCGCATGCGAGAATGGCTTAACGAGCGCATGTTGTCAGGCTTCGCTGATAATCCAAGCCGCTTCGCAAACGGTTCAGAGTGGGCTGGGAATCCGGTACATCGAGCGGCGAAATCGCACCGGATATGCGGATTCCGTGCGTCCAATAGATCAATTATGAATTGCAGATTGGCACAAAATGTGGTTAATTCTCTTTAATCATCAATGAAGGGTTCCAGCATGAATGCACCAGCCAAGATCGAGACGATGAGGGTGAACTCCTTTACCAGTAATCCGACGGCACGAATTGAGCGGATGAGGGAGTGTTACTTCGCCACCAAACCGACTTTTTCTATTTCGAGAGCGCGCATTGAAGCCAAGGTGATGAGGGAAACGCTTGCTGAGCCCATGATAACCCGCAAGGCAAAGGTCTTCGCCGCAGTTGTCAGGGAGATGCCGATCGACGTCTACGCTGATGAGCTGATTGTGGGTTACAGCAGCGATCGGCCACGCTGCCACAATATCAGTCCCGGGACACTTAATGCCAGTCAACTTAGAAAGGCCGATGAATCTGGCGAGCAAACCAACCGAATGGGCTTGACTGATGATGAAGTAAAAGAACTGCAGGAGGATCTCATTCCGTTGTGGACGGAACAAGGCAGAAGTGGTGGTCTCTGGCACTACGGCCACAATATCCACGGCCTCGAGAACGTCGTTAGAAAGGGCTTTGTGGGAATAAAGAAGCAAGCTGAGGACCGGCTGGCAGGCCTTGGCCTGATGCAGCCCGACGACATGAAGAAGGTTCCCTTCCTGCAGGGCGTGGTGATGGCGATGCAGGCCGCCGGTGAAATGGGTGGGCGGTATGCTGCCAAGGCGAGAGAGAGGGCAGCCGAGGAATCGGATCCGCAGCGGAAGGCCGAACTTGTCGAGATCGCGGATATATGTGAACGGGTGCCGCTGAACCCGGCAGAGACATTTAAAGAAGCAGTGCAGTCCTACTATACCGCTTGGCTGATGTTGACCATGGAGTTGTCCGTCAACATCGCGTTTGCATTGGGCAGAATGGACCAATACCTCTATCCGTATTATGAGAAGGACATCAGGGAAGGACGCATAACCGATGAAGAGGCCCAGGAGCTACTTGATTGCTTTATTGCCAAGTTGAATCTGACGAGCGGTATCGGTTCGCAAAGTACCAGCGGTTCCATCGGCGTGGGCGGCGTCAAAGCCGATGGCAACGATGCCACCAATGAATTGACCTACATGTTCATTGAGGCAATGAAGCACACCAACATGGCAGATCCCTGGTTCGCCGTGTTTGTGCACAGCAAGACTCCGGAACCCTTGCTGATCAAGGCAGCCGAACTCACCGCGTCAGGAGGCGCGCACCCTCAATACCTCAATAGCGATGTCGGCATTTCTCAATGCCTTGCTCGAGGTAATATGGGTGGTCCTATGGTGACGTTGGCCGATGCCAGAAACTCCAGCAACGTGGGGTGCCTGGAGTTGGTCATCCCCGGTAAGGATTCAGGTTATCTGTACATCGGTGGGCACAACCTTGCGGCGGCCCTCGAATTGGCCCTCAATAACGGCGTTAGACGCTCAGACAATAAGATGATCGGGGTGGAGACGGGCGATGCCAGGCAGTTCGAGTCCTTTGAAGAAATACAGGATGCGTTCCGCAAGCAAGTAGCCTGGATGAGAAGGAATACCCAGATCGGGGGCAATGTGCAGGAGCAGAGGATCAAGGATCAGCATCCAACGGTCTACGAGTCCGCTCTGATAGAGGGGTGCATTGAAAAGGGTCTGTGCCGCGAAGACGGCGGGGCTCACTACAATTTCAATACCGGGGGCACGGAAGTCGGTTCCTCTGACGCGGGCGACTCCATGACTGCCATCAAGAAGCTCGTCTTCGATGAGCAGAAGATCACCATGGCAGAATTGTGTGATGCGCTGGATGGCAACTTTGAAGGCAATGAAAAACTCCGCAGACTGTGCCTGGACACGCCCAAGTTCGGCAATGACGATGACTCCGCCGATATGCAAAAGGCGTGGGTGCTTCACGAGTGGGCAAGCGAGTATTCGCAGCTCAGGAATCTGCGCGGTGGTTACGGCTGTCCGGGTGGATCTTCCATGGCATCCTATGTACCCCAGGGGAAGGTCGTCGGAGCACTTCCTTCCGGCAGGCTCGCCGGTGAGCCGCTGGCAGCTGCAGCGTCGCCATGTGCAGGCAAGGATGTAAACGGGGTGACGGCAGTGCTCAATTCAATGGGCAAGGTCGATGGTGTTGAGATACTGGGCGGGCTATCGCTCACTTCCAGAATCGATGGCAGTGTGTTCAACAGCAGACAAGGCATCAAGCGAGTAGCCGATCTGGTAAGGACTTTCGTCGATCAGAAGATATTCCATCTGCAGCTGAACGTCACCTCCTCGGAGATGCTGAGGTCCGCGCAGGAAGATCCCGAGAGCTATGCCGATCTGATGGTAAAAGTCGCGGGTTACAATGCCTACTTCACGCAACAGTCGAAGGATCTGCAGGACAGCATCATTGCCAGGACGGAGCACGGCATATAGGCAATCCCCCATCTAAGCTAGCGGTGGCCAGTTGATGCGGCAGCAGTCGCATGTGCTTGCCATCGCAGAGGCATGGATAGGGTTCCTCTCCAGTTAGAAGCACACACCACTATATTGATGAGCACGGCGTCGTCTGCCGCCATCGTTTCCAGTTGGTAGCACGCATCGTAATCTTGATGAGTACGGCGACGTCTGCCGCCATCGTCTCCAGTTGGTAGCACGCATCGTAATCTTGATGAGTACGGCGACGTCTGTCGCCGATTTCACCTGAGCGCAAGCGTCACGAGTTTGGCATTCTTGCCGCCACCGACTGTGACAGAGATGTACTGTCTTCCGTCCACCATGTATGACATAGGTGTACCGGACGGGCTCAACGGTAGTTTTGTTTCGTGCACGATTACTCCGGTCTGCTTATCGAAGGCGCGCAGCAGCGGCCCATTGTCATTGACCGCGATAAATAACAGCGATCTCGTCAACAACGGCCCGGTGAAACCGAATGCACCGACCGGACCCGGATCGGGAATGCCCTGATCGATTATCCTTTGGCGCATGCCATCGCCATTGGCTACCACCCACTCATAAACACCGGTATTCAGGTTTACCGCACTGACGCGCGTGTAGGGGGGCTTTGTTAGAGGGAATCGATCCGGTCCACGAATTGACCTCGGCCTGCCAATGTAGCGGAATTTACTGCCGGGTTTTGTCTCCGAAAGTGAAACGGAAATGGGCGACGATCTGGACGGTATGTAATACATGGACGTATGTGGATCAAATGCTGCACCGGTCCACTCAGCGCCGCCACCCCAACCTGGCATGTAAACCGTGCCCCTTAACGACGGGGGTGTATAGATGCCGCCATATTCATGTTGATCGAGAATCTTCAATGCCTTAGCACGTAATTCGGGGGTGAAGTCGACAAGTTTGTCCGGCGACATGCCCTGCACTTCAAATGGCTTCGGCCATGTTGGAAAGGGTTGCGTCGGTGATGTTCGCTCACCTGGAATGTTGGTTTGGGCTACCGGCAGCTCTTCAATGGGCCATACGGGTTCACCCGTCACCCGATCGAAAACGTACAGAAACCCCTGTTTTGATACCTGTGCGACTGCCTTGATTTGTTTACCATCCACGGTGATATCGACAAGATTGGGGGCTGCCGGCAGGTCGTAGTCCCACAGATCGTGATGAACCATCTGGAAGTGCCACACCAGTTCCCCTGTATTGGCGTTCAGACACACCAAACTGTTGCCGAATACGTTGTCACCGAGTCGCTCACCCCCATACCAGTCGTTAGCCGGTGACCCGAAGGGCAGGTACACGTATCCCAACTCAGGGTCCGCACTTATTAGAGACCAGACATTGGTTGCACCCGTGTGTTTCCAGGAATCTGCCTCCCAGGTTTCGTTCCATTTCTCGCCTGCCTGCGGGATTGAATGGAAGATCCATCGCTGTTCACCGGTGTTCAGATCGTAGCCCCGGATATGGCCTGGGGGGAGATTGTACAAGGCATAGTCCGTGACCACGCCGCCAAACACCACGGTATCGCCGACGATGACGGGAACAGCTGTGACTGAATGGTGCCGTCGTTCAATTTCCCGTCCCCAACCTTGGGTAAGATCGACCTTGCCGTCGGTGCCAAAGGTTTTGTCCGGTAAGCCCGTTGCAGCATCCAGCGACCAGAGAAACGCGTTGTTGGTGCCTATGATGATGCGTCGTTTGCTCCCTTTCTCCCAATAGGCGACGCCACGATGGTTGAATCCCATGTTGGCTGGCCTGCCGTGTTCGTAGGTTTTGGTGTCGAAAACCCACTTCTGTTTCCCTGTTATTGCGTCGATGGCGGCGACAAAGCCAAGGGGCGTACTGATGTAAAGCACAGCACCGATTTTGATCGGCGTGCTCTTGAAGCCGGCCGGCACGTGCTTGCCGTTGGCCTTGATGTGAGCGTTATCCGGTGAGTCCCAAGTCCAGACGGTATGCAGAGCGCTGACCGTATCCTTGTTGATCTGATCGAGGTCTGCGTATTTTGACGAGCCCGGATCGTTGGCATAGTTTGGCCAGTCGTAGTCGAAAGTCTCCGTGGATTCGGCATGGATCAGAATTGTGCAGCAATCCGCAGCGACAAGCAGGACCGCTCTTAGGATGCTATTCATATTATTGTTATCGTTTGCTGAGGGCGTTGGGTATTGTTTATTAAGTACCCATAGAAATCAACAGGGCATAGAGACTGGCGAGGCTTGCCTGGGAATCGATCGCATAACCCAGAGCATGTGCACCCGTGGTGCCCGGAAAACTGTCTTGCCGGCTACTGGGGTTCGGCGACCTTGATCAACAGCTTGCCCAAGTTCTGTCCGCTGAACAACATCAGGAAGGCTGCAGGAGCGTTTTCTATTCCCTCGACGACTGTCTCACGGTATTTCAGTTTGCCATCCCTAATCAGACCGCCTAGATAACGGGCACTCTCTTCGAACTCGTCGAGCCACTCCGTGACGCCAAAAAAGCGATGCAAGGGATGCGAATCCAGCGCGTCGAGAATCTCGGCAGGCGGCGTGACCTCATCCTGTGAGGTCGCGTTGTAGGCGGAGATATAACCACAGATGGGCACCCTTGCGCCCTCGTTTAGCAGTTTCGATACTGCCAAAAGAACGTCGCCACCCACGTTCTCGAAATACACATCGATGCCATCGGGACAGGCCGCCGCCAGCTCGGCATCGAGGCTACCAGCCTTGTAATCCACACAGGCATCGAATCCCAGGTCCTCCACTACGTGTCGACACTTGGCCTCACCCCCTGCGACGCCAACAGCTCGGCAGCCTTCGAACTTGGCGATCTGACCCACCACCGATCCCACTGCACCGGATGCCGCCGAGACTACGACCGTCTCTCCCGGCTTGGGCTTGCCCACTTTGAGCAGCCCATAATAGGCTGTTTGTCCTGGCATGCCTGCAGCCCCTATGGCGGTGGATAAAGGTGCCAGGGACGGATCGATCTTGAAGAAACGAACGTCCCCCGGCCGGGCAATGGCATATTGCTGCCAGCCATATATCCCGGTGACGAAGTCACCCGTTTCGAATGCCGCTATGTTGGATTCGACCACTTGACTGACAACGCCGCCGGTGATCGGTTTCCCATAGGATGTTTCATCGTTCATTCGTCCCCGCATGTACGGATCCAGCGACAGCCAGATGGTTTTGAGCAACATCTCGTCATCTGCCGGCGATGACACAGGAACCGTGTCCAGACGGAAATCATCCGGTTTCGGCAAACCTACCGGTCGTTTATTCACAAGTACGCGCGTATTCTGCCTTTCACTCATCGATTGCTCCTCTGTTAGCGTTTATCGTCTATTTGGACAGACGTGTCTGACTGCTATCGATATCGATTCCGGCAACAGGTGTACGATCAGCGGGCCGGTATTCAATGCGGAAGAGTCGGGCATCCAGGTTCTGAGTGTTCCAGCTCTTGCCGTATTCGATCATGTATAGCAGTCCGTCATTGGGATTGATCACCATATCCATGGGATTGGCCAAATCCATATTTGGCAGGAAGCGCTCAATACGGACGATCGAGCCGTCCTCATGCAGGGTAACGGCCATGATGAAGCCGCGTATCCAGCCATAGGTAAAGAGCTTACCGTCATAATACGCAGGCAGCTTGTGATCGTTTACAGGGAAGTCATCGAAGTAGTAGACCGACCCTGCCATGGACGTGCGACCTCCCGCACCCATCATGGGAAATTCCGGCGATTCGACATAGGGATACCAGATAATAGCCGGTTGCGCCGGTGGTAAGTTTCGAGTTCCGGTGTTGTTGGGAGAGTCATTGATGGGATGGTCGGCGCTGAATGGTGCCTCGGACGAGGTCTGAGTGGCGAAGTTGTAACGGTAGTAGGGTTTGTTGTTCGCGTTGAAATAGGGCCATCCGAAGAAGCCCGCTGCCCGCGCCTGGTTGATCTCATCGTGACCGCGTGGTCCTCGGGTGGCAAGGTCTGCGGCGGCATCGGGGCCGACATCACCCCAATACAGGAAACCGGTTCGTTGATCGATGGAAATACGGAAGGGATTACGGCAGCCCATTACATAGACTTCCGGTCTCCCTTGAGAGCCGTCCCGGGGAAAGAGGTTGCCGTCCGGGATGCTGTAGGTGCCGTCGTCCTCAAGTTTGATTCGTAAGATCTTGCCACGCAGGTCGTTGCTATTGCCTGACGTGCGTTGGGCGTCCCAGGCATGACGGCCCGCTTGTTCGTCCATTGGCGCAAAGCCGCTGGAGGCGAACGGGTTGGTGTCATCACCGGTGGCAATGTAGAGCGTACCGTCCGGCCCAAACTCAAGCGACCCGCCCGCATGGCAGCACTCGTCACGCTGCGTTGGCACCACCAGGACGACTTTCTCGGATGTAACGTCGAGGTGGTCTCCCTGCAACACGAACCGAGATACGTGTTGCTGCGCCGCGTCCCCGGCAGGGGAGTACATGATGTAAACCCAGTGGTTGTCGCTGTGATTCGGATCGACGGCCAGGCCAATAACCCCGTCCTCCTGGTCTGAATAAACATCCAGCGTCGCGACGACTTTGCTTTGCTGCACAGCCGGGTCATAGATTTTGACGTTGCCGCGGCGTTCGATGAAGATCAGACGGTTGTCGGGCAGGACGTCGAGTTCCATCGGTTCACCCAGGTTGGTGTCCAGGATAATCTTGGAGAAGCGGTTTTCCGGAGGAGCCACGGCGCCTGAGACGGCATACAGAATGCCGCCGTACAGGTGATTCAGGAACGCCTGTTCCCGATAGCTTGCAGTCGTGTGTCCCAGTCCGGTATAGAACGCCCGCCCACCGTCATAGGCGTGGTACCAGGCAATGGGACGTGGCTCGGGGGCAGGATCTTCCTGCGCCCGTTTGTAAGTGGTCTCGTCGATCAGAAGGAGGGGCATGAGATCGGGCTGAACCGATCTGTAGTCGTACCATTCGTCGGCGCGAGCCCAGGTTGGATCCAGATCCTTGGTGGCCAGGTGTTCGCTATCGATGACACTGAGCGTCGCGTTGCGTACATTCGGACCATTGGGGTGTCCATCGAAATAGGCGCCTACCAAGCCGCCATACCAAGACCAATCGTATTCAGTGTCTGCTGCTGCATGGATGCCAACGAAGCCCCCGCCGGCCTGTATAAAACGCTCCATGACGCGTTGCTGCTCTACATCCAGCACGTCCCCGGTCGTGCTTAGAAACACAATCACATGGTAATCCTGAAGGTTCTGATCATTGAAGTCCTGGGCATCCTCAGTCGTGGTCACGGCAAAGCCCCTATGCGCCCCCAAGTTGATGATGGCTCGTTGCCCTGATTCGATCGACGCATGCCGGAATGCCGCGGTCTTGGAGAATACCAGTACGTTGAAGTCCGTTTTGGGGGGAGTGAGCAGCGTGTTCGTGCAAGCACCCGCCAACACTGTGAGGATGACGGCGAGGATCAGTTTTTTCATTGTGGTGGGCTCAGCTCTGCTGGTCTCCATGTGATACCTGCATCCGGACAGGGTATCATAATGCGTCGAGAAAACTCCCACAGGCGCTCATGCTATCACGGTACGCAATGCGGTTGATGCTCGTTGCTCTTCTGGTGTGGCCTTTATCCCTGGCCGCAATGCAGGATACACTTTTCCGCAGCCATGAAGTTCTGAAACTGCAACTCAGCGGTCCACTTCGGCAACTCAACCGCGAGCGCAACAAGACGAAAATATACGGCCCTGCCAGGCTGTCCTATCTCGCAGAAGATGGCAGCGAGGTCTCACTGGCAACCAATCTGGAAGTACGCGGCAACTATCGTAAGCAAATGACAGTGTGCCGTTTTTCGCAGATGCGGGTATTGTTCGACAAGGCGTCCACCAAGGATACGCTGTTCGCCAATCAGACCAAGCTCAAGCTGGTAACCAATTGTCGACCCGGCAAGAGAACTTACCAGGCCTACGTTCTTACTGAGTATCTCGCCTACCGAATATTCAACCTGCTGACCGACAACAGCTTTCGAGTTCGTCTCGTCGACATGACCTACTATGATATGAAAAAGAACAAGAGGCTCCACAGCAGCCTTGGATTCTTCATCGAACAC
>JASMJM010000010.1 GCA_030749725.1 Pseudomonadales bacterium | reverse complement strand
GATAAACCTCGTTTTGTGTGATAAATCGCGACTGCACAAGCGTGTTGGAGTCAATAAAAATGGCACGCCCGGAGGAATTCGAATCCCCGACCCTCAGGTTCGAAGCCTGATGCTCTATCCAGCTGAGCTACGGGCGCATCTTGAAATCAATGGCTTGAGAAAGTGATTCACGCTAACTGTCTATAGTCCTGCGACCTGTCCGCCATTATCGTGGTATTCCGGTGTTTGTTTCAACAGGTTTCGGTTTTCTTCGCGGGTTAACCTTACATCACTGAACGTGGCCGTGGCATTCGAAGAGCTCCCCAACGACCACAATTCGTGGGCATGGCGCACCTCAGCGCCCTATTGAGCTGGACTTCTGGATGTTGCCACGATTCGGGTCACATTGGTACCTTGCGTGTCCATCATGTCTGGAATCTTAGGTGCAATGTCATTTTTCCACTCGTCACTCTCGTAAACGTCCTTGTACAGAGCTTCTCTCTCCTGTTCGCTGGCGAAGCGGCGGGTCCAGACGTAGATCGAGTCATCCGATTCCCCGCGGTAGCTGCCCGTTATGACCATTCCCTTGGCAACCTGAAACGGGATGACCACGGATTCCATGAATGTTACCCAGTCATCCATCATTCCGGGGAGAATTCTGTATTGTCGAAGTTCGTGAAATGCCATGGGTATTCCTCTATTGTAGGGATGATCTGCAGTCCCTGGGTATTATACGGGAACGCGATCCACAGATGTCGTTATTGGATAATTCCGACGCATGTTTGAACTGAAACCTGATTTCGAAGAAGTGCTGAATCGTTACGAGGCGTGGTGGAGCTGTGCGGTCGTGGACCGGGCGCTTGTTTCAATTTCCTTCCCTCTACCGAAGGTTAATCGTCGGACGCTGCCCCGGAAGGAATACGCAACGATTCGCGATCGTTGGATGGATGCCGGGTATATCGCTGCGGCGGCTGAAGTGAATCTCCGTAACAGGGCTCACTTGGCGGACAGCCTTCCTGTCGCCTGGCCGAATCTGGGTCCTGAAGTATTCTCAGCCTTCTATGGCTGTGAGATGGAATACCGTGAGACTACGGCTTGGAGCAAGCCCAACCTGACGGATTGGTCGAAGGAGTCGGTCGACAGAATTCAGTTGGATACGGACAGCTTCTATTTCCAAAAGTTGCTGGAGATAACTGACGCCTTAATCGAAGTGGGGACCGATACGTTTATCGTCGGCTACACGGACCTGCATGTTGGTGGAGACGCCATCGCTGCATTCCGCGATCCCGAGCAGCTACTGATCGACACGATCGAACATCCTTACGAAATACAGTCTCTCTGTGAGAGAGTCACTAACGACTTTCTACAGGTATACGACATCTTTCATGAGAAGCTGACGGCCGCCGGTATGCCGAGTACGTCATGGTGTCCGGCAACCTGCAAAGGGAAGTATCACATCCCCTCGAACGATTTCTCCTGCATGATATCCGATCGCACCTTTGAGGAACTGTTCATCCCGGGCATCATCCGCGAATGCCAACACATGGATCGGTGCATCTACCACCTGGACGGGCCGCAAGCACTGCGCTACCTGGACCGCCTGCTTGAGATCCCTGAAATCCATGCGATCCAATGGGTCCCGGGCAGTGGTCAGGAGTACTGGGCGAATTGGATTGAGGTATATCAACGAATTCAGAGCAAGAAGAAAGCCTTGCAGATCCTGTCCATACCAGCCGAAGATCTCAATCTTCTGTTCGACGTCTTGCAGCCGGAAGGGGTGTGGCTAAGTCACATCTCCGGGATTTCAAATCAGCAGGAAGCGACGGCGGTGCTTGGCAAGATCGCACAATGGACAAAGAGGCAAGCCTGAGATTGCCGGGTGTAAACTGCATGACCCGGCCAGCTTGCCAAGGAATCTGTTGATCGGTATAACGTTCGCAGGAACAACCGGGAGAGAAGAGTTCAATGAACAGCAGAGAGCGGGTCCTGGCAGCAATTCGGCATGAAGAGCCCGACCGTGTACCCATCGATCTGGGCGCCATGGGCTCGACAGGGATCATGGCCATCGCCTATAGAAAACTCAAACAGTACCTGGGCATCGACGAGGGGCAGGTCCGCGTCTACGAGACCATGCAGCAAATCGCGGAAATCGAACAGCTGATCCTGGATCGATTCCATCTCGATGTGGTTGACGTCAACAACAGTTGGTGCAGCAGGCCGCAAGGGTGGAAGCCGTGGGTGCTTGAAGACGGATCCGATGCTTTCGTCAGGGTTGGATTCGATCCGCAGAGCGATGGGGAGGGCGGCTATGTGATTGTGGACTCGCGCGGAAATGTCCGCTCGCGCTCACCCCGAGGATGCCTCTACTTCGAACCCGTCTACCACCCGCTTGCTGACATGACATCGGTGGAAGAACTGCAAGACTGGCAGCCGGGGCAGCTTTCCGATCAGTATCTGGACCGCGTACATGCCAGGGCAAAGGCGCTCTTTGAAAACACCGACTATGCCACCCTCGGTGGATTCGGCGGCAACATAATCGAGTCGGGACAATCTCTGCGCGGCTGGGGACAGTTTATGATCGACCTGGCGGCTGATCCTGAATTCACCCACGCTCTGCTGGACAAGCTGACTGAGCTGCACTTGGCTAACCTCAAGCGTTACCTCGATGCCGTCGGCGACTATATCCAGGTCATCCAGATGGGTGATGACCTGGGTACGCAATACGCCTCGCAGGTCTCGCTGGAGATGTACCGGGAGTTTATCAAACCGCGCCACAGCGCCATCTATCAGTACGTCGGGGAACACTCCGATGTGGCCGTCTTCCTGCACTCCTGCGGGGCCATTTCGATGCTGATCCCCGAGTTCATCGATGAAGGGGTGCACATACTCAATCCCGTGCAGACGTCGGCCGCCAATATGGACCCGGAAATGCTGAAGCGGGAATTCGGTGATCAGATGGTATTCTGGGGTGGTGGCTGTGACACCCAGGCCGTCCTGCCGAACGCTTCGCCGGCCGAGATCAGGGAACACGTCCAGCAACGCATGGAGATATTCAAACCCGGTGGTGGTTTCATCTTCAACCAGATCCACAACGTGCAGGCTGATGTCCCGCCCGAGAATATCGTCGCGATGCTGGACGCGGCCTGGGAGTTCGGGGAGTATTAGGTGGCTGTGGCGGCAATAACTACGGCCTGAACTGTAGTGCTCTCGGAACCAGTCGGGAAGGCTGTGAAATTAGATTATAGGCGATCTCCACCCACTCGCAGATGTAGCGCCTGGTGTCCCTGGGATCGATCATCTCCTCCATCTGAAACTTGTTGAGAGGTCCTACCGGCCCGCGTGCACTCTCGATGCGTGCCTCGAGTTCCGCCCGCAATGCGACCGGGTCCTCTGCCTCCGCCAACTGCCTCTTGTATGCGGCCTCGATGCCACCCTCCGGCGGAATGCCGCCCACATCCGCGGCCGGCCACACCACGCGCATCGCCGGCTGTGATCGCGGCGTAGCGTAGTTGTTACCAGCCACACCGAAGCTACGACGCATGACCACGGTGAAGATGGGTACGTTGACTTGCGAGAATGCGACCATCCATTCGCCGCCTTTGCGAATGGTTCCCGCGATTTCGTGCTCGAGACCTACGGCGAATCCCGGGTTGTCGATGAGATTGAGTATTGGTATGTGGAACAGATCGCACAGATCGTGGTGGCGCGTCAGTTTGTCACAGCCGTCGGCAGTGAGTGCGCCACCGTTCACGTGTCTGCTGTCCGAGGCGATGACGCCGAGCGGATGACCGTTGAACCGCACGAAACCCGTGATCTGATCCGTACCCCAGTGGGGTCCGATCTCGAAGAAGGAATCAACATCTGTCATCAGCCTGATGGCCTTGCGCACGTCAAATGTCATGATTCGCCTGCGCGGTATGATCGTGAACAGTTCCTCCTCGCGGCGATCGGTCGGGTCACTCGGGTTTGGCGCCAATACGGGCGGTGTGTCATAGACGCTCGAGGGCAGATAGGAAAGGAACGTTTTTACCATCTGCGCTGCTTCCTCCTCCGTTTCCGCCAGGTTGTCCACAGAGCCGTTCTTACAGTGGATATGCCAACCCCCGAGTTCTTCCTTGGTAATGTCGTACCCCATGGCGTGGGACACGATAGGGGGGCCCGCGACAAACAATTGCGCGATGTCGCGGACCATAACGGAGAAGTGACCCAGCACGGCCTTGGCGGCACCGATGCCAACCACGCTACCGAGCAGCATATTGACGACCGGAACTGTGGCTAACTGCTGTGTATACATGGTGCTGCCCAGGTGCCCCGGTAGGAACGATCCGCCGCCACCGGCCACTCTTGGTCTGCCTGCCTTGATGGCGCCTGAGCTTTCTTTTGCGCTGCTGTCGCCGTCCTTCTTCTGTGCCGGCACCATCGCCGCAACACTGCCGCCGCCTGACGAGCCGTCCAGCATCCTTACCGATGGTGCACGAAGTTCCAACGATAGGCGGTCCAGGTAACCGCTCTTGGCACCGATCGCGCCATCGGCGTGGCCGCCGCGAGAGGTGAAGTCGTCGCCGCAGACGATGGTGGTGCGGCCTTCGATCTTGCCCCACCCACCAACATGATTGGCAGCCGTGAAGGCTGCTATGTCGCCGTATTCGTCATAGGTGGTGAATCCGGCCACACTGCCCACTTCTCGGAACGAGCCGTCGTCCAGCAGGAGCGTGATGCGTTCCCGGCAGGTGAGTTTCCCGCGACTGCGCTGGCGCACCACCCCTGGGTCGTCGGATCCCGGTGCCAGCCGGGACTCGGCAAGGTTTTGTAAAGTGGCGACCTCATCCAGTACTGAGCCCCATGTCTGGTTTTCTCTTTGCTGTTGCGAGGATTGTTGTTCGCCCTCAGCCGGCGCGATTACCGCCACCACTTGCCCTGCGGCGACAGTATCTCCTGGGCGGAGGGGCTGCAGGGCGGTCACGACGCCCGAGCACGGTGCTGCGACCATCGTTTCCATCTTCATGGCGGTGACCACCAGCATCGTTTCACCTGCTGTTACTGTGTCGCCCTCGCTGACGTTGACCTCCACAACGGAGCTGCCCATGGGGCACTCCACAGCTTGCTGATCGTCCTCCACCTGCAGTGATGGCATCGAAGTCGCTACGGCAGCCGTCGCTCCAGTAGCCGTTGCTGCGCCGGCGATTGCCGGTCCCATGGTCGCTGCCTGCTGTTCCAGCAGAGCCAGCGTGCCGTTGTCAGTAGTCGCGGAGCGTGGGCTCGCGATCTCGGGTTGCTCCGCAAGTAACGAAGTTCTGGCATCACCGACGCGAACGTCCGGGTGTTTCAGTATGGCGCGCAACTGAGGAAGATTGGTAGACAGGCCGCCGATGTGGAATTCGTCCAGTGCACGAAGGGTGCGATCGACCGCGGAAGCGAAGGAAGACGAGGAGTTGGACGCGCAGATCAGCTTGGCCAGCAACGGATCGAACTGCGGCGGCGGAGTGTAGCCCTGGTAACCACAAGCGTCGACCCGCACGCCCACCCCCGACGGTTCTTTGTATGCGGTAATGGTACCTGCACTCTGGGCGACCACCCGGGCTTGAATAGCATAGCCACGGGGAGCACCGACTGCCTGTTGGTCACACAGATCTAACGATGCTAGTGAAGCGCCGGATGCGATGTGAAACTGCGCCTCGACGATGTCGACGCCCGTCACCTGCTCGGTGACGGTATGTTCGACCTGGATGCGTGGATTGCACTCGATGAAATAGTGCTCAGCGGTCTCTGGTGAGACGAGGAACTCCACCGTTCCCGCGTTGACATAGGAAGCCGCCTGGACGAGCTTGATTGCATCGGTGAGTATTTTCTCCCGTAGGCCGGTGTCCAATGACGGTGCGGGCGCTACCTCGACGACCTTCTGGTTGCGTAGTTGCACCGAGCAGTCCCGTTCGTGCAGATGGATCACGTTGCCGTGCGAGTCCGCCAGGATCTGTACTTCGATATGCCTTGGTCGGGAGATGAGTTTTTCGACAAAAACGGATCCGTCACCAAATGCAGCCGCGCCCTCACTGCGACAGCGTTCAAATGCCTCGTCCATTTCTTCGGCACTGGATACCGTGCGCATGCCGCGGCCACCGCCGCCCGCCGATGCCTTGAGCATGACCGGATAGCCGAGATCGCTTGCCAGTTGCGCGGCTTCACTCGGCGATTGCAGCGCTGCCGTGCTGCCCGGCACTACCGGGATGTCGAGCGACTGCGCCAGGGCACGCGCTCTGATCTTGTCACCAAATAAGGACAGGGCCTCCGCTGGAGGCCCGACGAAAGTCAGGCCCTCGGATGCACACATCTCTGCAAATGGGGTGTTCTCGGCCAGAAAACCATAGCCGGGATGGATGCAGTCACACCCGCTTTCCTTCGCTGTCTCGATCAGCGTCTCGGCGTCCAGGTAGGCTCCCACTGAGTCTCCCTGGCTGCCGCCCTCGGCGCCAATCTCACGCTTTTCAGTTGTGAATCGAGTGTGCAGCGAAAGACTGTCGACTGGAGCGTAGACGGCTACCGACTCGATACCGAGTGCGGACGCGGCCTTGGCGATGCGTATGGCGATCTCGCCGCGGTTGCTTATCAGAACACGTTTGAGCAGTGCCACCTGTTTTCCCCTCCTGAGTTCCTTGCAGACTGAACGGCCCTGCACGAGTGTTGGGCCATGTCCGCAAGGATTTTCCCGGCAGGATAACATTAAAGACAAAGTCGAACATCATCGCCACGGGCATCGGCAATCCAATTCCGGATCGTGCCTTCTTGCGTGACACGGCCGGACAAGGTCGATCAAGCCTGGGCTCTCCTGGCGGGCGAGGCGCGCGTTACGCCCAGGAAAAGCAATCAAACGTGCTTTTGTTCGTGAAGATGTACCTTCTATAGGGTACATTCTTGAGCGAGTTCTACTGGGAACTCAAACATTGTAACCGGGCTGCATCGGCCTGATCCTCTGACCCAACCATACGCAAGGATACAGATTGGAAAAATACAAGGACAACTGGCCGGAAACCCGGGATCACTTCCAGGCATGGTGGCAACGCTCCAAGATCGACCGGCCGATGCTCAGTTTCTGGGCAAAGCGCGAGCAGGCACTGGCCGATGGAGTGAAACCGTCCGCCTATGAAACGCCGGAACAGTCGTTTACCGATGTAACCCTCAAACTCGAGCACTTTCGGCACTTTCTGAACACGAGGAAACCGATGGCCGAAGCATTTCCGAATTTCTCCGCCGATCTGGGACCGGGCTCGATGGCACTCTACCTCGGTTCCGATCCGGTGTTCGCGTGGGACACTTTGTGGTACCGCGAGTGCGTCACGGACTGGGACAGCTATGGTGAAATCCTGTTCGATCCAAACAATCACTGGTGGCAACTGCACCTTGACATGATTCGTCAGGCGCAGGACTCGGCTAACGGGGACTTTCTGGTGAACATCCCTGACATCATCGAAAACGTTGACATCCTCTCAGCCCTGCGCGGCCCAATGAGTTTCTGCTACGATCTGATCGATCACAGTCCGCGCATGAAGCGTTATGTTGAACAACTGGACGACGTCTACTTTCGTTTTTACGATGCCATGTATGACATCGTCAAGGGTGCGGACGATAGCAGCAGTTTTACTGCTTTTCAGATCTGGGGTCCCGGGAGAACGGCTAAGCTGCAGTGCGATTTCTGTGCCCTGATGTCACCGGATCAGTTCAGGGAATTTGTGCAGGACTCCCTGCGCAAGCAATGCTGCACGCTTGACAACTCCCTCTATCACTTGGATGGGCCGGATGCCATCAAGCACCTGGATGCCCTGATGGAAATCGACGAACTGGACGCGCTGCAATGGACTTGCGGAGCCGGTCAACCGGACGGCGGCAATGAGCGCTGGTATCCGATTTATGAGAAGGTGCGAGCAGCGGACAAATCACTGTGGATCAGCCTCGCCGATGGCGAATTGCTCGACGCAATCGCAGCGGTGGACCGGCTGGTAGCTCGCTTTGGCTCAAGTGGTATGTATTTCCTTTTTCACTATGCCATGAGCGAGACGGAAGGGCAGCGGCTGCTCGATCATGCCGAGAAGCAGTGGGGCTAGGCGCCCCCGGCTAGGTGCCCCCGGCCAGGCGCCCCCGACTGGGCGCCCCCGCTGCGTTAACTAATGTTAAGTGTGGAATCATACTGCGAACGTTGTAGAGAGGCCGGGTAGCCACGAGTGCCTCATCTCGATCGTTGGGCAAGGCGTTGCAGACAATTGATAAGAGTGCTCTCGTATCTGGCATGACAGGATCACCCGGCCTTGATTATGTACGCCCAACTATTGCCATGAAGTTCCGTGTGCCTGCACAGACAATCAGCGACTTCACGCAGTGGCGTTTCCTTTGACACTCTCGAGAAAACGTGGTTTATTCTGACTTGTGCAGGCAGTCTTGAGATCTGCGTTAACCGCGAGGCACCAACATGAGCAATGACCCCTATCGGAAGCTGGCCACGGTACTGGACACCCTTCCGAACGGCTTTCCGGCCACCGACAGCGGCCTTGAGATCAAGCTTCTGCAGAAGATCTTTACGCCTGAGGAGGCTGAACTCTTCTGCGATCTCAGATTGACCATGGAGACACCGGTCCAGATTGCCGAGCGAACCGGTCGCCCGCTGGAAGGTCTCGATGAAATGCTTACCAGCATGTGGAAAGAGAAGGGACAGATCCAGGGAGCTGAACTCGGGCCAACTCGGATCTTCAAGTTGCTCCCCTGGGTGATCGGCGTCTGGGAGATGCAGATCGGCCGCATGGACGAGGAGTTCGCCAAGCTTTCCGAGGAATACTACGCCCACTTTGGTCCGCAGTTCTTCTCCAAAGGGCCCGCGCTGATGCGCAGCATTCCCGTCGGGCAGGATGTCACCCCCACCCAGGAGGCAATGCCCTACGACCGTGTCTCGGGAATTATAGAGAAAGGCCAGTCCTTCGCGGTGAACGACTGCGTCTGCCGGACGGAGGAGCGGATCCTGGGCCACAACTGTGAATCACCGCTTGAGGTCTGTCTCGCCATCGCACCCGTTCCTGGGCTTTTTGAGAAACAACCATGGGGCCGGCCCATCTCGAAAGAGGAAGCCTATGGCGTGATTGAGAAAGCCGAGGAGGCTGGCCTCGTTCATATGACGAGCAACATAGAGAACGGCCACGGCTTCATCTGCAACTGCTGCGGCTGCTGCTGTGCCGTGCTGAAAGGCATCAACAAACTGGGTCTCGAGGACGTGGTCAATACCGACCACTACTCGCAGATCGATGCAGAAGATTGCACCGTGTGTGGTCTTTGCGGGGAGTCCGTCTGTCAGGTGGATGCGATCAGCGAGGGTGACGATTCGTTTCAGGTCGACCGGCGGCTCTGCATAGGATGCGGCGTATGCCTGGAGTCCTGCCCGGTCGAAGCAATCACGCTGCAGCCAAAGCCGGAGTCCGAGCGGATAGCCTCTCCTCCGGACAGTGACGCCTGGATGGATCAGCGCGGTGCGCAGCGCGGCGTGGATTTCAGTACCTACAAGTAGTCGGCCGCCCCCCTGTTGGCCTGTGTCGGTCAGATGCAACGACTCGCCCAGCGGCGCGGGCGTAACAAGAAGCCTTTGACCTGACTGGTGTCGCTACCGTCCGGTAAAACGCGCCTCTCGTTTCTCCAGGAAGGCCTGCACACCTTCTTTGTGATCTTCGCTGCCGAAGCACGCCTGCAGCGCCTTACCACTTTGTGGGATGTGCTCGGCGGCACTGCGAGACAGGCCTTCGTAGACCAGGCCTTTGGTCAAACGGTGCGCAAAAGGCGAACCTTTAAGGATCGTGTCCGCCAGCTCCCGTGTCGCCTTTACCAATTCGTCAGGTTCGACTACTGCGTGCAGGTAACCGATCTCCTTGGCCTCGTCGGCTCCCAGAAAACGTCCGGTGTACAGCAACTCCATGGCCCGGGGTACGCCGAGCAGGCGCGGCAGCAGCCAGGTGCCGGCGCCGGTATCCGGGACCAGGCCGCGCTGTGCGAAGATCCACGATATACGCGCCCGCGTGCTGGCAACGCGGATGTCCGCATGACTGGTGAACTCGGCCCCCATGCCGACGGCTGGTCCATCGATGGCACAGATGGTCGGTTTGGGGCAGTCAGCCAGCGCCCACCAGCCGCGGCCGGGTTCACGCACGACGGCCGGCCCCCCTTTCTTGTCGGGCGCCTGGGCATCCAGAGCGGATAGATCGGTACCTGCACAGAATGCACCCCCTGTACCGGTCAGCACCAACACCTGTACGCTGTCGTCCTTGCCGGCCTCGTCGATCAAACGTCCATATTCTGCGTTCATGGCATAGGTCATGGCGTTGCGGCGCTCGGGCCGATCGATGGTGATGGTGGCGACGCGGTCCTCGATCTGGTAGTGAATATTCTCGTGACTCATGGGTGTCCTCCTCGACCTTCTTGTCGGTTGCTGTCGGTAAGTAGTTGTCGGTAAATAGCTGTCAGTAAGTGGGTGCCGGTAATAGCTGTTGATCCGGATACTATTCAAATTAAACGCTCGATTCAAATCAGTGCCCATGTTGCACACGCGTACAGGAATCGCCAGGTTCCCTGTCAAACCATCATGCATTGATCATTGGGGAAAGATGTAGTACTACTTGATCCATCGACCTCATTCACACCAGCAGAAGAGAAGTGAACCATGACTGAAGACAATATTCTATACGCCCAAGAGGATGGCATCGCCGTCATCACCTTGAATCGTACCGAAAAAATGAACGCGGTCTCCGACGACATGCTCGGAGATTTCACCAACCTCGTTAACGAGATCATCCTCGACGACGCGGTCAGGGCTGTCATCCTGACTGGAAACGGGCGAGCCTTTTGCGCCGGCACTGATGTCGGACAAGGCATAGCGCGGGACCACGTGGAAGCGGGACGCGAGCGGGCCAAGCGGATAAAAAAGGTGGATTTGCCGGACTCGGTGCTGCCGGGTATGTGGCAATTGACCCGCATTCCCAAGCCGACCATAGCGGCGGTAAATGGGGCCGCCGTTGGCATGGGTGCCGAATGGACCATTCAATGCGATATCCGCATCGCGTCGGAAAAGGCCCGTTTTGGTTGGGTCTTCCCTCTGCGTGGCATCATACCGGACACGGGCGCGGGACCCTACCTGCTGCCGTACGTAGTTGGCCTCAGCAAGGCGCTGGAGCTGATGTACTCGGGTGAAATCATCGATGCCGAGGAGGCGGAGCGAATCGGCCTGGTGACCAAGGTGGTACCGCCGGATGAGTTACTGCCGGCAGCCAGGGAGATGGCAGCCAGGATCACCTACGGCGCACCGCTGTCCATCAAGGCAATCAAAGAGATTACCTATGGCTCTCTGGAATGGCCGCTGGATGTGTTCGGGGCTGAAAAAACCAGCCGCTTTCAGTCGACCAGCGACTCGGAAGACGCCAAAGAAGGGGTCGAATCATTCCTCGAGAAAAGGCCGCCGGCTTGGAAGGGTCGTTAAGGTTTCGGGCTGAGATACGTTTATTGGCAGCGACACTTCAAGCGCCGTGCTGAGCTTTCCGGCAAGCTAGCGGGATCCGTTATTCGCCG
This sequence comes from Pseudomonadales bacterium, assembly GCA_030749725.1. Lineage (GTDB taxonomy): Bacteria > Pseudomonadota > Gammaproteobacteria > Pseudomonadales > Azotimanducaceae > JASMJM01. The sequence goes on along the minus strand of JASMJM010000010.1, from coordinate 23,243 downwards.
ACGTCCTCTGTTTCTGGCGTTGCGGGGCCGTCGGCGTCCTCACCTCCATCGAATTCGGCAGCCAGATCGATTTTCTCCCCCAACTTCTCCGCCAGTTCGACCAGTGCTCGTTCCAGCTCGGCTATTCTGCTCTCGAGGCGATCGATTCGAGTCTCTCGACGCGGGGCGGTGGCAACGTTTGCTGGCTCCGGCGCAGACTCAATCTCTCCCGAAAAGAGATGGGCATACTCGGAATCCAGGCGTCCGGGAGTGCGCGGCAACCGGGCGACGACCGGGCCGCCTTCTCGTTGCATCAGTCCCAGCAGCGCCTCGGTCACTTCCTGGTTGTCCTCAAATCGATGCAGACGACCGCTGCGGCTGCGCATTTCACCCGGCGTCTGCGGACCGCGCAGCAACAGCAGACAAACGATGGCGTATTCTGCGTCATTGAATTGAAGCTCCCCCAGATGGGTGTTGCAAAGGCGCTGCGCGTACTTCTCCACGCCACTCTTGAAGTTTTCGCTCATGCTGAGCAGATGTTTATCGCCAATCTGACGCGCGGTGCGTTGCACCACCCCTTGATCGAGAGACAGGACGGGATCACGACTGCTCTTCTGATTGCAGGCGTTGGTCAATGCATTGAGGGTGAGGGGATACTGATCGGGAGTGGTGACGGCTTTTTCCATGAGTGAGCCGAGAATGCGTGCCTCCTCCGAGGTCAGGTCGATATTCATGGTCGCGCCAATCTGATCGGAGTGCCATCCCGTGGCCGGTGACGGACCGAATTTGGTCCGTCACAAGCCGATGAGGTCTAGTTTGCCAGCGGGTCCGGTCGAAGCTGGAACTGCATGATGTAGCCGATCGAGCCTCTGCCACCTTCACTGTGATGGATCGCGCCACTGTTGTTGCTGGCCCATAAACCCCGGCCTTTCCAGCCGCCCTTGGGGTCGTCGATACGTCCGTCGAGACCACGAGTGAAGTAGTTGAGGGGGTAGGGCACACGCAGGGTGACCATCTCCTGCTTGTCCGGCAACCATGCGATCAGTGCATCGGAGTTCGTGCCGTTGGCGATCGGAACGTTCTCTCCGAGCCCCAGTGCGTTGAACTGGTCAACCCAGATCAGGTAATGGAAATCGGCATTCTCGTTAGAATTGACATCCTTCAGCTTGGGGCCGGGTGTGCGATGCATTGCCCAACCTTCCGGACAGTGCTGGCCGGTCGCCGTCGGGCCGTTCAGCACCTTGCACTTGCTTCGATCGAAGCTGGCGATATGTCCACTGCTGCCAAGGGCGGTCCAGATGATGCCGTTGGTATCGATGTCGATGCCGCGTGGGCCGTGACCCCACTCCGAGGCCGGCAGAGCGTCGGTCCCGAACGGTGGCTCGTAGTTTTCGGTGAAGCAGGTCTCCGGGTCGACCCGCACGATCTGCCCCGGTACCTGCGGATAAGTCCTTGCGAACCACACCGAGTTGTCGATGGGGTTGGTGATGATGCCATAAGCGAAGCCGGCTATGCGCTTATCCTTAGTCGGGTCGAGCGGCTCGTTGGGTTCGACATACTCACCGATCTTACCGTCGCCGTTGGTGTCGAGAATCGTCGGACACCAGCCCTGGGCGGCACGACCATCGCGTTTCTTGTCATATTCCTTGGTGTCTATCCAGCCAACCACATTCCAGTCGCCGCTGATGTACAGGGTATCGTTCTTGTCGTCCATAAACTGCAGGTGGTGGGTGGCGTAACAGGTGTCATAGGTCACCATCTCGTCCTTATTGGCGTCGTAAAACGACATCTGCCGACTGCTGCTCTGTATCGGGAAACGCTTGACGGAGGGATGGTCCGAGTCCTTGCACCAATCCGGGTTGTCGTTGGTGCGAATGGACGAAGTCATCCAGACACGGTTCTTGTCATCCAACATCGGGTTGTGTGTATTGGAATACCTACCGTCGTCATTCCTCGGGACATGTATTTGGCGGGACTCATTCTTAACCGGATCGGTTACCACCAGGAAGCTCCCACCGACGCCGTACACCGGCCCGTTGCTATTGATTGTCGGGTCACGTTTGTCGGTGGAGACATTGTCGTGCACGAAACCAACTTTTTGAGCCCAGCCAAACTGTGTAATTACCAGGTTCTGCTCGACCCCGGCAGGTCGCGGCGGTGCCACGGGGATCTCACCTGCCATGATGCGGTCGGTCCAGTTGCTGAACATATCGAGCGTATGATCGATGCCCATATAACGAATGTCTCTGCCCATCCAAGCAGCATTGCCGCCCAGCGTTATGCGGTTTTCCCAGCCGATACGCGTGGTTGCGTAGGCGTCGCGCTGTACCATGGATAGCTCTCGAGTTGCCTTACTGCCCAACTGATGACAGAGTTGGCAGCCATCCTTCAGGCGGTTTATGTAGTGAGCCTGATTTTGTATGCCCGTACCGATGCCGTTACCCTCTGCACCGGTACCGGGAAACTCTTTCGGTTTTGGAATATCTATCAGCGAGAACCAGTAGTTTGCTGGATATATCTGCGCTGCCTCCTTGGGTGTCTGAGCAAGCTGCATGTTAAAGGCGACACTATTGCCTGGACGGCTCGTCTGTTTTTCCGAATCGACCAGCCCATAGCCGCGGACCCACACTGAATAGGTGGCCTTCGGCAGATCCGGGATCAGGAATCGCCCGTCATCGTCGGTAACGACGATCTTGCGATAACCGGTCTTCAGTTCCTCGGTCTCGGCAATGACCCAAACTCCGGCTTCCCCGCCGTCGGCACTGCTGACCTTGCCGCTGATATCATCGCCCGCTGCCAGCCCTAAGGTGGCAACAAGGCTTGCGGTCAACCCGATGACCGCCTTGTTCAATAAGTTGGTGAATAATGAGGTACCGCTAATCGCTTCTTGCATCGATTTCTCCCTTGGTTTCAGAGACCCAATACAATATCACTACTATGCCCCAAACGCGATAGGGCATTCAGGGCGACAGGCGGCGCCGCGATTGCTTTGTCGCCTGACTGCGATGGACATGTCCCGATTCGCTGAAGACGTGGCGGGAGTGCGGCGGTCTGGCATCGCGGTCATAGCTGCCGGGCTGCCGGATCTTCCTCTGTCCTCGTGGCTCGTGGAAAGCATTACCTTTTAAGGACTGGAATATGGCACCAGAGGATATTTGTTAGAAACAAAGTAGGATTCTCTAGGATCAGACAAACAGAGCACCGGGTGTACGCTATCCTTCACCACCATGTTAACGATCCATTTCCAGCATCGGACATACATGTCTGCTCTGCGTTCTTCAGTTGCCATGTCAAACGAGGAGCGGTTGACAGGAAAGATCGACGTTTAGTAGCATCATGATCAACGTCACAGGCTAGGTTAATGCAGACAATACCGGGAGGAACGCTCCAATGGATCAGGCGGCTAACAAGATCAGCAGCAACGAACCAACCCAATTACACCGGGTTCTTACCATACAGCCGACGGCAAAGGTCGAAAGGCTGAGAGAATCCTACCTGAGTCTCAAGCCGGCGGCTTCCATCGACAGGGCTCGAATTGAAACCAGGGTGATGAAGGAGACAGAAGGGAAGTCGACGATCACCCGCAGGGCGGAAGTATTCGCTGCCATCGTCAGGGAGACACCGATCGACATCTACCCGGATGAGCTTGTCGTCGGCTACGCTCACGTTAGACCACGCTCCATCAGTATCAGGCCGAGCCCGGGTCTGGTGGGACGTCTGGAAGGGAACGTGGGCGCAGGTCGCTCCGGTCCGGAAATGGCGGGCTTTGACATGCCCGATCTGGATGGTCTGAGTGATGCTGAAAAGAGAGAGCTCAAGGAAGAACTCATTCCCTATTGGCAGAAGAACAGCAGGACCCTGCGAGCCGGGGGCTACGGCCATAATATCGTGGCCTATGACAGGGTTCTCAGAGATGGCTTCTTGGGCATAAAAGAGCACGCAGAGGAAAGGCTGGCCGGGCTTGACCTCGCCGAACCTGACGAGGCTGCTAAGGTTCCGTTCCTTCAGGGGGTGGTCACTGCAATGGCAGCAGCGTCCGAGCTGGGGCAGAGATTTGCCACCAAGGCAAGAGAACTGGCAGAAAAGGAAACCGATAGTGTTCGAGAGGCGGAACTGCTGAGAATAGCAGAGGTATGTGACCAGGTACCGGCGAACCCGGCCAGAACATTCCACGAGGCGATGCAGTCCTGCTACTTCGCCTGGCTGCTGACCATGTGGGAGAATCCTCATGCTGGCGGTCAGAGCGTCGGCAGGCTGGATCAATACCTGTACCCTTATTATGCAAGGGACCTGAGTGCAGGGCGGATCACGGTCGAAGGGGCACAGGAGCTCATTGACTGCTGTCTCATCAAGTTTAATCACTCGCCGCCTGTTGCTGCCATTACCGTTGGCGGCGTTAAGGCTGACGGCAACGATGCCACCAACGAGCTGTCCTACATGCTGATTGAGGGCATGATGCACACTCGATTGGGGCAACCCTACTTCAGTGTCCAGGTACACAGCCAGATGCCCGATGCGTTGCTGATAAAGGCATGCCAGCTCACCTCACTGGGGTGCGGTCATCCGGAGTTCATCAACAATGATGTTCTCGTCGGTCAAGCACTCGCCCGCGGGGACTCGGGCGGGCCCCCCGTGACACTGGAAGATGCTCGGTCTGCGGCCCCCATTGGCTGCCTCGAGATGGGCATACCGGGCAAGGACTCCGGTTATCTTTACTTCGAACAACCCAATCTTGCCGCCTGTTTGGATCGGGTGATGACCAATGGTCTGCGGCGCTCCGACCAGGAGAAAGTGGGTGTTGAGACGGGTGACCCCAGGCAGTTCAAGTCCTTTGACGCGGTACGGGACGCATTCCACCAGCAAGTGGCTTGGATGAGAAGAAACATCCAGATAAACGGCAATGTCAGGGAGCAATCCATCATCGAATTCGCTCCGACGTTGTTCGAGTCGGCGCTGATAGAAGGCTGCATTGAAAAGGGGATGTGCAGGGAACTGGGTGGCGCTCACTACAACTTCAACATAGGTGGAGCCGCGCTTGGATCAAGTGACACAGGCGACTCCCTGACCGCCATCAAGAAACTGGTGTTTGATGACCGGAGCATCACCATGGATCAGTTGTGTGATGCCCTGGACAACAATTTCGAAGGCCATGACGACATCCTGAAGAGCTGTTTAGAGGCGCCCAAGTTTGGCAACGATGATGACTATGCCGATGAAGAAGTTGCCTGGGTGCTGCACGAGTGGGTCACCGAGTTCACCAAGCTCAAGAATATGCGCGGTGGCTCCGGTTCTCCCGGGGGATCTGTGATGGGATCCTACGCACCAGCGGGCAGGCAGGTAGGGGCGCTCCCTTCAGGACGACTTGCCGCGACGCCCCTGTCGGATGCCGCCTCGCCAAGCCCCGGCAAGGACGTGAAGGGCCCGACCGCAGTCCTTAAGTCCGTGGGCAAGATCGACAACGTCGAGATACTCGGCGGCATCATACTCAACATGAGACTGGATCCAGCCGTTTTCAAGGATGGAGACGTGAGTCGACTGAACGGCCTGATCAGGACGTTTGTCGATGAGAAGATCTACCACGTCCAGATTAACGTCGTTTCCTCTGACACGCTGAGAGCTGCCCAGAAAGAGCCGGAGAAATATCGGGATCTGACAGTAAAGGTAGCCGGTTACAACGCTTTCTTTACGCAACTCGGCCAGCCGCTACAGGACAGCATCATTGCCAGGACGGAATACGGACTGTGAAGGCGTCTAGTAGAGAACGATGCTGGCCGCAGTTAGCTCACTGCTGCCTCGTCACTTGGTGGAATAGTTAGCCAATCTATTGGTGATGGCGCTGACGTGGCAACGTCGACTTTGTGCACTGCCAGCCACTTCGGTATAAACCACCGGTCAGTTGGTGCGTGGAATGTCAATACGGACATGAGTCTACGCGGTCTGTTGCCGTCAAATGTCTGCTTGTGGCGTCCAGCGTAGCCGACACGTCCCCGATTCTCTGCCGCCGAAAGGACCGCGGCGCATTCCCTCTGATCATACAGAAACACTTTGTTCAAAGAGTGTCAGAATACGAGGGATTGATATGCGCAGCCTGGTTTTTTGCCATCTGGCAGCGACCTGCGTAGTATTGATGGTTCCCTTCCTACTCGAGACAGACGGAGCATGAGATGACTGTACTGGACGACTTCCGCGCAGATACCCGCGCTTGGCTTGATGAGAACTGTCCTCCATCCATGAGAGCACCCATGGTCAATGAAGAGGTGGTCGAGGGCGGCTCGAAGGTACGCAGCCCCAATCCCGATTCCTATGTGTGGCTTGATCGCATGGTTGAGCGCGGTTGGACTGTGCCCGCCTGGCCGAAGGCGTATGGGGGCGCCGAACTGGACAAAAACGAATATGTCGTTTTGCTGGAAGAGATGGCACGCATCAATGCCCGTGCACCCCTGGCGGGTCATGGCGTCGTTATGATCGGTCCGACACTGCTTGAATACGGCAACGAGGAACAGAAGTCGAGACATCTGCCGAAGATTGCACAGGGAGAGATTCGCTGGTGTCAGGGCTACAGTGAGCCCGGGTCCGGATCGGACCTGGCGAGCCTGTCAACCAAGGCGGAGGACCAGGGCGATCATTTCCTGCTCAATGGGCAGAAGATCTGGACCTCCGGCGCTGAACCGGCTGACTGGATCTTTTGCCTGGTACGTACGGACCCGGATGCACCCAAACACGAGGGCATTAGTTTTGTGCTATTCCCCATGGACAGCGCCGGAGTCTCCATCAAACCGATCAGACTGATCAGCGGCTCTTCACCGTTCTGCGAGACGTTTCTGGATAACGTCGTCGTCCCCAAGGATGATCTCATCCACAAGATGAATCAGGGATGGACGGTGGCAAAACGATTGCTGCAGCATGAGAGATCCGGACTTCCGGCATTGGCCGGCGCGGCCAGCGCACGATTGTCGGGAGAACAGAAAGTCGCATCATTGCCCCAGGTCGCCATGGATTACATCGGGGTTGAGGACGATAGACTGGCTGACCCCATATTGCGAGATGAAATCGCCCAGCACCGGATGAATGGCAGATCCTTTTCGTTGACTCAGCAGCGCGTTGTGGAGGAGTCGGAGGCCGGAAAGACCCTTGAAGCTACCACCTCGATATTCAAATTCTACGGCGCAGATCTGGGTAAGATGCAACAGGACTTACTTGTAAAGGCGCGCGGAACTCAGTCATTCGGTTGGGAAGGGGATGGCTTCAGCGCGGAGGAATTGGCGTTGGGGCGCCTCTGGTTGTCGTCCAGAGGTTCCTCCATTGCAGGCGGCACGAACGAAGTACAACTCAATATTATCGCCAAGCGCGTGCTTGGGTTGCCTGACTAGACCGCGCGGCCTAGGCGGCCCCGCCTAGGCAGCCCCGCCCGACCGTGCAGTCGCTTGCCTGGCCTGGTAGATCTCGGTTGCCAGGTCCATCACGTGTAGAGACTCCTCCTTGTCGTATTGCGGGCACTCCAGCAGGCCTGCTGCCAGGCAGCGATGAATCGCTTCAGCCTGGTACAGGAAGCCGTGCTGATTCGGGAAACTCCAATTGGGTAGGCTCACGGACCCGGGTATGGGGTAATCGAAGCGCTGCTCGGGTGCTGGCGTGTTAGCGCTCATGTAACGGGAGGGCGCCGACTTTGGTATGCGAATGGTGATGCTCGTTGGACAGTGCCCTGGCTGTCCGAGGGTGATCCGCCCCTTGCTGCCGATAATCTCCGTCACTTCTGCGAGCTCGCTCGTAAACGGTGAAAACGTCAGCACGGCACACTTGTCATCACCGTATGCCACGACAGCACCGCTGGATTTGCGTCCGGCAGCAGTGACTGCTGTTGGCGCCGCCTTTGCCCCAAACGCCAGTGGCGCGGCCTGAATGGTATAGATGGGGTCGAAGAAATCAGACTGCACCATCACCACGTCGCCGATGGTGCCGGCCTCGATGGCGGCGCGGGCGTGCTCCACGGCCGGGAAGAACCGCGTCCACATGCCGTCCTGCAGCATAACGTTCTTGTCTGCCGCCGCTGTATACATGGCTCGTGCATCGGCGGCGTTCTCCTCCAGCGGTTTCTCGCACAGCACGTGCTTGCCGGCTTCGATGGCGAGCAGGCTGTGTTCTTTGTGCAGTCTGGTGATGGTGCCAACGTATACGATGTCCACGTCCGGTGACGCTACCATCTCTGCGTAGCTGCCGTACGCAGAAGGTATGTCGTATTTGGCGGCAAACTTCTCAGCACGGTCGGCTGACCGTGCGGCCACGGCCGTCACCGTCGCCCCCTCGCATGCTCGCAGGCTCAAGACCCACTGAGCCGAGACCGAGCCGCTGCCTATGATGCCCCAACGTAGAGGAAAAGCTACATCTGCCGACTTTGTCATGCCGCGGCGAATGTCGATTGGAGTGGAGAGGGGCAGGGGGCTTGCGCCGGAATCGATGGCCATGGACTTGACACCATTACGGTAGAGATTTGCGCAATTCTACGCAACGAAATGTGAAACTGAAACCCTGGCCTTAGGGCACTGAGTGAAACGAACCGATCCCTAGTCCGCTTGGTCCTCGCAGCCGACGACCTCGGCTCTTTGCAGCGACCGAATCTCATCGACTGAGTATCCGAATTCCTGCAGGACTTCTTCGTTCTGCTCGCCAACGGTGGGAGGTGACATGCGCAGAGTGGCCGGTGTATGCGACAGTTTTACCGGGAACCCCGTCAATTTGACGCGTCCGTAGGCCGGGTGCTCTGCCTCGACGACCATATCGTTATGGATCACCTGCGGGTCCTCGAATACCTCACCCAGCTCGTACACCGATCCGGGAGGCAGGCCGTGGTCGCAGAACCTTCGCTCAACTTCATCTCGGGTGAACTTCTTGAATGCATGCCTGAGGGTCTCGCCCATATCTTTCGGACGCGGCTTCACTGCCAGGGATGGCTGAATCGCCAGCGCCCGGCTGACGCGATCGAGACCGTCGTCTATCAGACCACCCATAAGAGCGTAATGCTTGCCGTCCTTGCACTCATAGACCGCGTATAAAGGGCCGCCCCCTGCATGACCGACGCCCGGCGGGGGCCTCGGCACCTCCTGCCCTGTGTTCAGCACGGCGGCGTTCTCCTGCAGATGACTAGCGATAACAATATTCAGTAGGTTGCTGTCCACCATCTGTCCGTGGTTGGTCTTCTCTCTGGCGGCGAGGGCCGCCATGATGCCTTGTGCGAATGCCATGGCGCCGAGATAGTCCGCGATGTAAGTACCGGTGGCAACGGGCGGTCCGTCTTGTTCGCCCGTCATTGCCATGAGGCCACCCATGGCCTGTGCCAGCAGGTCCTGCCCGATCCGTTCCTGGTAGGGTCCGGACTGTCCGTAGCCGGATGCGGCCGCCCATATGATGCGCGGGTTGATCTCCTCGAGTTTGTGGTATCCGAATCCGAGCCGCTCCATCACGCCGGGACGGAAATTGCTGGCAACGACATCGGACGTTGCCACCATCCTGTAGACGATTTCCTTTGCCTCGGGTTTTGCGATATCAAGGCTCAGGCTTCTTTTGTTTCGATTGTTGGCCATGAACCACAAGCTCGTGCCACGGATTTGAGGAAGTTGCCTGCGACCGATCTCACCAAGGTCGATACGTTCGATCTTGATTACATCGGCGCCAAAGTCCGCCAGCACCTGGGTACCGGAAGGACCTTGCTCAAGCTGAGTCAAGTCGAGTACGCGGATCCCATCGTAGGGCAATGTCATGGCTGTGCTCCCCAATATGGCGAAATCGACGACCTGTCAACGCACCTGTCCTTTGAGTAAGAGGGCAGTCTGCCGGGTGAAATTGTCAGCAATGGTGTGCGCGTGTCGCGAAATTGATTCCTCGATCGCCGAATAAACCACGTTTTTCAGCAGTTGGCAATGAGTCGTGACGGCAGGGAACCGCAATCCGGCGCCGATATCATCCGCGATTCCGACCGGCACGCGTGCGTCTATGCGGTGATGATCTCATCCTGAATCGAGGGCTGGTGTGTAAACTATTTTAGTCAATACGTATATGATACTGGATATTCCCACCAGACGATCGTCGCAATCGAAAAGGGCGGCCAGAGGGGTGGCACAAATGAAGTGCAAAACGTATCTGCCAGAATCACATCAACCGACGTGGTGCTTCGTATTTGCGTTGCTGGTGACCATAGGGAGCGGCGAAGTGCAGAGCACAGGACGAACAGCGGTACATCCGGCAGATGAAATCATTGAGGTACAGGGCATCTCATGTACCGGCCGAATCGAATACCACACGAACGGCAAGCTCCGGTTCTGCAGCTTGGCCCGGGAAGATGCCCTGTCCGGTCAACTGCTTCCCGCGGGAACGGGAGTCCATTTTAGAGAGGATGGCGTCTTTGATTGGTGTTTCCTGCAGGAAGATACCAAAATACAAGGAATCCAGAGTCGAGGTGATGGTCATGGATTCATGACGGAGTTTCACCCCAATGGCCAATTGAAAGTTGCCTACTTGGCTGAAGCCGAGGTTATTCAGAACATCCCTTGTGCGAAGTTCCGTTTCCTGTCTGCCGTATTCTGGCCGCTCCATGGCAAGAACGGCAGAACGAGTTTCCATGACAACGGGCGGCTCAGCTACTGTGAGCTGTCGAAGAAGTACACCATCGAAGGCCAACGATTCAGAAGAGGGGCTGCGGTGATTTTTGACGAGAATGGCAAGCTGGCTGTAGAAACACGCGACGACGACGTCCCTGAACCATGAGTGCTCCCGCTGAAGCGGGCCAGCAGGCGCCACTAAAGAGATCCACCCTGGCATTCTACGGATTGCCCGCTCTGCCAATCTCGGCGGCCGGCGTACCCATTGCGGTCTACCTTGCCCCTTTGTACACTTCCAAGGAAATTGGTCTTAATCTGGCACTGGTGGGCGCCATCATCATGTTGTCGAGGATCTGGGACGGAGTCTCCGATCCCATGATTGGTCGTCTAAGCGATACCATCGTCACCCGATTTGGTCGGCGTAAGCCCTGGCTCCTGGCAGGTACGCCACTCACCATGATTGCCGTCTACTATCTGTTTATTCCGCCCGATGGCGCATCCTGGCTGTATTTTCTGGTGTGGATTGTTCTGTTTTATACCGGTTGGACCATGGTCACGCTGCCGTTTGGCGCCTGGGGAGCAGAAATCTCACCGGAATATGCGGAACGCTCCAGAGTGGCTGGTGCAAGAGAAGCCTGGTCACTCGTCGGGACCCTGGTCTCGGTAATCGTACCAGGGGTCGCATTTTTTCTGGGCGTAACCGGCATCCAGAACACCATGATCGTATTGGCCTGGGCGGTGATCGTATTGTTTCCGCTCTGCATCATCATACCCATCATGACGGTGGCCGATCGCGCCTCTTCGAATCGTAGTAACCAAGACTGGAAACGTGGACTCAGAATCATATGGCACAACGGCCCCTTTAAACGACTGTTAATCGCCTTTGCCGTTCAGGGGATGGGGAGGCAGTTTGTCGCGATCCTATTTGTCCTTTACACCATACATGTGATCAAAGCTCCCGACGCTCCTCCTTTGGTGCTTGCCGGCTACTTCGGTGCGGGAATAGTCGGTATTCCGCTGTGGGTGAAGCTGTCCAACCTGATCGGCAAACACCGAGCATGGCTGGTCTCGATGTTCGTGTTCAACATACCCCTCGTTTGTGCTCTGCCGTTAGGTGCGGGAGATATCGTGCCGTTTACAATCCTCGCCACGATCGCCGGACTCTCGGTTGCAGCAGGCACGGTTTTGCCTCTCGCCATGAAAGCCGACGTAATCGACATCGATACCCTGCGAAGTAAGGAGCAGCGAACCGGTCTCTTCTTCGCGTTGTGGGGCATTGCGGATAAACTATCCATCGCCGTTGCCGCCTTTCTCGCGTTGTCAATCCTGGCGGCGTTTGGATTCGATCCGAAGATCGACAACGGTCCCAACGCACTGTTGGCACTGTCAGTTTGCTTCCTGTTGCTGCCCAGTTTGTTTTCGATCGGCGCCGCCATCCTCATATGGAATTATCCCATTACCAGTGAACGCCACCGGCGTATCCGGGACCGTTTGCAGCGCCGTCGTCAGAAAGTGCAGATGGGTTCGATGGCAAGTGGCGAGCGGTCATCTTTGTAAAGGGACAGCACTTCTGAGAGCAGAACTCCCCGTGTAGAGCGGTACGCTCTACATATAGGACAGCACAGACGATTGATTATCCGCGCCGGTTGGGCTACGCTTCGAACTCCAAAGTGTCAAACCGGGCCAGGGCCCCAAAATTGCAGTCGCCTTCACCGTTCAGCCAATCGAGATCAATCTCATTCTTCCGGATGGACAAGGGCGCGCCTTTGAAGCCTGTCAGGCTCTCACAACAGGGATGACCGAATACCCAAGGAATTGCTTTTCAATAAATCACACAAGGCATAATTCATCAACGACTTGACTTGCCGCGCGAGATCCATATTCATCCAAATCTGATTTATCAAGGGGACCTGTGAACTTCACCAAATTCTGCCGAGGATTTCTAATTCCTATTGCCTGCATAACGGGCTCTTTAGCATTCTCTGCCATTGCTTATTCCCAGGTCCTTGAGGCCGGCGAATACAAGTGTTGGACGCCCAAGCAAATACTCGATGATCCGACCGTGGACTCCGAGGAAGCTGCCAAACTCGTTAGCGGCTTCTGTCAGTACCGGGGCCGGGGAGTCAATGGCAAAAACGCGTTCAGAAAACTCGATAGGATCCCTCAGAGGATGATAAAAAGGGATGCCCCCAATGTAGTGAGTTACATGGAACCCAGAGCGGACACGTCCGACTACACCATCACCTGGTGGATTGAAGGCGATGATCCCGACCAAGTCCATCCCGCCAATCACGTCATCGGCAAACAGCTTCAACTGGATGATGTAAAGCATCCTCTCACTAGAGTTCCAACTGTGGAGATCCGGGCAATGATCTTCAGTTTGGATCAAACCAAGGAGCGGGAGATTGGTCTCGATATCACCTCGAATCTTGTCAAAGTGCCGGGTTCCAACGTCGGGTCCTTTGATGAAGTCTCTATCGATGTCAGTGCCGGGCCGGGCCTTCTGAATGTCGTTGGCGGCCTGGCGGATCCGCTGGCCAATGCAATCCAGCTTGGGTTTTCTCTATCCAGTGAAAAGAATTATGCGAAAGAGCAGCTGGCTATACACACCCTATGCCCCCTTGGTGAATTCTGCCAATTCGAGGACGTTACTGACAACTACATCATGACCCCGACGGGAAGCGAAAAGGCAAGACTTGGCATTCGCTATTCGATGCAACCTGTTCTGGGTGTGAAAGAGGGCGAAATCAAACTCGAAAACCTGGACTTCTATCTGGGACTGAAAACCGATGATCCCCTCGCCCCCGTCAATTACATCAAGCCCGTCAACTTCCACACCTATATCTTGAACGATGGCGAGCTGCACATTCTCAGTTCAGAGATAAGGGACTTCGATTCAAGGGGAACCCATCTGCTCGGTAAAGACAGACAGAGTATTCACAGTCGTATGATCCTGCTGATCAGTGCAAGTGTCAAAGATGGCGAAAATGTGAACACCGGGGTTTTCAGCGCAAAACCCGTAGACCGATCCTTCACCGGGGCGGAACTGGAAACACTTGACGATCAGATTGGATTCTATGAAGTGCTTAATAGCTTTGCCACCGTCTGCTTCATCGATGTTATGAACCCACTGCGTGATGAGAAAATCTGCGGATTTCACTTCACGAAAATGAACCCGGCCTTCGTAAATTACTGGATCGACATTCGCATCGATCCCAAGAAGAGTCTGAAGTATCCCGAGAACCAAGTCCGATCTCTGAAGCTCGGCGACATGTTTCAGGGCAAAGGGTACTACCAGATTCCAATGCTGAATTCGGACAAGGGACGAAACTCCATCGATCTGAGGATAGAGCTTGCCAAAGATGGCTCCGGACACGACCTCAGGAAGTCTTTCAAATCAAACAAGATCCCTGTGGGGATTCAGTTCGAGTTCGCTCACACGAGCGGCCATAGTGATCCCGTAGACGTGAGGACGTCATCCATTAAACCCCTCAAATAAACGAAAGGGGGTAGCGTGTTTAAACGATTCAGTCTTATCTGCCTTATCATCTGCGCACCATTGGATGGGCGTTGTGCAACACCGGAAATTCCGGCTGAAGCCAAGACCCTTGCCATAATCGTTCTCGATATCAAAGCACCTTTGAACCAAAAGCTCGATGAATTGAGAAGAACCTATGGCATCAGGGAGATCAAGGCCGGAGGGTTCCACTTCATTGACAAGAATGATGACGTGGTCTTGACGATCGAAACGAACAGGTCGTTGAATTCCAGCAGAACCCAGAGGGTTGAGGAGTTGCGATACAGAAACAAACAGCAGCAACTGATATTGCATGAGAAGGTCATCACCCACGGTGAGAATCTCAGCTTCCATGACATTGAAGAACGACTCTTCCAGACCGGCGTAGAAAAATACGATCTCGAAAGTGCTGACGAGATGATGAAGGAGGCCACCATGCGCATGGGTGGGGCACTCTTTAAAGTGCTATCCAGCAGAGAAAAAACCGCCAGGGTAGAGATCAAGCGTCATCAAATCTCCGTGGGCGAATCGCAACAGCTTGAAATCAGGGATACGATCTACACGGAGAATAATTACCGGACCTATGAGTATCGGGTCCTTGACCCGCAGTTTACGATCTTGACTGCAGCGGGCCCCACCTTCGGGTGGACCAGGTGGCTGGGCACGTTCCGCATCGGCGTCCGCACAGATGCCGAACTTTTCCTGCCTGAAGTCAGCTACGAGAAAATAGGCTCGGACTATTCAAGAGGCGGGGAGGATGATCGTGGCATCCTGAACGGCTTTGAAAGCTTTTCCAGCGAGCTGCATGACAACTTTGTCGTCCCATTTATTGAAAGAGGACCTGTTCGGGCGATCAAGAGAGTCGTGGACATGAGCTTCATTTGGCCGGAATCCGAAAGCATGCGGAGCATCGGATCTGACAGCAAATTTCTGAATGAACTCATTGTCATCCGGAACGAGGTGGGTCAGGCAAAGTCCAATCCCGCCGTACTGTCCCTGGTCGAAGTTAAGATCAATGTTTTTATCAGGGATATCCAGGCCGGGGCTTTGAAGATCAATGATTTCAGATAGGTATCTCAGAGTCTTAGTCTTTGGTGTGCTGTTGCTCACGTCCACCGCTGCCCCTGCAAAATCCGATTTCGAATTCTCTGATTTCGTCATTACGGCAAGCAAATTCCAGAGGATCTTGTGGCGGGAATTCTTGATTGCCTTTCCCAACCTCTATACCAAGAAAAACCACAGGATTTTCAACACGGGAACCGTGGTCTTCTATGATTCAGAGCAGCGCCCGGCTCTGCTGTTCTTCGCAAATCAGCGCATGAACGAGCGCAAGGAGGGGACGATCGCGAGGATCACGAGATTGAATATGCGATCACCATCAGGAACACAGTTTATCGATATCACTGTCAGTGACGTGGGAAAAGACTTAAAGGCAACCCCACTGCGAAGTCTTTTGATGGGGCGACTTCCGTTGGACCTTGAGGAATCAGAATTACAGGAAAAGAACATCTCCATTTTTGGCCTAGCCGGCAAGGACGGGCGGATGAGTCATCTGAAAATGAAACACCTGCTTAGAACGACGCAGTCCGGCCAGGTTGACATAACGCTCAACGTGGTCAGTGAAGAGCGGAACATTTTCAGAATCAGAGAAATCCAGAACGGTGATTCCAGAGAAATCACGTGGTTTATCGAACCCTCAAGCCGCGGCGGCCGCCATACTCTGCAAGCCAAAAAAGTCAAGACCGATTGGATGCAATTTGGCACTGAGGAATACCATGTGGACGGCCGCGAACGTACCCCCGCCTACTTTCAGAGGCGTTTTTCAAGATACAGGGTTCAGAATATGATCATTCAGTATCAGAGGTACTTGAAAAGAATCATCGAATCCGCGATCTGTCATTCGGGTTGTGGTGATAAAGAAAAAGATACAGGGCAAGGCGCCAACAACGGTTGACATGATTTATACGCTCAGCACATTTTACGTCGATCGCTCCGATGTGGCGGAATTCGTGCGCATCAACGAAGAGGAAATATGGCCTCAGTTGGGTACTGTGCCGTTGGGGTTGTGGTCGGTGATTATGGGTGGTCCGAATCGCCTCTTGATGTTGTGTCGCTACGACAGCCTGCAACACTGGCAAACGACCTGTGACTGGTATGCAGACGCTGACTCAGGCGTTGCCGCCGGACGCACAAACGTCATCGATGCGGCCGAGGTCACTGGGTTGCGTCCGTTGACGCGTAGGCGCCCGACAGACCAGGCACCGGAGTCCCAGCCCGGCATCTATACGATGCGTACCTTCAAGGTTGCCGCTGAGAACCTGCGACGGTTTGTCGAAGTATCGGAGGAAGGCTGGTGGCCATGGGTGGAGGCGGGCCAGGGCCTTCGTCCGCTGGCGCAATGGATCTCCATCGTTGCGCCGGAGACACGCGTTTACATGATGGCGCGCTACGACGACATGGCGCACTGGGAAGCCACGCGCCAGGTTGGACCGAAACCGGAGGATCCGGAGTTGATACCCGTCTGGGAAACCGCCAGAGAGGCCATCGCCGAACGTGGCAGCCTTATCATCGACACGAACGTGTGCGTGCTGCGGCCGATCAGCCAACGACGGCCTTGAGTGGCCCATGTCCGTTTCTCGATTTCACGCAATCATCGTCCAGGAGCAATTCAGGTGAGTAATTTTAAGTACGGATGTGAAACATTCAGTTGGGTGATGTCAGGAGACAAGTACGTCGGTGACTGCGGGCACATCTGTGAGATAGTTAAGCGTGCAGGACTATCCGGTATCGAAACAAACGGCGGCATGATGGGGCGCTACTTCGAGGATCCGGCGCTTATGGCCGATCTCTTGGAGGTACATGACTTGCAGTTGGCTTCGCTGAGTTTTGGCGGTGGCTTCAGGGGATCAACCTTGAGCGAGCGGGAGCGCGAGCAGGCCGACAAGGTGTTCGACTATCTTAAGTCTTTCCCGCAACCGCGCATCACGCTGGCCCACGGCTCACGCGATCGGTCTGACCTTGGTGAGCGCCAGCGCAACGCGATGGCCTGTATCAACGAGGTCGCCAGGCATGCCGCCGACCGTGGCATTTCCTGCGCCTTTCATCCCACCTCGGGTGGCTACTCGATCTTTCGTACAGCGGATGACTACAAGCTGATGCTGGATTCTCTGGATACCTCGGTAGTCGGTTATTGCCCGGATTCCGGTCACATCGTCAACGGCGAAATGGACGTCTATGAGATCTTTGCCACCTACGCATCGGTGATTGGCCACGTGCATCTGAAGGACATCAACGAGGACAGAAGCTGGGCTCCCATGGGTGAAGGGATCATCGACTTCCCGCGACTATTGAAGACCCTTCACGACGCCGGTTACGATGGCTGGATCGATATCGAAGAGGAGTCGGCGGATGCCAGGGTCGATCCTGATGCCGCTACCCTGAAGAACGGCAGGTATCTTGCAGAGACGCTGTTGCCGCTCGGCTTCTGAGGGAAAATTCCGGTCCCCAACTCACATCGTCGCTAACATTTCATCTATGTTGCGGCGCTTGTGCCAAATCAACGCCGACCAGGCACTATTTGGTCAAGTGCTTCTTGAACTAGGCCACCATAGCGGCTGTTGCTTTTGCTCGGTCCTCGGGCACCCGAAAACCGTGATCGCCTCCCTTTATGATGAGTAGTTCATGGGTCACGCCGATCTTCTTCAGTTCCGCTGCCAGGATCTCACTGTCTCGCAACGGTACCAGGTCGTCGGCATCACCGTGAATCAGCAGGGTGGGCGGGTCGTTCTTGGTTACGAAGAGGATGGGGGAGATCGCAGCAGCTTCATCCTCGGGAAAATCCAGGGCTGGAAATCGTTCACTTGGCCCGACGCGCGTACGGAGATCGACTGGTGGAAAGTAGGCCACCACGGCTGCCAGGCTTGCCTCTGTGTCCGCACCGGCAGCGTAATTCGGTGCCATAAAACGCTCGAAGCCTTCGCCTTCTGGTTGAATCGGCTTCGCCTCTGCATTCAATCCCAACATGAGCGACAGGTGACCGCCGGCGCTGCCACCCCAAACCCCCAGCCTGTTCGGGTCGACACCGTAGTCCGCAGCGTTGCTTCGAATGTGCCGCAACACAGCACGGGCATCCGAGACGGCATCGGGCACCTTGAAGCGAGGCGCGCTGCCGTGATGGACCGCAAATACTGCGAACCCCGCGTTCAGCAGGGGCTGAAACTGCCGCACGCGTTGCGCCGGATTCTGCCACATGGAAAACCAGCCGCCGCTGACCATGTAAACGATCCCGGCACCATTTGGTTTGTCGGCATGGAACGCATCGTAAACCAACGCCATGCCGTCCTTGTGACCATAGATCACATCCGAACTAATCTCCGCGAGCGCGTGTGCACTCATGTTAGCCGCGGCCACCAGCAGCAGCACTCTGGGGTTGATCATTGCATTGCTCTCCTTCAACACGTGAACTTAAAAGTATACGCCGAGAATACGGGAAAACGAACCACCCTCCAGCGATGTTGCCTCACCGGTCAATGCCGAGTAACGATTTCAATCCGTTGCCTTTTGGTTCTCGAACCAGCCTTCATCCGACATGAGCAACAGCGAATTGTCTATCTCCGAGATTTCCGCTTGATGGGCCCACTCAACCGCATTGCAGATGACACGTTGCACCTCAGCTTGATGATAAACAGGATAGGTCTCATGCCCCGGACTGAAGAAGAAGATGCGGCCCCTGCCGCGCTTGAAGCAGCAGCCACTGCGAAATACCTCGCCACCCGTATAGGAACTGATAAACACCAACTCGTCAGGCTCGGGAATATCGAAGAATTCACCATACATTTCCTGATTAGGAACGATGATGGGATGCGGTACGCCGCGGGCGATCGGGTGGCTCGGCGACACGGTCCATACCATCTCCCGGTCTTTGCCTTCCCGCCAGCGTAGAAAGCAGCGGGTACCCATAAGGCGTGTAAATATCCTGGACAGATGTGCGGAGTGCAGAACGATCAGACCCATGCCCGCCAGCACCCGTTGCTGAACCTTTGCCACCACAGCGTTATCGACCAGATGGTGACCGATATGACCCCACCAGGTCATCACGTCGGTATTGGCAAGTACCGCGTCGGTCAAGCCGTGCTCGTCCTGATCGAGGGTGGCCGTCGTTACCTGCTCAACGCCCTCGACTCCATTCCGAATGAACTCGGCGATGGTCGCGTGCATGCCGTCCGGATAGATCGACCGAACCGTCGCGTTCTTGTGTTCATGGATATTCTCGCCCCAGACCGTGACTCGCATGGCCGCTCTTCCTCCCTCTTTTGGTGGAGTGATTGTTTAGCATTGCCGGGATTAAACCACAAGGCTTTTGCTGGGCAGTCCGCTATCCGATGAGTCTGCAGGACAGGCCGTTGAGGGTGTTGAGAGCTCCCGACCCGGTCCAATAATGCGTCGAAAAGGGGATCATAATCTGATAATCTGCAAGCCCCATTCACGGAGCATGAAACCCCGTCATGTCTAATATCGGTAGCAAAAGTGACCCGCTGAGAGTGGCCGTCATTGGATCTGGTCCCGCTGGATTCTACACCTTCAGTAACCTGTTGAAACATTCGGACGTCCATGTCGAACTGGATATGATCGACCGCGTGCCGACACCGTTCGGACTGGTGCGGGCAGGGGTAGCCCCCGACCATCAGAAATACAAAACGGTGACCAGGGTCTATGACAAGAGTGCCCAGCAACCGAATTTCAGGTTCTATGGCGCGGTGGAGTATGGTACCCACCTGCATCTGGATGACCTGAAGTCGCACTATCATCAGGTCGTTTTCGCAACCGGCGCACAGACTGACCGGGAGCTCGGAATTCCGGGTGAACACCTGCCCGGCAGTCATGCAGCAACGGATTTTATAGGCTGGTACAACGGCCACCCGGACTACAGCAATCGGCAGTTCGATTTGAGTCAGGAGTCCGTAGCGATCATCGGGCTCGGCAATGTTGCCATCGATATTGCCAGACTGCTCTGCAAAACCGAGGACGAACTCAAGCAGACGGACATGGCGGATTACGCCATCGAAGCACTAGCCAACAGCGGCGTCAAGCGGGTCTATATACTCGGGCGCAGGGGACCGGCCCAGGCCGCATTTTCAAGCCCCGAGATCAAAGAGGTCGGTGAACTGGTCGACGCCAATATTCAGGTTCGACCGGAGGAGTTGGAACTCGACGACCACAGTCAAAAGGAGCGTGAGGAAAGGCGCGATCGGCGCGTAGAGAAGAACCTGGAAATACTGAATTCCTTTGCCGATCAAGGGAGCGATGCGGAGAAAGGCAAGACGCTGTCGATCCGATTTCTGGTTTCGCCAACCGAAATCGTGGCTGATGAATCGGGTTGCGTGAGTGAACTTCGGCTGGTCCGGAACAAACCGGTACTCAATGACTGGGGCGGTATAGGGGCCCAGGCCACCGATGTGATCGAAGCCCTGGATGTGGGGCTGGTATTCAGATCGGTCGGATACCAGGGCGTATCTTTAGCGGAGATCCCGTTCGATGACAATCGCAGCATCATTCGAAACGAGAAGGGTCGAGTGATCAGCGATGACGGCGAGGCGCTGACAGGGCTGTACTGCTGCGGCTGGATCAAGCGTGGACCGACCGGCGTGATAGGCACCAACAAGACCGACGCCCAGGAGACCGTCAGCTGCATGATGGTAGATCTGCAAGCCGGCAAGATATTGCAGCCCCAACAAACCGGCGTAGGTGCGATAGAGGAACTAATCAGTTCACGGCAAGCGTCCTACGTCAGCTATCGAGACTGGCAGGTAATCGACCAGAAGGAGCTTGATCGAGGAATCAAAGCGACACGACCCAGAATCAAGTTTACCAGCGTGGATGACATGCTGGCAGAGTTGGATCGTTAGCGCCGCGCCATGGACTGCAATACCCCGCAATAGAACAGCTCATGGCAATGCGCTGCTAACCAAGTGGAGAGACACATGGACCGTCTGGAGGGAAAGACTGCGGTAGTAACAGGCGCAGCCAGTGGTATCGGGCTCGGAATGACTGAGGCCTTTGCCAATCGTGGCATGCGGGTTGTGATGGCGGATATCGAAGAAGGGCCGCTGCAAGCTGAAGCAAAAAGATTGAGCGAGGCTAACTTTCACGTCACCCCTTCGGTCACCGACGTCAGCTCAGCCGACGATATGCGGACGCTGTTGGAGATGGCGACCGAAAACTACGGAGCCGTGCAGGTCCTTTGCAACAATGCCGGTGTCGGCGGGGGCGGCGGCGCAATCTGGGAGTCGACTGAAAACGACTGGCAATGGGTGATGAGTGTCAACTTCGAGGGTGTCCTGAACGGCCTGCGCGCAAGCATGCGGTTACGCGCCTCACCGAGGGTCTTTACTTCGACCTTCAGGCACGCGATGCCAATATCGGCGTAACCTGCCTCTGCCCGGGAATCATCGACACCAGGATCATTACATCGTCGCGCAACCGCCCTGCCCACCTGGCCAGCACGGCGGCGCCGCCGCAGCCATCATCTGATCAGGCCAAGACCGCACAACAGTTCGCGGACTACTTCAAGAATCAGGGCATGGCGCCGAGACAGGTAGGAGAGTTGGTGGCCGAGGCCATTTTGGAGCAGCGTTTCTACCTGTTTACCCACGACGAATTCATGCCGTGCATCAAGAGTCGATTCGACAACATCGTTGCTGAGAGCAATCCAGTGCAAAGCGGCGCACTGCCAGAGGTATTGTCCAACGAGAAGGGCAGAATCACCTAACCGGACCGCTCACCCGCTACGCGGCTCGGGCTATGAGTAAAGTGCGCTGTGTTCCTGCGGCATGGTACGCAGTTTCTCTGCCGCTTCCTCTGCCGAGAGAATCACCAGCGTGCCATCCGGTTCCTGTACTGCACAGCCGGATTTGCTCAGCAGTTTGAAGTTCTTGGCGTTTTCCTTTTTATCGCCAAAGCAGACCAGTTGGCACATGCCACAGGTAGCTGCCGGCGTGACCGGGGGATGCTCCTGGCGTTGTGCGGTTGATCTCCTAAGTTCCCTATTCAGCTTGATTGGATCGTCAGGGAGCTTGTATCTGCCGGGAGACCAGGTCGACCACTTGCCGGACTTGTGCAGGCCGGTATTACCGCCACAGCCAAACACACATCGGTTCGTATTCCTGCGCCGTGAATAGGTATAGGTGTTATCCCCCAAGGTTACGTATTCCGCGTCGTTCTTCTCGAACATCTCAACAACGCACGATTCCACACACAATTTGCAGTCGACGCGACCACCGCTCTTAGCCCACTCACAGAAGTTTTCTTCTTCGGGCATGGGATCGGTCGTTTCCAATTCTGCTGAAGTGACCGTGGTCCCCAAAATGATGGTTGATCCGTAGCCGGGAAGTCCAACGTTGCCGGACCAGCCAAAAGATGCTACGCCTGCTGCAACGGCAATATAGCGATGGCTGATATCGGGAGGTAGAAACCGATGCCACAGAGGCACTTCTTGCCGATACGTCGAGTTCGCATCCGTTCCCAATGCTGCGTACCCTTCATTTCTTAACAGCTCCGCCACTTCGTTGGACAGCCGAATTGACTTGGCGATGGTGCGACGGTTATCCGCTGTGTGAGCGTGCTGATCTTTCTTGGCTATAAACTGCCTGATGGCGTCCTGATCCAAAGGCAGGGCGAAGCTCACTGCCGATCTTGCCTCCTGAGCAATGTCTGCGGCATTGAATACGTAGTCAAGATCCGTACTCGGCGGTCCGCCCGCTAAGCTATCCTTGTTGGCAAAGCCAACTTTGATGGCACCCCTGTCCTTCAGCAGTTCTTCGATGGCGCGATTTAAATCCATGGGAACGTCCTCGGTCACCACTATTGGCCCGATAATAATCATATTTGAGCTGGCTGCACAATGATTTGTTGCGAAAATCTACCATCCCGTGACTTGGATCCAACGGCCTTGGTCTAGTAATGCACACCTTCAGTACAGCACTCTTGAGCCCATTTCGGCCGCACCGAGCCGCTTGTACCTGAGCAGGTATATTTGACACGTGTTGAAAAACATGGTGTATACGTAACTTCTCAATAAGTCAGTGCAACGTACTGGACTCCCAGAGCAGCATGGGGTATATTTCAACCCATGCAAGCTACCCAGTTTCTCCAAGGTC
>JASMJM010000009.1 GCA_030749725.1 Pseudomonadales bacterium | reverse complement strand
TGTGACGAAATCATCGAGGTATTCTGGAAACAAGGCTGATTGAGTGCGTGCCTGACCTTGGATAAATCCGCTCATCCAAAACTCCAATCTTGGAAAGTCAGATTATACCGTCACTGCGACTTTTCACACACTCTGGGCCGAAAAGAGAGCGGAGTGAAACAAAATCCTGCCGACTGGTTTTCGCCGGTCCTTCTCTAAAGCAGACTCGGCTAGGTATGGGGTCACCGATTCCACTACCATCGACCCATAGCTGCCGCTGGTGTAGATCAGCTTATCTACACCACGGCTATTGAAGCATTCTAGTCCCGGGAGTATAGTGATTGTCAGGTGTCTGAAGGACGCCTCCACTCCTGCGGAAAGTCCCTAGGTCTCCTTCTTTAAACGAATCAGGTGATTCTTACCTTCTTTCAATTCCGTATATGCAGGAGTCGGAAAACATTGGAAGGAGGTCATGATGACCCGATCATTACCCACAAGTCCTAGCCTTAGGCATCTTCGAAACGAAGCACGTTCCATATTGAATACTCACAAACGCGGGGACGCGTCGTGTTGCCGTGTCTTACGGAACCTACGTGAGTTTATGGATCTCTCGGACACAGATGTTTTGTCGGCTGATATCTCTCTGACGCAGGTTCAGTTTTCTCTGGCACTCGATTACGGCCTATCCAGCTGGGAAGAACTCAAGAAGCATGTTGCCAGAATACTCAAGGTGGGTGAGACGATTGAATACTGGGCTCGTGGTTGGGGTAGCAGCAAGGAACGTAAGATCGAAGCCATCTGTTGGGATGAAGATTGGCTGCCTCTTGTTGACGAGGAAATTCAGCTACAACCACTGAGTGAGCCAACACGTCAGATACGGCAAATGATTGGGACAATGGAGCATTGTCACGAAGGTTTTGCCGCTAACGTTGATCTGATTGTCCAAATGATAGGAAGCATGGAACCAGTACCAATCTTGGATTGTGGACAGATCAGCGATACTCGTCAGCGACAGATTGAGACGTATCGAGATTCGCTGGAAAGATGGTTGACAGGCCAAAACGCGACAATCTCGTTAGATGAATCGGTCGGTACCTTACTTGGCCCACTGGATGATCGAAAAAAGCTTTTGGTTGCTCAGTTAGTACGCAAACTGAGAGATAACAGCTATCTCGGCGGGAGCGATGATTGGTCAACGACCGAGCCCATGATCGGGAATCTCGAAAACTGCTGTCATCACTGGGAACGCAATATGACTATCACTCTGAAGGAAATTGGAACCGGCATTAGGGTCGCGGAGTCCCCTGATGGATGGGGTGCTTGCGGTGATGGACCTGACCGATCACAGGAGCTATCACAGACGATCCAAGCTCTAGGGAGTTGGGCCGAGAACGGTATCTCGTCGCCTGTAACCCAAGTTCTTGGCGAACGAACACCTGAGAAGAAATGGTTGGTGCGATCTCTCTGCAAGCACATTCGGAGCCAAGTCAATACGGGACGCATCGTACCTTAGGTAGACTGTGTGGCAACTGTGGTCAGACTACCGCAGTTGCCACTTTGACCGCTTGTGGCCGAAGAGAGCGTCGTATTAACCTTTATCTCATCGGGTCAACGCTTCCGCAGTCAGCTCCAAAGCGGGGCTGCCCAGTAAAGGCCGGAACTCGCTGCTACATCTACTGTGATCCGAACCTGTTGTCTTCGAGCGTAGCTGTTGTAGGCTTCAGGTCATTGATTCCACGACTTTACTTAGAAGCACCAGCACTTTCTCATCAACATCGCGAGCCTGTCTTACAATGTTAGAAGCTTTTCGTCGATCAGAATCCGACCACGAGCTTTCATACCTGGGTATCACTACATCACCAACCAGTTCGTGCCGGTCAACGAGATGCCAGCCGTTAGGATGTGAATAGCCCCCGCGCTGATATGGAATAGGCCATACTTCCGCCATTGCGTGTACAAGGTTCTGGTATTCCTCGCTCGCCTGCCTGAGCGCGCCCACCGACGCGGAGTTCAATTGAGAAGCCAATCGCTCCAGGTAGGATGAAGCAGCACGACGGGCATCGAGCAACTGGTCATACAGCACGGCCTGGCCTTGCCAATACATTAAGGCCAGATCCTCGGGGAGGTCGATGTCTGAATCTAGATCCGCGAGCCAAGCGTCGTACGCACGCAGGCCAGTTTCATAGGTCGGCTGATAGTGCCAGAGCCAATTGACACGACAATCCAGCGCGAGTCAGTAGAACCAAGTTCTACTTCAGCGTAACTTAAGTCAGAAGCACCCATATGAGTGAGTAAAAAGAGCGATGGAACTCAATCACACTATCATCCCCGTTCATGATAAGGGGGCCTCGGCCAGATTCTTCGCTGAGATCATGGGATTGGCGTACAAGGGCACACTCGGGCACTTCGCACTGGTGAAAGTCAACAGTGCCCTGACCATGGATTTCGACAATGCAGCGGATTTCCAGACTCACCATTACGCATTCAAGGTCAGTGACTCTGAATTCGACAGCATCTTGGCACGAATTCAAGCCGCAGACATAGCACACGGTTCCGGCCCACGCACGCCGGAGGATGGCACACTCAACAAGCGATCAGGCGGCCGAGGATTCTATTGGCGCGATCGGGACGGCCACCTGATGGAGGTGCTGACAAGGGACAGCTAGGACATTCGTCCCATGTGCCGCCGGCAAGTTGATACGAAACTGCACGTCGTGTGTCTTTCTGGTAGCGGTAGTGGACTTGCTCACAGAGAATGTCCGCAGTTGGCCGGTTCCGACTATTGCGAACCGTCCTATCCGCCTCTGGTATGCGGTCGCTAACCGCTCGGAAGCGGGCATGGCCTACTTCACGGCGGAGATGGCATTGCTCAGGTGCTCGATGCCCTGTGTCCCATGCAGCCAAGCTGAGTTCAAATGGTCACTCGCGGGCACCCTCCTTTCTCGAATCCTTTCGGCGCCCTCGGCTACTCTGATGGTCGGCACCAAGATCTGCGGAGCCATAGCCGAATCGTTGTTATCGGTCGGGTCAATGCCGTCTAAACGCCTGCCGCAATTGCCGCCCGATCAAGGGCTGCCGCTGCCCGCTCGAAGCTTGCGAACGTCGGGATACCACGCTCGTTGAACTTGTGCTGAATCGACGCCACATACTCCGCCTCATGGGCAGGGTGCATTACCACCACAAACGGCTTAGCTGACCTGTTAGCATGAATCTGGAGCGCGTCGAGCATCTCGTCCAGCACCTCTGGTCGGGACTGCCAATGGCGTGCTGCAAACATTGCCGAAACCTCGATGGCCATGGCGTCAACGTTTGGATCGGCATCAACGATGCGCAGGATCCGGTCGAGCGTCTCCGTCCTGCCCTGGACGGTGCCGGCCATATCGAGGGGATTCTGGTATGAGCCACCGATGATGTTAAAAAACTCCGCCAACTGCTTGTAGCTGTCCTCGGAAAGTCGCGGCACTTCGAAGCCGCCCTTTGCGAATGCATCGGTGATGGACACGGACTGCCCGCCCGTCTGTGCCAGCAAGGCGACGCGCCGACCGGCCGGCCGCTTCGCCAGGGCGAGCGCCTTCACGGCGTCAACGGTCTCATCGAGGTTGTTGGTGGCGACGGCGCCACACTGCCGAATCATTCCCTCCCAAATGGCCTGAGGAGCCGCAAGGGAAGCCGTATGCGACATGGTCGCGCGGGCCCCCGCTTCGGTCTGACCGCCCTTCCAGACGACTACCGGCTTTCTTGCACACGCAGCGCGCAGGGAGTGGTAGAAACGCTTACCGTCTTTTACGCCTTCGACGTACATCGCGATGACTTCCGTCTCCGGGTCTTCGGTCATGTAGTCAAGATAGTCGGGGATATCCAGCGCGATGGCGTTTCCCAAACTGACACATCTGCTGAGGTGCATACCGTTGGCATTGGTGACCAACGAGAACTGGATGGCGTGGGTGCCGGACTGGGACAGAAAACCGATAGCGCCGTCGTCGGCAACCGGAACATCCATGCTGAAGCGCACACCGGACCTGGGTAGGTACAGGCACATGCAATTGGGTCCCACCAGGTTGAAGTTGGCGGTACGGGCCATCTCGGTGAGCTGAGCTTGCAGCTTAATGCCCTCTTCCTGGCCGGTTTCGGCGAAACCGGACGTAAAGAAACCTGCACCGTGCACCCCGTTCTCGATCAGACCCTTGAGGATGATGGGGGCTACCGTGCGTGGCACGGCGACCACGGCGTAATCGATCTCCCCCGGGACTTCGTCCAGCGACGTGAAATTCTCGATGCCCAGCTTCTCGATGCCCGGGATCTCCTTCGGATCCAGTTGCACCGAATACAAGGCGCCGCCTTTCTCCTTGAAGGTCCTGTTGTTGTTGAGCCACATGTAGCCGGGCCCTTTGTCGCCGATCACGACGACCGTCTTGGGATTGAACATCCGGTCCAGCCGGTGTCCTGGAACAGCCATGCTGCGACCCCCCTAACTTGCTGACACGACGATGCGTGCGTCGACAGCGATTGCGCCATCGGAATAGGCAATCATGGGGTTCAGGTCCAGCTCCTGAACTTCCGGGTGCTGCTCGACGAACTCTGCAACCTTTAGGATCGCGTCGCACAGGGCAGCCTTGTCGACCGGTGGCTGTCCGCGAACGCCATCGAGCACGGCGCTGCCCTTGATCTCGTCGATCATCTGGGCCGCGTCCCGTTCGGTCAGCGGCACAACGCGAAAGGACACGTCCTTGAGGACCTCCACCATGATCCCACCGAGACCGAACATCATCACCGGCCCGAATTGGGGATCCGTCGTCATGCCGACGATCACCTCGGTTCCCTCGCCAGCCATGTTTTGAACGGCGACGCCTGTAATATTGGCATTCGGAACGGCTTTCTTGGCGTTGCCAACGATCTCTTCGTACGCAGCATTGACGGCAGCATCGTCTTCCAGGCCCACCTTGACTCCACCCACGTCGCTCTTGTGAGCAATGTCGGGCGACACGATCTTGAGGACCACCGGATAACCGACGCGCGCGGCCTCGGCACTGGCCTCTTCTTGGGTGACCGCCAGGACGGTGGTCGTTACGGGAATCCCGGCTTCCTGCAGGAGCTGCTTCGCCTCAACCTCGTTGAGGAGGTCGCGGCCCTCGGAACGGGCCTGAGTCAATACGGATTCAAACGTCATACAAATTATCCTCATCGCTGATCGTCGGTAGATCCCAGGCCGGCTTGAAGGGACTGGAGAAAGATGGTTGTGCGCGAGGCCGTGTCGAAGACACCGCTTCACTGCGCGACGCCCCTATAATACAGAATAATCACAGTGGTGCGCACCCTTCTCTGACCCACCCGGCTAAATCAGGCGGCCGACAGAGGGCACATTCCTGCGCTTGCCTTGCTTAGATTTATGCGCTTGCAGTATTATTGACTTCACTTTAGGCATGGGAAATGAGGAGAGCAATCATGAGCGAACTGAACGGTAAAGTAGCCATAGTCACCGGTTCATCCAGAGGCATTGGCGAAGCGATCGCCCGGCGTCTAGCCATCGCCGGCGCCAAAGTCATCGTCGCAGCTCGAACCGTGGAAGTTCGAGACGAGCGCCTTTCAGGGACGATCGATACCGTTGCCGATGCCATCAAGGCGGCGGGCGGCGAAGCCACCGGTGTGGCAACCAACCTGATGAAAAAGGAAGCACGCGAGAATCTGGTAGCAGCAGCCCTCGACAAATACGGCCGCATAGACGTTCTGGTCAATAACGGCGCGATCCTCATGCCCGGCAATATCGTGGACTACGAAGAACGCTCCTACGACCGGATGATGGAAATTCTCCTCAAAGCGCCCCACCACCTGTGCCAGCTGGTGCTGCCCGGCATGATCGAACGGGGTGAGGGTGGTTCTATCCTGAATATCTCCTCGGTCGCTGCCAAGCTCACGGTACTCACGCGACGGTCTTACGAAGCCGTATACGGCATGGCCAAAGCGGCACTGGAGCACTACACGACCAGCCTGGCCGCGGAGATACATGAGCACGGTATTTCCGTAAACTCCCTGTCACCGAATGGCGTTGTGGCAACGCCCGGCCAGATGTATGCCCGGAAGTACAGCCAAGCGGATCTGGATGCAGCAGAGCCCGTGGAAAGCGTGGCGGAAGCAGCTCACGCCTTGATAACTGCAGACCCCAAAGTGATTACCGGAAAGCTCTGCTACAGCAAAGAGCTCCTCAAGGAATTCGAGATCGAGCCCATCGACATCGGCATGCCGGCGCCCAAGCCCAATTGAGTGGGACTGCCACCGAGCCGGCACTCCGGATGGAGTGGGGCGTTTACAGCTAAGAGTTGCCGTGCGCGTTACCAGGTAACCATTGCGGTATAGCTCACCTGCTCTTCGCCCCGCGCCGGCACCGCGACCTCAAATTCTATGCTGCGGGCATCGACTTCGCGAAACTCCCGACTCTGGATTGTGATGGTTCGTTCGCCGGGGAAAGTCTCGATCAGTTTTACCTGCACTTCTTCATCTTTGTGATTCCGCAATTGAATCCGATAACTGACCAGGGAGCTTCTCTCGCCACGACGCTGGAAACTGGTCTGCTTGCGTTCGCTGACGATATCAAACGCCTTACCGATCTCAAGGGTGATCTTCTCATCTCTGGGCGTATGGTCTATGCGCTCTTCACCGATCAACTGCAGTGACGCATCGACATCGGCCTTGTATACGCGTACTCGCCCACCGGGCAGCGCCATTCCCAGGTTGTTATCTTCGCTGTTCTCAAATTCCAGCGATACATCCACTTTACTTTCCTGAACGTTCGGCTGTACGGAAAATGGGTTAACGCTCGATTTCACCGAAAACTCTTTGTCGACCTTAACGCCAAGTCCCGCCAGCAGAGACATCTGTTTGGTTTCATTGTTAGCCAGGGTGGTGCGACGACCCAGGCTGTACAGATGGTACTCAAAGAACTGTCTTTCCTGAAAGGCAGGTGCAAACGCTGTCCTGGCGCTATCCATGCGTTGTAGCCTGGCGGCCTCAACGACAGGTTCACTGACGTGTTTTACATCGCCTGCAACCAATTTCAATTCAGCATTGCGGTAGGCAGCACCGCTGCGGTTGTCGAGGGTAACCCAGCCATTCAGGTCCAGGCGGGTGTCATCCTGGTTGACCACAAGCACATAGTCTGCATGCCAGTTCATACCGTTGGTGAGATAGGAAGTCTCCACCTGCTGCTCACGCTGGTAGTCGTTCTCGAGCAGCCATACCAGAGTGGGCCTGGACAGCAGGTCTTCAGGCAGCTCAGCCAGCGAGATGGTACCAACCGGCAGAATCTCGATTTCATCGCCGAACCTGACGATCGTGCCGCCTTCGGTGGAAAGCAGCACCCCTTCTCTCTCTTGTTTAACCTGGCTGTTGTCCACACTCAGATACTGCGTGAACTTCAATTTGCGTCCTATATAGCGATTCAACAACGTACTTGGATTGAGAAGATCGTAGCGATAATTCTGCTCCAGAATCCTCACCTGTTTTTCTTTAGTGATGGACTTAAACGCAACCGAAGTTGGATCGATCTGCTCAGCAACATCCTGAAATTCCAGTTCCACTTCACCCTTCGGTAGGGTTAACCGGCGAACTTCCCGGATCAAACCATAGTTGTTGCTGTAGACGGTTACCATGACATCCAGTTGGTCGTCGCTGCTGCTTTGGCTCTTCAACGGCGCGGTAAAGGCGAATTGGGAGGCCATCAGTAAAGCCAAAAGTGGAGTTGCTTTGTACGGCATACGGGGATACCTCCAATCAATTCTTCGATTCGTCTCGCCGTTCCGGACAACCGTTCCCGGAACCCGCCCGGGGTCACTCCGTTAGGACAGGGGCTTAACTGTCACCACCTGAGTCGCGGTTCGACCCTCTTCACACACGAGGGCTATCGCGCCTCCTTGAAAATCGTCATCAGCGTCATCGGCCTCAATCAGCAGCTCGCCGTTGACAGAGCCCTGCAGGTGACTGTCGTTGACTTCAAGAGCCATCTCATAGGTACTGCCCTGTTCCCACCCATAGTCGATCTCACAGAGCACCTGCCGCTCATGGTTTACCTTAACCAACTGCAGCTTGCCATCCTGAACCAACAGCAAGGCATAGTAACGACGCATCCCCTGGACTCGGACAGCGATTCCTGACGACTTAACCATGTGGGGTGTAACGTCAGCGGCAACGCGGTAGTCTTTCCAATCCCGCGTTCCCTGCATCAAGAGACCGGTGCCGCGATTCTGTATGAGGCGGTATGGCTCCGCGTAGAAACCGAATTGATCAACGCCCTCGACCCAGGCCCTCCGCCACATGGTCCCTGCCTGCTCTGGTCTCTTCAGCGTTACATGCGGCTCTCCATCCCAGCTCAAATAGTCCAGGTAGAAACATCCAGGCCCGCTTGCACTGCCGTTGATTTCAATACCCACGGCCGCGATTGGCCGCCCAGCCTGCTGCTCGACAAGCCATTCGGACTCTGCATATTCATCCCCAATGAGGCTAAGCTCGGGGCCACGAAGCACCTCTAGCTGATCGTTATCGCCATACACCGAGACAAACAGGCACAGATTCACATCAGCCGCATCGGGTTTTTCTCCACAGACCCTCACCCGTACCGTCTGACCGGGATGCAATCTGGGAGAGGCCATCAGCCCATAGCCCCTCTTTTCAAAATACTTGGCTGTTTCCTTGGAAGGAATAAAAGTCGCCGTGGATATTCTTGACAGGCCCCCCTCGAATGCTACCTTGAGACTTCGTTCACCTTTCTTGCTGTGGCCCGCCACATTGGACAAGCGGACTCCGTCGTCTAATCCTTCACTCTCCTCAAGCACGAATCCCTGCACGGAACCAGGCATTTCAAAGTGATATTGCGCGCCGCCCTTTAGCACCAGTGGGTCTTCACCTGCCAGCGCCCGCCCTGAATTGGCGATCTCCACCGCTTCCGTGACACAGTCTGTGACAGCGCGCCCTCCATCTGCCGTTGGCATATAGATGCGGTCCGCCACCGGACCACGCCAGTCAGCACCGTTATCGACATCTGCGTCGATGCCAGGCAATCCATTCTTGATGCCCATCAAACAGCCGACGTTGCCACTATTGCAGTCTGTGTCCCAGCCACAGGTATTGACGATCTTGAGCGCCTCGCGGAAGTCATTTCCGCCGTACAGCAGTGCGTGGATGATCAAGCCATGATTGGGCACCATGTGACAGTTGCCACCGTACTTGTCGTAACCGTACTTCTGTTCGATCAGACTGCGGGTCTTGCGCCAATCCTTCTCGCCCGCATGCCATTCCCTGACATCCGCAATGAGCCGGTAGATGACCGAATCGTGGGGAATAAACGTCACCGCCACATCGATGATGCTGTCTATATCCGATTGAACGAATGCCATCGCTTCCATGGCGGCAATCACCTCGGCACCGTAGATGGCTTCACCGTCATGGCTCACACTGGCCGCCCGTCGCGCCAAATCGACAGCCTGTTCAGGATCACCCGGCGATACCAGGGCCCAGCCATCGATAAATATCTGTGCGCCGATCTGTTCAGAGACCACTTTGCCATTCAGCGATCTGGAGCCGCTGTGAGGCGCTTCGATGCCCTCTTCCAGGCGCAGGAAGGCTGTATGCTCCGTGGAGTTGCCCATACCTCCCCACCACAGAATGGACTTTTCCTTGATAATGTAATTCAGCCAGCTATGACCGATCTGGGCCGGGGTGATCGCCTTGCTGTTGCCATGGTCCGGCAGCGACCGGATGAACGTGAAGGTGCCGGAAATATCATCATCGGTGACGATAAGGGGCACACCGATCGTGTCGTGCACGTAGTAATCGACCTCCCCCAGTCGTTCCATGATGCGATCGTAACTCCAGCCCTCGAATGGCCGGCCCAGGTACACACCGATCACCTTGCCCAACACACCTGCATACACGCGCTCGAAATAATCTGAAGGTAGCTTCACCTTCACCTCCTTCCAGGTAAACAGCCTTGATTGGCGCACATAATCACCCTCATCGAACCAAGATTCAAGCTCGGGACACGATGCCGTCCTTTTAAGCGGCGCTCTGCCTCTGCAACTGCTTGAAAAGGTGGTGAACGCCTATATCGAATGGAAGCTGGCACAATGAGACAGCCGCTAGTCCCGGATGGGATTTAGCTGCAGAAGGCGGTATAGTCGTAAAGCCAAAAAGACAACGTCGCTTCGACCACGATCTGACCTAACAGCCGAGCACTGCCGCACCATTCAGTTACTGTCGTCAGACGTTCAATTTTCTTGCGTAAACTACGGGGCAAAGGATGAGCTTATTCTACAAGCGTGACCTTGAACAGGTGGATTGGGCGGAGATGAAATCAAGCCTGCTCGCCGATGACTTTGACAACGGCAGAACGCCGCAACAATTGCACAGCTCTTTTGCCAACAGTTATTCAACTTGCATTGCATATAACGTCGATCGACTCATAGGCACTGCGCGGACGCTGTCCGATGGTGTCTGTAATGCTTACGTGGTAGACGTATGGACCTTGTCCGAATTTCGTGGCAAGGGTATTGCCAAGCGGATGATGGAGCTTCTGCTGCAGGAGTTAAGGGAGCAGCATGTTTACCTGTTCACCGACGACGCGGTCGACTTTTATCGCAAGATAGGATTCACTGAACGTCCGGTGGGGATGGAAATTGTCATCGGTGAATGGCTCGACAGCGGCTAGGACGGCGCAGGCCCGGTGAAATCTCCCTTGATTGCAGCACGCCTGCCGATGAGGATACCAATATGCAGCAAAGAATTACACTTACAGTCAACGGTGCAGATCGTCACCTGACGATCGATCCCGAAACGCCTTTGTTGTACGCACTGCGCAATGACCTCGGCCTAAGCAGTCCTCGCCAGGGTTGCAGCCAAGAGCAGTGCGGAGCATGCCGCGTAATCATGGATGGCGAGGCAATCTATGCGTGTACAACAAAGGTCAAAGAAGCAAACAACCGCCGGATCACCACTGTGGAAGGCGTATCCATCGATGGCGCACTACACCCCGTGCAGCAGGCTATTCTGGATGAAAACGCTGCCCAGTGCGGTTACTGCCTGAGCGGCATTATCAATCGCGCGGTGCTGCTGCTCGAGAAGAATCCCTCTCCCGATCGATCCGATATACAGACTGCCTTCAAGGATCATCTGTGCCGCTGCGGCGCGCACAACCGCATTATACGAGCGATACAGAACGCGGCCAGGGAGATGCACCATGACTGACCGATTGCCTTTTACGCTCCGGCAGACACCAGACCTCGATCGTTGGATTACCTTCAACGAAGATGGGACGGTCACGGTGTGCACCGGAAAAGTCGAATTGGGACAGGGAATCAAGACTGCTATTGCCATCATCTGTGCAGAGGAACTGGACGTGGATCTGCACAACATCCGGGTACAGAGTGGCGATACCGAAGCTGCACCCAACGAATTCATGACGGCGGGCAGCGGTTCGATCGAGGCAAGCGGTGCAGCGGTTCGTCAGGTGTCCGCTGAAGCCAGGCAGTTCTTGCTGCAGAGAGCGGCAGAAGAAATGCACACATCCATCGAGAATCTGACAGTTGAAAACGGCATCGTTGCAAACGTGCAGGGGAATGAGAACATATCCTACTGGCAACTGATGCAGGGTAGGAATTTCAAGGTGAGTGCAAACGGCGAGGCAACCCCAAAACCTTTTGCCGATCACACCAAGGTGGGTAAAAGGGCCCAACGAATCGACTTAGCCGACAAGGTAGTTGGCAAGCCGGTGTACATTCAGGACATGGTGCTGGATAACATGGTCCATGGCAGGATACTGCGCCCGCCGGGATACCACTTTCGATTCCAGTCACTGGACCAGGATGGTATTCGCAGCATGCCTGGCATCATCGACCTCGTCATCGACGGCAGCTTTATCGGCATCATCGCGGAACGGGAAGAACAGGTGGTCAATGCACTCGAAAAAATGAAGCAGATCACCCAGTGGGCGCGCCACGGCGAACTACCTGACCAGGAAGCCCTGCATGATTTCCTTTCGACAAATGCCAGCCATAGTTTGCCCGTTATCGACGGTACACCGGTCGAGGAACCCGTACCGGACTTCGTAACCGCTGAATCGGCGGTGACCACGGTCAATGCAACCTATACCAAACCATTTCACATGCATGGCTCGATCGGACCGTCCGCGGCCGTCGCGCTGTGGCAGAGCGAAAAAGGACGGGGCGAAACACTCACCGTCTGGAGTCACAGCCAGGGACCCTTCGTAGTACGGGGCGCGATGGCGCAGGTATTGAAGATTCCCGAAGAGAGTATTCGGGTCATCCACAGGGAAAATGCCGGGTGCTATGGTCATAACGGCGCAGACGATGCTGCCATGGATGCAGCCCTGCTGGCTAAGGCCGTGCAAGGAAGACCACTGTTGCTCAAGTGGACACGGGACGATGAACACAGCTGGGAACCGTACAGCCCGGCCATGGTGATGAAAGTGCAGGCAGACTTGCTCAGAGATGGACATATCGCTGCCTGGAATTACGACGTTTTCAGCAATACTCACGGCGGGCGTCCCGTTGCCCGTGCCGATGGATCGCATTTTATCGCCGCCTGGCACATGGCAGACCCAATTGCCAAACCGGAAGCCAGACCGGGCAAGGGTTCTCACAGTGGAATTCACCGCAATGCGGATCCCTATTACGATCTGCCACAAAGACGGGTGATAAAACATCTGGTCAAGGTGGCGCCACTGCGGACGTCTTCGACAAGGGGTCTCGGCGCCTATGGAAATGTGTTTGCCATCGAGTCCTTCATGGATGAACTGGCACATGCGGCAGGCATGGATCCGATAGAGTTCAGACTCATGCACCTGACCGATGAACGCGCCGCGGCCGTCATCGAAGCAGTAAGGGACCAGGCCAACACTATCGATCTCGTTAGAGATGATAATCCGCTGTTGTCCTACGGGCGTGGCATGGCATTTTCCCGCTACAAGAACGCCAAGTGTTATGCAGCCGTGTGCGTCGACCTCAGCGTCGATCTTGAAACTTCCAATATCCATCTGATTCACGCTGTCATTGCCGGCGACGCAGGTCAAATCATCGATCCGGATGGTTTGAGCAATCAGTTGGAGGGGGGTTTTATCCAGTCGGCAAGCTGGACTCTGAAAGAACAGGTGCTTTATGACGCAGACGGTATCACCAGTCGGGACTGGGACTCCTACCCGATACTGACGTTCCCCGAGATTCCGACTGTTGACGTGATCCTGCTGGATCATCCTGAGTCGCGCAGCCTGGGAGCGGGTGAAGCGACCCAAGGGCCCGCTTCCGCTGCCATTGCAAATGCTGTTTCCGATGCCGTGGGACTGAGATTGAGGGACGTGCCTTTCACGCCGGAGCGGTTGAAAAAAGCAGCAGCATCCTAGCGCGCCGTCCGGCATTCAAGTGGTCATTGTTGACAGATTTGTGGGGCAGACGGAATCAGGAAAAGACCTTTCTTACCGGCTCGCGGGGCTGTTAGAATAGCGCCTTTTGTCAGCCCCAACAAAACGACCGAGTGAGCACGATGGCAGTAAATTCACAGGTGCGAAGATCATTCGGACTCAGGATACTGAAGTCCGGACACAAGGAGATACGTCGCCTTAAGAACGCCGGGCACGAACCTGAGATCCACGGCAACAAGTTCTGGAACTCCAGCTACCTGACGATGGACTATCTGAAGACACATCCCATCCGCAAGCGCGCACGCGTCATGGAGATTGGATGCGGATGGGGATTGCTCGGAATCTACTGCGCCAAGATGTTTGACGCCAGGGTCACCGGTGTTGACGCCGATAAGCACGTACTTCCTTACATGGAACTGCATGCCAAAATCAACGGCGTCAAAGTGAATATGGAACAGAATTCCTTCGAAAAGCTCAGCACCGCCAGGTTGTCAGAATTCGACGTGATTGTCGGGTCCGATATCTGCTTCTGGGATTACATGACCGTGCCCCTTTATAACCTTATCAGGCGGGCTCTGAGAGCTGGCGTAAAGCAAGTTATTATCTCAGATCCCTGCCGCCCCCCCTTCACGGAGTTGGCGACACGATGTATGGACAGGCTGGCAAATGCGGACACGATAGAACGTGCCGTGATGCGGCCGGTACATGCTTCAGGGGAGTTGCTGATCGTCAAGAATAGATAAATTCGCTTCACTGTTGCATTAGCTTGGACTTGGGTGAAGGGTGTGGTTTGGGTGCCTATAGAGGGTTGGGGAACGGCGGTGTGGGAGCGGTCCCCTCTTCCTGGACACGCGACGGGTACGTCCATGTAGGCTCAGTGGCCGCGTCCATGCGGCCAATGGTCCTGGAAGAGGGGACCGCTCCCACACC
>JASMJM010000008.1 GCA_030749725.1 Pseudomonadales bacterium | reverse complement strand
CACACTTCCCGAGTTCGCCGTGATATCACCCAATGGATCACGGCGACCGACCGCGAGGAACTGCATGTCATTGCCGTTGCTGAACAGTCTCTCCACCAACACTAGATCATCACCTGCCTTGTGATCCTGATCCACGACGGTGGGTGCAAACGGATTGAACAGGTCCATCGGTGAGAAGACCATGCCATTTCCCCAGCTAACCGCCTGACGACCCAGGTTGACTGCCCACTTACCGCTGCGGTATTGCAGCGCGAGACGGTCCAGTCTATGCAGACTGCGATGTCGTCCTCCATCTTCGATGTCAAAAGTGAGATCCATAATGCGCGCATCGTCGTCCACCAGGGGTTGGTCCAGCGTGGTCTGAGGGGCATTGGCAAAAGCAAAGGTATCGCCTGAAAGGACTGTGGTTGAGTGATCAACCAGGATTCTGACCACACCCCAGTCGTGTCGGAACATCATCCGCATGTCCCCATTCAAATCCCAGGCCGGCGTGCTATCCAACTGGCGTTGAATATCATGGCCAGGTAGAAAGGCGGCCGTGCCGAACATCTTCAGACGAATGCTCGATTCAAATGCGGACAGATTGGTCGATGCCAGAAGACAGGCGAGACACAGCGGAAGGCGGAACGCCCTGCTCATGTGATGACTAGGATTCCTCGACGATGGCACCGTCTCTCAGGTTTATCTTGCGGCTGGTGTAGCCCATCACCATCGGATCATGGGTTGCCGTGACGATGGTCATGCCGTGTTCTTCGTTGAGTTCTTTCAGCAGCTCCAGCAACTCTTCCGTGGTGCCGGAGTCCAGGTTGGCACTCGGTTCGTCCGCCAGCAGCAGAACCGGCCTGGTGGCAATGGCTCTTGCAATGGCAACGCGCTGCTGCTGTCCGCCGGACATGTCTCCCGGTCTCCTGTCAGCAAGATCTGCAAGACCCACTGAAGCCAGCGTCTCGCGCGCCCTCGCACTACGTTCCGAGCGCGACATACCTTGCAGCTGCATAATAAAGCCGACGTTCTCTTCGGCGGTAAGAACCGGCAGCAGGTTGTAGGCCTGGAATACAAAGCCGATCTTCTCCAGTCGCAGATCGGAAAGCTGATTTTCATTCAATTCCGAGAGAGACACCTGGTCGACGACCACATCACCTTCATTTGCGCGATCGAGACCACCGATCAGATTCAGCAAGGTCGACTTTCCCGAGCCCGAGGGCCCAGCCAGGCTGACAAAGTCCCCTCGATGTACGTCCATGTCCACACCCCTTAAGGCATGTACGGGGACAGTTTCCTCATTATAGGTACGGGTTGCCCCGCGCACTGTGACTACCACATCGCTCATCGCCTTAATGCCTCCAGTGGACTTATTATCACCGCTCTTCTGGCCGGATACAGACTCGCCAATACGCCGAACACCATGCTCAGGACTGTGATCAAGACCATGTCCGAGACGTGCATGCGTAAGTGTAATTTGGCAGGCACCCCAAACCGCTCGAACCCTTCACCAAATGCGGACCAATCCAGGACGGGTGGGATAAACTGGAATGTCACCCAGCCGAGCGTCAATCCGATTGCCACACCGATCATCATGATGAAGGTTGATTCAAGAACGACCTGCAGCACGACGGCACCGGGGCGCATGCCCACAGCCCGTAGCATACCGAGTTCATGCACGCGCTCCATGACCGAAGTGACCAGCGTGTTGACCAAACCGAAAATCAGTGCCGTCATAACGATGAAGAAGTATATAAAGACGGCGCCTTCAGCAAACACGAAAAATGCTGCTGCCATGGGTTCGAGCTGCTGCCATGTCTTCACCTCCAGATGGCTGAAAAAGCCTATGAGTGAATCCAGCATACCCATTTGAAATACGTCATCCACAAGTCGCACAGACAGCTCCGTTACGACCTCGGTATCGACCATTTTCTGCAATGCAGCGACGCCCGTGAACACGAATATCTTCTCAATTGCCGTACCTTCTGCATCATAGATGCCTGAAATGCGAAATCCGGCTTCTCTGTTGAGCCCATCGGCGCCCTGGGTAATGATCACCAGCCTTCTACCAACCTTTGTTTCGAGTTGTTCTGCCATCTCCCTGCCAATAACGATGTGGCGATCTGACGATGAAGACAAGGGGTCTCCGTCATAGCTTGCTTTGCCGAGAAATGAAATGGACTCCCGGGCAGGATCGATGCCTACAAATTGGATGCCGCGGGTCTCCCGCTCGCTCATGATCACGGCAGGAATTCTGATCCTGGCTGCCCAGCCTTGAATTTCCTGTGCATGATCTTTTGGCTGCCATTCCTTGGCCAACTCGAAGCCACGGGCAATATTGGGATCGTCGAGATAACCGTAGGCATGGATTTTGATATGGCCATTCAGATTGGAAATCGCCTGATCCCGAATGTCGTACTGCATGCCGCGAATCATCGTAGTTGCCATTAGCACGGTAAAAACTGCCACGGCAATGGCCAGTAACAGCATAAGATTTCGGCGACGATGGCGTACGATATTGCGCACGCTCAGTTGAACAAGAAGAGAGATCGCCATGTCTTATTCTGCCGCTCGGAGTGCCTCAACGGCATGCATGTGCCGCAGGCGTAACCCGGGAATAAGGGCAGCGAACTGCGTCCCCAGCAACATGACCGGAATCGCTATATACAGGGCGCTGAGGGAAAACACCGGGTACATCCGGTCCGGGAAGGCCATTGATTTAGTCAGTTCCTCCGCCTGAGCCGGCAAAGCGATGCCTGTCTCACTCAAGATACCGATGCCAACTGCCGCGATTACAAGTCCGATGAAAACCCCCAACAGACTCACCAGCAGCGCCTCGATCTGTAACTGGATGATAATGTGGTGGGGACGCATGCCAATTGCCATCAGCATTCCAAATTCCGGCGTCCTTTCAAAGATGATCATCATAAAGGAGTTAACAACGCTGAATATCACTATGATGGCGACCAGTATGAACAAGACGTAGGTCCCAACCAGTTTCAGCTCCATCATTTGCACCATTTCAGGCTGCAATTCCCGCCAGTTCATACTCCTTACGTGAGCACGACCTAACTGCGGCGCAAGTTGCTCACTATCGGCTACCGACTCTGCGATCACGTTGATGATATGAGCTTCATCCGATGCAAGATTCCAGGCGGACTGAAAGTCCTGCAATGACACCTGCACAATGGCGCGGTCCAACTCCGGCTGGCCGCTGGTATAGGTGCCCACCACCTCCGCAACCAGCGCCGCGACGCCGCCCTCGATGGCGGTACCGAGAATCACCATTTCATCACCGACGGAAATACCCAGATTACGGGCAAGAGCAGAACCGATGAACGCCTCGCCGGGTCCTTGAAGATATCGACCCTCAACGTCCATACGGGTAAGTGAAGACCACACGACTTCTTTATCATGTTGTACGCCGATAACCTGTGCCCCAAAGCTACGCTCTCCCGATGATGTCAGTGCGAAGGACTGGGCTCGGGCGGACACGACCTCGACGCCGGGCCGCGACTCTACGTCGGCAATGATTTCATCAATGCCATGAATACTATTCTCAATCGTCGGGTCATCTTCATAGCCCGGATGTTGCAGTTGGATATGGCCGAGCATGATCCGGGCTGAATTGTCGACGGCTCCCATGAAGGCACCAACCTGCAGCGACCGCATTAAACTCATCAGTAGAATCGCAAAGGCTATGCCACTGGCCGTCAACCAGGTCCGCCGACTGGTACGCATGATATTTCGCCACGCCACACCCCACAGTTCCGGTGTGGCGCGCTTGACATTGGGCGCGACGGATTCTGTCGCCAAAGTGGTATCTGTTAACGAGCTATCGGTCACGAGGAACCCTCAGTCGCCGGATTTGAGATAAAACAAGGTAAACATCTGATCCTCGAGCTCAACATCAAAGTCAGTCTTTCCCCAGATCAGTTCCGTATATTTTTCGGGCGACTCCAACTTCACCATGCGCATCCTCGTTGCCATCATTCTGCCATCACGTTCGTCGATTTCCAGTGTCTCCATTTTCTTGAGCGGCTCAAGGCTCTGGTCATAGAACGTATGCAGCAGCAGCACATAGTCATCCCGAATTATCATTTCTTCCTTGCCCCACACCACCGGGGCATCGTCGTGAGGGATGGCAACAAGGGTGTAGATCTTGTGATCGTCTTCCGTCTTCACGGCGCTGATGGAAAGATCATAGTCATCCAACCAATTGTCCGAGCGGGACAGGTCAGTATAGGAGAAATCGGAACCGCCCCAACTCTGGGACATCAGGCTGTAGGGCAATCGAATGGTGCGGTTCAGCTTGGGAGTGAACGTCCACATCTTGTTACCCAGCTTGAGGGTTGCGTTACCGGCGTCCTTGGCGGGAGCAACGAATCGGATAAGAGCGTCCTTTCGTCCCCGAGTCCATGATTTGAGACTGGACGTTCGCTCCCAGTCGGGCCGATGGACGATCATGGAGAATTCAGCGTAAGAAGACATGCCACGCGTCTGATCGATTGTCCCCGCAACCAGTTCTCTTGCAGTGAGATCAGATTGCGCGGCAGCGACCCTGTCTGTGATGCCAATGGTGGTAACTACAAGAGCGACACAAGCCCATGTCTTCGGGGAAAACATCCGCACAAGCAATCTCTCGATCTGCAAGTTACTTCTGGTCAGCATCATGATCAACCTATCATCCCAGATCAATGCTCTTGATCCAACGCCTCAGCGAACACCCACACAATGTACCAGATGATAATACTCGTTGCATAGGCCACGCTCTCAGATCACGCAAGCTGTTAACGTATACTAAAGACGGATGGACTGGGCTTGAGGTTCAATCGACAATAGGAAATAGGTGCCGACAGGTGAACCAGAGGCCGGGCTGATTCGTCTTAACTATCAGAGAAGAGGTTTGTGAACAGACGATCCGGGCAAGTCTACGATGAATGGCTGGTCTTGCGTTGCCAGGATGGTGATGCAAGTGCTCTTCCCATCCTGATCGATCGTTGGCAGAGAAGACTGGTGAATTACGCTCGTCTGGCAACCAAGGACGCGGATCTGGCAAAAGACATCATTCAGGATACCTGGTTGAACGTGATCAAGGCTCTGCCCTCTTTGAGAGATCCCGCCAGGTTCCGGGTATGGCTCTACCAGATGGCAACCAACAAGATCAGCGATCATTTCAG
This sequence comes from Pseudomonadales bacterium, assembly GCA_030749725.1. Classification (GTDB taxonomy): domain Bacteria; phylum Pseudomonadota; class Gammaproteobacteria; order Pseudomonadales; family Azotimanducaceae; genus JASMJM01. The sequence goes on along the minus strand of JASMJM010000008.1, from coordinate 26,813 downwards.
ACATCAAGAGGTGGTATCGAAACATATTGAATACTCAAAAAACAATGCGACCCATGTGGAAAAGGATAGAGACCGTGAGCAGTTAGAGCGAGAAGAAGCAGTCAGCTACGTGCTGCAGCAACTTTCGCCTGATCATCGCACCGTCCTCGCGCTCTATTACTTGGGAGAGTTTGAGGTAGAAGAAATCAGCCATATCCTTTCTATTCCCAAAGGTACTGTTAAGTCCCGGCTACATCACGCCAGGGAGCAATTCAGGGAAAATCTGGAGGTCGAAAATGAGTGATCTGGACAGCAAGATCAAATCGGCATTGGAATCAATATCCGATGATAGCCTTTACATAGGTGATGAAATCAAATCCTTGTATCAGGATGTCGCTACAACTTTCAAAGGTCGGTACAGGGTTCTGCTTACACTTGCCTGGATAAAGATGATTGTGGTCATGGTCATTGCGGGCATTTGCATCTATCTTTTCTTTGTAGAAAAACACCTGACGTACATGTTGGCATATGGCTTGGCCGTGGTCATCTGTTTCCAAACCATGGTTACCATTGCTATATTCATTTGGCAGGAAGTGACCAAAAGCAACACGACCAGAGAGATCAAGCGTCTCGAATTGCAGGTTGCGTTGTTGATCGACTATCTTAAAGAAAAAGAGGGGGACCGTTAGTCCAATCCACCAGCCGCATGAAGTGAATCAAGCGCGCTATGCCTTTTGTGCTTCGATCTCTACTTCCACGTCATGCAGTCTGTCCTTGCCGAAGAAGATCTCATCCCCTACATAGAAGGTAGGTGAACCGAAGGTACCACGTGCAACCGAGTCCTCGGTGTTTCTGATCAGCGCCTGCTTTACCTCGGGGTCCTGGATGCCTGCAAGTATACGATCGGCCGGCAGGTCCGATTCCTGCAACGCACTCTTGATGACTTCAGGGTCGTCCATCTTCTTTTGCTCAGCCCACATGTGACGATAAACCGCGTTGACATATTCCTCGAAGAATTCCTCTCGCTGAGCGAATACCGCACCACGCATGATCTGCAGCGTGTTAACCGGGAAATGGGGATTGCTGGCATAGTTGCTGATGGCGTGCTTCTTCAGAAAGCGCCGGGTCTCGATCCCCTGGTATTCACCCTTGTTCATGATCCCCTGTAGCGATATCGCCGGAGAGACATTGTTGGTGGCTTTGAATACACCACCCAGGAGAACCGGCACGTATTCGAATTTTGCACCGGTACGCGTCTCGATGGCGGGTATGACAAGATGGGCAAGGTAGGCATTCGGGCTGCCAAAATCGAAATGAAATTCCAGTTTAGTCATCCGTTCGTCTCCTAGAAGTTAAAGTACTCGTTACCATTTTCCGGAGAATGGCCGTAGATCCAGCTCCTGGGTCCAGGCATCCCTCGATTGATTCTGTAAAAGCCAGTACGCTTCACCCGCAGACTCCGGCTTTATGAGTTTGTGAGGAGATAGATTGTCGAGGCACACACCTTTGACTTCGATCGGTCTATCGTGGTGCAAGTCACAGCTCCACAAGCTCGGTGCTGCGATCCGGTGTTTCCAGAATCATTATGGAAGCGGTGTCGCCCAACCCGTGAGCCGATCCCGGATTCAGCAGCAGTGTTTTTCCCACCTCACGGATATCGCTCTTGTGAGTGTGGCCGGTTACCACCACGTCATAGGTCCCGCAGGTGACCACGCTTTCCAGCAACGGTACGCTGGTGCCATGGTAGACGCCGAATCGACATCCGTCCGCGACAAAATCGGCGAAGTCACCGTACAGTTTGCCACCAACTTGTTCAAAGAATCTGGCCAGACCGAGTTTTTCGCCATCGTTGTTACCGAAGATGCCAGCCAGCTGCATGCCACATCCGTCGAACAGTTTGACTACCGGCGGGGCCACGATATCCCCTGCGTGGATCACCATCTCCACTCCTTTCTCCTGAAAGATTTCGATACTCTTCTTTACGTTTTCCAGATGGTCGTGGGAATCCGATATCAATCCAAATTTCATGGTTTCTGCTCCCGCCCTTAGAGAGCGCTCAAGCATAAACAAGCTGATTGTGGTTGCAAAGAAGATTCTGAGCGGCCGCTGGTTATGCAGGCGTCAGAAGGTAGTGACCGTGAGCAGCCGCGATCGGTTTGGTGCGTTCTTCCTGCCAGATTTCGGCGCGAACGTTGGCTACCCGTCGGCCCTGTCTGGTAACCAGTGCACGGCCATAGGTCGGTACGGCACGACCGGAGCGAAGATAATCGATGGAGATGTCGATGGTCTTCGGAAAGCGTTCACAGGAGGTGTCGAACAGCAACTGGACCACGGACGTGATCTCCAGAAATGCACCGATCACACCACCATGGATAGCCGGTAGGGTGTGATTGCCCACCAGAGAGTCTTTAAAGGGCAGGATGGTCGTCAGTTCGTTACCCTTCCTATCCACTGCGATGCCTAGAAAACGGGCATAGGGAATCTGTTCGATCAGCGCCCCCATTTCCTGGGCGCGACCCTCATCCCTCATCTTCTGTAGAAACTTCATGGCAGAGGCACGTTGACGGTTGCCAGCATGAAACTTGCCACCGATGACGCGACCAGATCTTCCTTGTCGCCCTGATGAGCGATGGCACGCACAAAGGCGACACTGCGAGTTATCTTGTAACACTCAGCATCGGCAATCAGATCCATGTTGGGAACTGCCGAACGCATGTAGTCGATGCGCAGATCCAGGGTGGCCATGCTACTCTCGGGCGTCCAGCCGGCGTCACCACGAACTGCCCAACCGGAGGCATTGTCCAGTAATGCAGTGATGACTCCACCGTGAATGATACCGGTATCGGGATCTCCAACCAGGTGTTCCCCGTAGGGTAGTCTCAACCGGCAGCGTCTATCGCCGTGGGAAACAAGTTCAATACCGATGGCTTTGCCATGTGGTGGCAGTTCCCCCAATTTTGAATTATCGCTCTGCATGCAGCCAGTCTATTGGATTTCTGCACGCATTAAAACGTGGTAATTGCTCGTCGCCGGTGGCGTAGGACTATGTGCAAAGCCCCTTACGATGGCTGACCTAATAACGTCAACACATTGTTGTCCGGATCACTGAAGTGTGCCAACACGCCACCCCAGGGCTGCTTCTCAGGCGGTTCGCTAAACGAAACACCCTTCTCGAGCAATTCCCGATAGGTCTGATCGACGTCATCGACCATTAGAGATACGCCAACAAATCGTCCCACCAACAACGCATCCTTCGAGTCGTCAGCCACTCTCTCAAGTCCGAGGTGGGATGCACCCACCTTGTACTGAGCCCATCCCATATCCTTGTCTTTGAACACACACTCCAGTTCCAGGACATTCTCGTAAAACTCGACCGATTCATCCCAATGCTCAATGAATACTCGCACCGCATACAGATTGCATTCCATCGTACCTGCCTCGCTTCAGAAGTCTGTGTGGCAAACTCTTTGTTCCAGGATCACTGGGCAAAGTTTATCGACCCACGGTCCATTGCCCTGATCGATCCTATGTCGTGACGGGGTTGCTGATTGGTCGAGTCGGAACCGACGCAAGTATGGTATCGAACCACAACTGATCAACTCGCGTGACGAAATGTGTACTCGCCCGAGCCAATGTCGATGGACACTGTTGACTCGTCGCCGGAACTGGTGATGATTCCTTCAACCGCTGACAGAGGTTGTTCGTTTTCAGTCACCTCATCGATACTCGGCACTCGTAAGACAACGGTAGCGGTTGTGTTGGGCGGCACGGTGACATCAAGTTGAAAGCAATCGTCGGCGAGGTCCCAGCGCGATGCTAAACGACCGTAGGGTGTTTCTAACTCAGCCTTGACATACGTAAGCTGCCCGCCCGGACGTGGCTCGATGATTACGTGTCGGTATCCCGGCGATGCTTCATCCACATCGATGCCGGCCACGACGCTGTACAGCCAATGGCCTATCGCCCCATAGGCGTAGTGATTGAAGGAGTTCATGCCGACACTCTGGAAGGAACCATCCGGTTTGATGCCGTCCCACCGCTCCCAGATGGTCGTGGCTCCTCTCGTTACGGGATACAGCCAGGAAGGGCAGCTGTCCTGCAGCAGCAGACCATAGGCCACGTCAAGATAGCCGAAGCGCGTCAGGACGTGGCACAGATAGGGCGTTCCCAAAAAGCCGGTCGAGAGATGATTGTGTCGCCCTTCGATATCCGATACCAGCCGTCGAGCGGCCTCGGGGCGCACGTCTTCGGGCAGCAGATCGAACATCAAAGCCAAAACGTACGCGGTTTGAGTATTGGTACCGATCCGTCCCGCAGGGCTGACAAACTCATGGCAAAATGCGCGCTGAATACGTTCCAACAGGTCGCGATAGCGTTGCGCACCGGCATCGTCACCCAGCAGGTCGGCGATTTTGATCATCAACGACGTACTAAAGGCAAAAAAGGCTGTGGCCACCAGATCATTTTCGGTTAAGCCAAAGGGTCTGCCGAGATCGGTCCGCTCCGTGGAGAGCCAGTCGCCGAAGTGAAAGTCGCCGCGCCAGATCAGATCGTCACCGACATGCTCTACCACGTAATCGATCCAGCGCTGCATTGGCTTGTAGTGCTCAGCCAGAATGCGCCTATCGCCGTAGCACAAGTAAAGCGTCCACGGGCAGATGATACCGGCATCCGCCCAGCCGGTGGCGCCGGCAGCATCTTTGCCGAGGACATTGGGAGCGACATGGGGATAGGCCCCGTCTTCTCGTTGGTCCGAGACCAGGTCACGCAGCCAACGGGTGAAAAAAGGGGCCACATCCATGTTAAAGCAGGCGGTGCGCGTAAAGACCTGGGCATCCCCTGTCCAGCCCAACCGTTCATCCCGTTGTGGGCAGTCCGTGGGTACATCGAGAAAGTTGCCACGCTGTCCCCAGACGATGTTTTGCTGAAGCTGATTAACCATCGGATTGGAACATTCAAAGGTGCCGGTTGCCGGCATATCTGAGTAAAGGACCATGCCGGTCAGACTGGAGAAGGTCAGCGTGCCAGGGTAACCCTCAACCGCTACGTAACGGAAGCCCTGAAACGTGAAGTGGGGTTCGTATTGCTCGGCCTCAGCTCCCTTAAGAATATAGGTGATGGTCTGTTTGGCGGGCCTAAGGTTGGCAGTATAGAGGTTGCCCTCAGCGTCGAGTACTTCGGCGTGGCGCACCGTGATTGTTGTACCAGCCACGCCATCAACCTTGAGCCGAATCCAGCCAACCATGTTCTGGCCAAAGTCGACCACCGTATCACCATCGGGTGTGGTCAATACCTCAATGGGCACGATCTCGTGCATCTTGCGTACCAGGGGCCCCGTTTGCGCGACGATGTTTGCGTCCGGCGGGTCGATCAGCGTGGTGCCGGCCCAACCACTATCGTCGTAGCCGACTTCGGACCAACCCGATTTTTCCAACTGTGCATCGTACTTCTCACCCATGTAATGATCGCTGTACAGAATAGGACCGGTGGCTGAACGCCATCCGCCGCCGGTGGTGATAATCTCAGTTCGATCGTCCACATAGGTGATGACCATCTGCAGGTACAAGGCTAGCGTATCCCCGTAGGTACAGCGGCCATCCCCTCTGAAATTAGCCAGATTGCCCCGATACCAACCATCGGCAACGATTGCACCGAGGGCATGGCGACCGGCGCTAAGCTGATCGGTTACGTCGTAGGTCTGGTACTGGAGTCGCTCCTGATAGCTGCTCCAGCCCGGTGTAAAGTAGGCATCGCCGACACGCCGGCCGTCGAGATGCAGCTCATAGGTACCGAGTGCGGTGGCATAAACACGGGCTGAACGTACCTTTTCCCGGATCTCAAATTCGGTGCGGAACATGGGGCTTGGCGACATCACCGATTTGTCCTCGGCAATATCGGCCGCGATCCAGTCGGCATGCCATTCGCTTGCTTCGAGCAAGCCCATCTCCCAATAGGCGACTTCGCTCCACGGAGAGTGCTCGTCTCTCGCATCCCAGACCATGACTTTCCAGTAGCAACGCTGTCCGGTCTGCGGGATCGAGCCGGTGTACTCAACTTGAATTGACTGGTCGCTGCTCACACGCTTGCTGTCCCACAGGTTGCCGGTGTTCTGCTCAAGCTTAGCTAAACTGTCGGCAACCAGAATGCGATAGGCCGATTGGCGCATCTCTCTTCGATTACTGACGAGCTGCCAACTGAGGCGCGGTTTGCGTACGTCGATTCCGACCGGATTGGTGTGGTACTCACATCTTGGCTTTATGATAGAGAGATCGTTACTCATAGAGGTATCCTTGCTCTGCGAGCAGGTATGGATCAGCCAAGGTCGGTGATCCACTGCATAGTACATCTGTAACTTTTGGAAGGGAATATCAGATATCTCGTTCGCAATAGAGTACACGCCCTATGGAAGGCGAGCTGTTTCGCGCCCTGGTATAGATCGTTAGATCTGAGGCATTTATCTCAACGCAGCAACAGACTGCTGATAGAGAGCAAAGGCAGCGCCGGACGAATTGGTGGGCAGTTTCGGTCGACTATCGCTCGGTCTGATACTTGTCTTTCCACTCGTCATATGGCATCCCATAGACAATCTGCTTGGCAGCTTCGTAGTCCATGTCGATGTCTTTCTGTTCGGCAGCTTCGCGATACCACTTGCTCAGACAGTTTCGACAGAATCCGGCGAGATCCATCAGATCGATGTTCTGCACGTCTTTACGTTCATCGAGGTGTGCCAGCAATCGTCTGAAAACGGCTGCTTCTATATCGGTTTTGGTCGAATCTTCCATTGCTTTTCCCATTAACTGAATCAACCTGAAAGAACTGTTCGCTTTTGGGACAGAATAGTTCATCTGCTTGGCGATGGACGTGCTCATTCACTGCGGTTCAATCTCGCCGGATCCTGAATTTACCCCTTTTTGCCAGTTGGTGCGTTTAACAGACTACACGATCACGGAGAGGCGATATGTACCGGCTAATACTGATGGCTTCAGTCTTTATGTTCTTGTCTGCGTGCGATGGACCGTCGCCGACCCCCGAAGAGGATCTTGCGGAACTCGAACGCGTACTGGACAGCCAGGAACTCAAAGCGAATACCCAGAATGCACTGGGTCTGACCAGTACTGTCGACGCGGCGCTGACAGCAGAAGTCAACCGACGGCGAGCGGCGGTGGGGTTGCCACCACGGCGACCATTCGTGAGTAGCCGGCAGAGCCCGGAGCCGATCGCCAGGCATGCAGTTTCGCCCATCAACACGGAACGCTATGCACGGATAGAATCTAACCCGGTACAGCGAGTCACAGCTCAGCCTGTATCCACGTTTTCCATCGACGTCGACACCGCTTCCTACAGTAATGTTCGACGGTGGCTCCAAGCAGGCAATCTGCCGCCGACAGATGCCGTGCGAGTGGAAGAATTCATCAATTACTTTGACTACGAATACGCGATGCCGGAGTCACCTGCCACGCCGTTCCTGGTGCACACTGAAGTGGGCCCTGCACCGTGGAATTCAGACACGTACCTGGTGCAGATTGGCGTCAAAGGGTATGGCGTTGAGTGGTTCGACGCACCGCCTGCCAATCTCGTGTTCCTCATTGACGTGTCCGGATCGATGGGCTCGCCGGACAAACTGCCGCTGGTTAAGAAGTCTTTGCAGTTGCTGACCCGGCAATTGAGGCCAAAGGACAAGGTCGCAATCGTTGTCTATGCGGGAGCGGCAGGTCTTGTGTTGCCGTCGACCAGCGGTGCTCGCAAGGGAACCATTATGACAGCCATTGGCTCCCTTGAGGCCCGCGGCAGCACCAATGGCGGCGAGGGCATTCGGCTTGCTTATCAGCTCGCCGCCGACAGTTTCGTCACAGGCGGCATCAACAGAGTCATCATCGCCACCGACGGCGACATGAATGTAGGCGTCGTAGATGTGAGGGATCTTGAGGATCTGGTGGCGCGCAATCGGGCTACGGGGATTAGCCTGACGACCTTGGGATTCGGGACCGGCAACTACAACAGTGAACTCATGGAATCACTTGCCGACATTGGCAACGGCAATGCAGCCTACATCGACAACCTTGTGGAGGCACACCGGGCCCTGGTTCGCAACATGGCGAGCACCCTGTTGACCATAGCCGAAGATGTGAAAGTGCAGGTGGAGTTCAGCCCCCTGGTCGCTGAGTACCGTCTGATCGGCTACGAAAACAGATTACTGGATGAAGCGGACTTCGCTAACGATAAGGTTGATGCTGGTGAGATCGGAGCAGGTCACTCTGTAACGGCACTATATGAAGTTGCCCTCCTCGGCAGTGAAGGCGTGCGATTGCGGCCGCGGCGATATGGCCCAACTTATACACCTGAAGCTGAAGGCGCTCTGACCGAACTGGCATTTGTAAAGCTGCGCTACAAGCACCCGGGATCAGATCAGTCGATACAGATGTCAACCCCGATTCTTGCCAAAGATGCCAAGAAGACACTTTCTGACACTTCTGACGACTTCCGCTTTGCCGCAGCAGCAGCTGCATTCGGCCAGCAGTTGCGAGGCGGCACGTACCTTGGCGGGTTCGACTACACCGACATCAGAAACCTGGCAGCCGGTGCCCGGGGCCCCGATCTCCTGGGAGACCGGAACGCCTTACTCTCATTGGTCCAGATTGCCGAATCGTTGACGCTCCCTGCGGGAAGCAGTTCTTTCGCTGCACTTTCGAACCATTGATGCAGAGACTACAATAGAACGACTATCGCATATGACGGACCTCTCAATGCTTCGGCATCCGGGTGAATCAGCAGATGGGGTCGACAAGGCTGCCCCAGCCATCAGTGAGATTACTGACGATGCGCTTATGCTTCGATATGCGCGAGGCGACAAAGGCGCATTCGAGGCATTGTATCGTCGCTACCGCCTTCCGTTGTATCGATATTTTGTACATGGCACAGGCGATGAAGCAACTGCCGAAGAACTCTACCAGGATGTCTGGACCAAGCTAATCACGGCACGGGGACATTACAAGAGTACAGCAAAGTTCAAAACCTATCTGTATGGCGTTGCCAGCAACCGACTGGTCGATTACTACAGGCGCACCTCTGTTCGCAATAATGCCGTACACATGGTCAACGCGGCACCATCCTCCCCGATGCTGGAGGATGAACTGGACGGTACGCGCATCCTTAGCAGACTGTCCGAGGCCCTACAGCGATTGCCTTTGGAGCAGCGATCGGCGTTCGTGCTGCAACGGGAAACCGGGTTCTCCGTGGCCGAGATTGCCGAGATCTGCAACACGGGCGTAGAGACAATGAAGAGCCGATTGCGGTACGCTGTTCGCAAACTTCGCAAGGACCTGAGGTCTGATTATGACTGATCAAGACGAACTGCACAGGCATTGGCGCGCACTGCAACGTGATGACGACGGTGCTGTAGAAGAGCTCTACGATGCGGCAGGGCCCAAGGACGTGCCGAGTCATGTCGATGCTGCAGTCTTGGCAAAGGTGCACGACACGCTGAACTGGTGGCAGGTTCGCTGGCCCGTTGCCAGTGCTGCGGTCGTGGTACTCGCCGTGACATCCATGATTCCGCTCGGCCTTAACCCCTATGACGACAGCAAGATGAGCCGATTCGAAACCGCAGTGTTCTCACCGGAATGGGACCGGGCGTTAACCAGGCAACACAGGGCCGAAGCTACCAGGCTCATTGAGGCGTTTCTGAATACTGCCCTGGACGAGAACGAATTCAGGAAAAGTTGGCGGCGGCTGACCCATTCGGGCCCTCCCATCGAGTTGGACGAAGTTCTGATGGAACTGGATCTGCATTCTGACGAATCTTCCCGCGTGTACAGGGCATTGCTCTCTGATAAAGGCATATGAGCCGACCTCGAGGCACAGCAGGCGCCTCGGGAGCTCTTCTGTCAGTCCATCTGAAGTGTACTGATCGCGATGCCATATTCTCCGGCAATCGAATACAGCAACCACAGCTTGCCATCTTCCTCGTATAGAGCCGGGTCCCTCAGTTGATTCACCGGTTTCTCGATGGCCCCCCGTATCGATGCTTCAATGGGTAGCCCTGAACCTTCCCACTCTTCTTCCGGACGCAGCACCTCCACAGCTTCACTCTCCTTCCAGGCGGACCAATCACCCGTAAGATCGATCCTGGACAACAGCAGCCTCTCCGGTGCATCACCAACCTGCGTCCAGAATACGTAGAGGGTGCTGTCCCTAACCAACAAAGCCGAGTGGCGCATGTTCCCGTTAAACAATTGTGGCCCCTTCTCAAAATTGGTTAGCCCGTCCCGGCTGCGATAGAAGATACCCGGCATGGCCATCCCGTAGAACTGATCATTCCAGCGAAACATGCGCAGATAGGGACGCGTGATGACTTGCTCCCGTGCTGTGAAATGGATCCCATCAAAGGATACCGCAACGCGCGTTGCCTGCGCGCCCGTTTCCAGCATGCCGTGGTAATAGAGCCGAATCTCTTCTTTCTGCGGCTCGACCATCACCTCCGGGGAGGCGATATGGGCATAGAGAAAATCCAGACCGCGAGCACGATAGGCTCTAAACTGCTTTTGCTGCGCCTCTGAAAAAGACTCCAAGGGAGGCTTCTCCACCGGGAAGAGCGAATCCTCAAGTGACAACGCACCGGGGCCGTGAATCGTCCACTCTCCCTCCAAGCTGTCTGCATAGGCAAGCCGAATGTGGTCACCTTTGTGGTGTGAAAAATAAAGGTAGTAACGGCCGAGGGGGTCGTCGACCCATTCCGGCACCTTCATAAGTGACGGACCATTGATATTGGTCCCGATCCTGTCATGCATTCCGGGTTGGATAATTGGATTGCGGGCTGCACGTGTTATTTTCATGGACACCTTCGGATACGGATCTTTGGAATGACAGTTGACAGGAACCAAGAGAACCAAGAGGCAAAGCACGGTCACCTGTTGGCTGATCGTTAGCACCAGAGAACTGCCAAGTGTATATTCAAGCTGACCTTTACCTCAAAGATCGAAAATCGGGAGTGCGTTTCTCTCTGAAGGCGGCAATGGCTTCCCGCTGTTCCGGCGTGCCTGTACAGCGGGCGATGGCCGCGCCTTCACGTTGTGTGACCAGAGCGATATCCTGCTCCACGCAGTTCTGGTAAAGCAAGCCTTTGGTCTCCCTCAGCATGGTGGGCCCGATCTCGGCATACTCCCTGGCAAGCTCGATCGAAGCCGGCAGCAACTCCTCCGGCTTTAACACCTTGAGTACGAGGCCGATCCGTTCCGCCTCGGTAGCATCGATGGTGCGCCCTGAAAGCATCAGGTCTGCGGCTACCTGCAGGCCGACGAGCTGCGGCAGGATCTGAGTACTGGCGATCTCCGGCACAATGCCGACGCGTACGAAACGCATGGAAAAACGGGCTGTCTCCGAGGCAATTCGTACATCGCAAGGCAGGATGCGCGTCATGCCTGCGCCGATGCTCGCACCATTGACGGCACACACCACCGGTTTGCCGCTTCTGATCTGTTGGATCCAGTTTAGGCGCGGCCCCTTGGGTGCTCCCACCGCCTTGCCGTCCTTGGCGGCAACGCCGTCTTCGAAGCGTGACACGTCGGCGCCGGAGCAGAAAGCACGGCCTGCCCCGGTCAGAACAATGGTGCTCACCGACTCATCATCATTCAGCTCCTCCATCGCTTCGCAGAGCTCGTAGGCCATTTGGTTGCTGACGGCATTCATCTTTTCCGGGCGGTTCAGGGTGAGGATGCCCACATCCTCCTGACGGTCCAACAGTACGGTTTCATACTCCATGACAGGCCTCCATTAAGTAGCGTATTCAGGCAAATCTGTTAGCCACGATGGACGAGATACTACCAGCTTCTTGGTGAAAAGGGTGGTCGGGGATTGTGATCGACCACACAGGTACCGAACCGATCCGCCATGGGTTACCATGCCCCTTCTTCCGGGACCTGTGTGGAGAACTCCATGGTCGCTTTAAAGAACGTCCTCAAATATTGGCTGTGGCTGATGACCGTAGCTGCAATTTCATCCTGCGACCGGGAAACTGGGTCAGACGCGCCGATGGCTGCGCCTGAGCCAGCCCCTATCACGATGGTTGTCAACGTCACGGTGGGCACCATCAGCGGAACCGTTGGGGAAGATGGACTCAAGGTCTATCAGGGCATTCCCTATGCGGCACCACCGGTGGGAGATCTTCGCTGGTCTGCTACGGCCCCGGTTGTTTCTTGGGAAGGCGTTCGTGATGCTACCAAAGCCGGGCCGGCGTGTGTCCAACCGCAGGGACAGGGGGGATCCTTTTATAGCCAGTCGGGCTTTGAGATGAGTGAGGACTGCCTTACGCTCAACGTCTGGACGCGTGCCAACGAGGTTGGCGAGGGGCTCGCCGTGATGGTCTGGGTGCATGGGGGCGCGCTGGTGACTGGTTCCGGCGACACGTACCCGGGCGACCTGCTTACTTCCAAAGGTGTGGTGCTGGTCACGATCAACTATCGGCTCGGCCGATTCGGTTTTCTCAGTCATCCGGACCTGAGTGTGGAAAACGCGACAGGGGTATCCGGAAATCAAGGGCTCCGGGATCAGATCGCTGCCCTGACCTGGGTTCGGGATAACATCGCGTCCTTCGGTGGGAATCCAGGCCGAGTCACTGTTTTTGGGGAATCCGCTGGTTCTCTGAGCGTGTCCCTGCTGCAGGCCAGTCCCCTGGCCAAAGGGCTGATCCACGGCGTCATCGGGGAGAGTGGTGCCGCCTTTCAGCCTATGTGGCGCCGCGATGAGTCGACGTCCTACGCGATATCCTCAGACGCCGTGGGAGAGAAGTTCTTTGAGGCGCTGGCGGGGGAAGGCGGTGACAAATCCCTTGCCGCATTGCGAAAACTGTCAACCGATCGGGTACTCGAAGTGTTCGGATCGAATCCTGACTTCTCCAACTACGATTCGCTGGCGATCGTTGATGGCGAGATCATACCGAATGAGGTGGCAACCATATTTGCTGAGGGGCGCCAATCGGATGTTCCCGTTCTGATTGGCTCCAACTCCGATGAGGGAACGACATTCCTCCAGTTCTTTACCCCCATTTACGGCGAGGGCAAGCAGGGGCTTGAGGGTTTCACTAAGGTAACCTTGCCGGAGACGGTCGAGGAAACGCCAGCACTCTATCCCGCTGCAGACAAACCCGAGGCGGAAGAATCCTGGGGAAACCTGTTCGCAGATGTGTTCTTTACCTATCCTATGCGCACCTGGGCGAGAAGTATGGCTAGCGTTAAGAGCCTCGCATATCTCTACTGGTTCACCTGGCATCCGCCCATCGAGAACAGTGAACAGTATCGTGCGTTTCATGCCGCTGAGATCGGCTACGTCTTCGGAAACGTCGAGATTTTTGGTGCAGTCCCAACACCGGCTGACCACGAATTCTCAGATCGTATTTCCGACATCTGGGTTCAATTTGCCAAGACCGGGTCGCCCAACGGTGAGGGCCTGCCTGAGTGGCCGGCGTACACGGAGGCTAATGAAGCCTACATGGAGTTAGGTCGGACGATCGAGAGCAAAACACATCTGCGCATGGAGCAGATGGCTATGATTGACAAGGCTTGGAAGATGCGCCGGGCCACTAGATAGTGATCGTCTAGAGATTGCCTCGTAGCGTCGCATTGTTGCATTTCAGAATCTGATTTCTGTTTTGTTTAGCGCTGATATTGCGAACTGGACACCGATCGGGGACCGATAAACGTCATCATCACCGGTCTGCGCAATTGTCATTAGGCGGCCCTCGGCCATTGGGTACGCAATCTCCTGTCGCCGCTCAATGCCTGGCGATCGACAAGGTCATAGCAGCGCTTTAACCGACAACATAGGCGGGTCGGATAGCCGTACCGGTCCATTCGGATCCCAGGGGGTGATAGAATCCAACGCTGATAGAGCAGGAGGAGTGACCCAATGAAGATAGGTGCAGTTTTCCCACAGATCGAGATCGGCGACGATCCCGACATAATCGCCCGATTTGCCACCACTGCTGAAGAGCTTGGCTACGATCATATCATCGCTTATGACCATGTGCTGGGAGCGGGTACAGCAAACAGGCCCGATTGGGCCGGTCCTTACACTTCGGCGAGCATGTTCCACGAACCGTTTGTCCTGTATGGCTATCTTGGCGCCTTGACCAGCACACTCGAGCTGGTCACTGCGGTCATCATCCTGCCTCAAAGGCAGACGGTCCTGGTAGCCAAGCAAGCCGCATCCCTGGCAGTTCTCACCAAAGGACGTCTACGACTCGGGATCGGTACCGGCTGGAACACGGTGGAGTACGACGCCCTCGGCGAATCCTTCACGAATCGCGGAGCCAGATCTGAGGAACAGATCGATGTCATGCGAAAACTGTGGGCGGACGAGGTGATCTCCTATGACGGAAAATGGCATAACATTACCGAGGCAGGTCTGAACCCCTTGCCCGCTCGTCAGATTCCTATCTGGCTGGGAGGTATGGCGGAGAAGGTGATCGACCGTGTCGGGCGAATCGGAGACGGTTGGTTTCCGTTCTTTAATCCAAACCTTCAAGGTCAACTGGAACAGTTGCACGCAGCCGCCAAGAGGCACGGACGTGACCCTAACGAGATTGGCATCGAAGTTATGACACCTCTCGGGGATGCATCGGACAAGCAATTGGATCAGTTGAAAAAATTGCGCGATATGGGCGTGACACACTCTGCCGTGGTGACTATGAGCGCTGGCCTGCAGAAGGAGGAACACATCGATGCAATCAAGCGCTTCTGGGATGCTGCAGGCAGCATTACAGATTAGTATGCCCGTTGGCAGGCAAACGAACTAACAATAGAGGACCGCACCCATGCCCCTTGATCCAATCGTTGACCAAATGTTGAAGCAGATGGCTGAAGCCGAAGCACCTGCCCTGATTGAAATGTCGCCAGCAGACGCCCGAGTCATGTTCCGGGCCATGAATGAAGAAGGTACTAAAGCAGAACTTGACAGCGTATCGGATAATTCTGCCGATGGTGTCCCGATTCGAATCTACCGACCATCTCTGGAAGAGAATCTACCTTGCCTGGTTTACTTTCATGGCGGCGGTTGGGTGATTGGCGATCTGGAGACGCACGATGTGCCGTGTCGCTTGCTGGCGAAAGAAAGTGGATGTGTGGTTATCGCAGTCGACTATCGTCTCGCACCGGAACACCCTTTCCCCGCCCCATTGGACGACTGCTATCAAGCAACCGAGTGGGTAACGAACAATGCTGCTCTACTCAACATCGACAAGAACAAGATTGCTGTTGGTGGTGACAGTGCCGGTGGCAATCTGGCAGCAAGCGTCTGCATAAGAGCCAGGGATGAAGGCGGCCCCAAACTCGTTCACCAACTGCTTATCTATCCGGTAACAGATATTGCCATGGATACCGAATCCTACAATAGCAATGCGGATGGTTACATGCTAACCAGGGAAAGTATGGTTTGGTTTTGGAATCACTATGTTGGCGACAAATTCGACGACAGTCCCCTGGCGTCCCCACTCAAGACCGCCGACCTGTCAAACTTGCCGACAGCTACCGTTCTCACCGCGGAATTTGATCCACTGCGAGACGAGGGCGAGGCATACGGTGAAAACCTAAAGTCCGCCGGCGTCACCACCCTCATCAAGCGATATGACGGTTTGATACATGGATTTGTCGGTATGACCGATGTATTGGAAGGTGCCAGGAGTGCTGTGAGATTAATGGCTGCCGAGCTCCAGAATTCATTTGGTGACAAAGCTCGGAAGTGAAGCAGAGCTGTTTGCGGTGGCCTGCCACAGTCGATGACAATCCCGCCCGTCATTCCTATAATGGCTGACACAAAACAATAAGAAATGGATCAATATATGCCGATTGCCGATATACCAGGTACTGATACCGATCTGCGAAACGCTCTTCTGGACGTCAACCTACCAACCCTACTCATGGTTATGGTTCATCTGACTGGCGATGAGCAGTGGATGTCCGATCGTTATGCACCTGCACCGATCATGGCGCCGGAGGGCAGTTTGTTCCCGGACGACTCAGGCGGCTACAGTCCGGAAATCTCCGAAGAGATCCGAACCGCAGCGTTTGAGCTGTTGTCTCGATTTCGACGAGAGCGACCTGAATTACCGTCACCGCCGACGTTACAGAAGATGACCGAAATGATGACGTTCTCCACTGCCGAACCGGTTCCGGAGGACTACATCGCCATGCTCTTGGAGGAACCAGGTTTCGTCGATCGCGATGAACAGTGGCGCAAACCGCTGCAAGAGAGTCTGAACGGGGGACCTGTGGCGGATTTCAATGTACTCATCGTGGGTGCCGGAATGTCAGGTATCTGCATCGCAGCGAAGCTCAGAGAAGCGGGAATACTCTTCACCATCCTCGACAAGAATGCTGCCGTCGGCGGAACCTGGTACGAAAATACCTATCCGGATTGCGGGGTGGATACGCCCAACCATATCTATTCCTATTCGTTCGAGCGCAATCCAAACTGGTCAGGTTATTTCTCCAAACGGGACGAACTGTTTGCCTACTTTGAGAGTTGTGCGGACAAGTTCGGGCTGCGCGATTCACTCCGGTTGCAGACCGAAGTCACTGCAATGCGCTATGACGAATCTTCGGCCCTCTGGCACGTGGATGTGAAAACAAGCGACGATTCCGGGGAAACTCTGACCGCTAACGTCGTGATCAGCGCAGTCGGTCAATTAAGTCGGCCGAATTTGCCCGACATAGAAGGTCTGGATTCTTTTCAGGGCCCGCTGTTTCACTCGGCGCGCTGGCAGCATGAGGTGGATCTGAACGACAAACGGGTTGCCGTCGTCGGGACTGGTTGCAGTGCGGTACAACTGCTGCCCAAGACCGCAGAGATCGCCGCAAAAGTCAGCGTGTTTCAGCGCACGCCACATTGGATATCCCCTAACCGTGATTATTACCGCCCTGTTGAAAAGGGTTTGACCTGGGCACTCAACTATATTCCTTACTATGCGGAGTGGCATAGGGCACGCATGATTTTCAGTTTTTCGGACCGCGCGTGGCCTGCGGTAAACGTTGATCCCGATTGGAAGTATCCGGCGCGTGCCGTCAACGAGGCAAATGATGGCATGCGCGAAGCCCTGACGGCTTATATCAGTGAGCAACTCGGTGATCGGGCAGCACTGGCGCCGAAATGTACTCCCAGCTTCCCGGTATTTGGAAAACGACTGGTAGTCGACAACAACTGGTACGGAACACTTGCCAGAGAAAACGTCGATCTTGTCACCGAAGGCATCACGCGCATAACCCCACTAGGAATCGAGACGATCGACGGCAAGTTGCATGAGGTCGACGTCATTGTCGTTGCCACCGGATTCAAATCGAACCTGTTTTTGTGGCCGATGGAAATTGTTGGGCGATCCGGCACCAGTCTCGCAGAGCGCTGGGGTGACTATCCGCGTGCATTTCAAGGTACGACTGTTCCGGATTATCCCAATTTGTTCTGTCTGTACGGACCCAACACCAACATCGTGCACGGGGGCAGCATTATCTACCAGGTCGAATGCCAGGTGCACTACGTGATGCAATGTCTTGTCCACATGATCGAATCACGCGTTCGCTCGATGGAGGTCCGTGAAGAGGTCAACGATGAATACAATGACCAGGTCCAGGCGATCAGCAAGACGCTCGCCTGGGGCCATCCTGATGTCAACAGTTGGTACAAGAACAGTCAAGGCCACGTGGTGAACAACTCACCCTTCAGCCTTCACAGATTCTGGGAAGTCAACCACGATTTGGAAATCGATGACTATGTTGTGAACGAGTAGTCGAACTGAATCGCGGTACCAACATTCGGCAAGAAAGGATAGTGTGTACTTGTGAAGTCAATCAACCAACAATTAGGGAACGCACCATGATCGATCGAGCTATCGTCAGGCTGAGGCACTATCTCTTTGTCTCGATTCTCCTTCTGGTACCTGCTGCCATTGCGGCTGCCAAGGATATTCCTCAATCAAGAATCGATGCAGTCGCTGCGGCCATCAAAGGCCAGGTTGACGGCGGCAAGCTGGCAGGTGCTGTCATGATGGCAGCGCAACATGGAAAGGTCAGGAAACTGGCAGCCATGGGCTACCAGGATCTTGAAAATAAGGTTCCCATGCAATCCGACACGATCTTCAGGATATTCTCCATGACGAAACCCATCGCCGGAACAGCATTGATGATGTTGTACGACGAACGTCGATTCAAATTGTCTGACCCAGTGGAGAAATACATTCCTGAGTTCGTTGGATTACAGGTCGCGAAAGAGGATGGCCCCGACGGTAAACCCATCACAGAACCTCCCGCACACAAGATGACGATTCGGGAATTGATGAGCCATAGTGGCGGCCTGACCTATGGATTTTTCTCCCGCTCCCAGGTCGACTCGCTTTACGTTGCTGCAAATGTGCTTGATCGCAATTCCACCCTGAAGCAGATGGTGGCCAAGCTCGGCAAGATACCCCTCTGGGCGCAACCCGGAACCATCTGGCATTACAGTATTTCAGTTGATGTGCAGGGCTACCTGGTAGAAGTTCTGTCAGGTATGCCGTTTGATAGATATCTTGAAGATAAAGTATTCAGACCATTGAGCATGTCGGATACAGCGTTTTATGTTCCTCAAGAGAAGGCGGCACGTCTGTCGCGTTATTATGCTAGCCGCGAAGGTCAGTTAGCCAGCGAGCCAAACGCGGAGTACTTGCAGAAACCGGCATTGTTTTCCGGGGGCGGCGGCTTGGTGTCAACCGCAGAAGACTATATGCGTTTTGCCCAGATGCACCTGAACGGCGGCACACTTGACGGTGTGCGTATCTTGTCTGAAGAAGCGGTAACCCTGATGCGCAGCGATCAACTGCCGAAGGATATTGCGGGGCTTGGTGGCTTCATGGATCCTGGCAACACATTTGGTCTCGACTTTGCCATAGTTAATGACTCTGAAAAAGCGTATGGACAAAGCGAAGGCATCCACTGGTGGTTCGGTGTTGCCGGAACCTGGTTTTGGATTGACCCCGCCAATGATTTTATCTTGATCGGTATGATCCAGACGACTAATGTATTCCAGGCCATTGGCTTACATCGTCAGGCAAAGGGACTGATTTACGGCAAATAAACAGACCGGCACGACTGACAAGACCACCCATGACTGGCCCCTGTCAGCTCGTTAGTCATCCGGCACCCTAATCCCATTCTATTGCACCTTTTGGCCACGTCTTGCTTTGCACAGGGACTATGCAGAAGGGATGTCCTCCTGGAGAGATCATGACCCACCAACCCTTCACTTTTTCACGCTTCTTCGCACCCAGTTTCACAAGTCGCTCGACTTCGGCGTCGACGTCGTCGGTCTCGATGTCGATGTGAACACCTTCCCGCCCGTCAGCGGCGTTCTGTATTAGATAGTCCAGCTCCCCTTGAAGGGACGTATACTTCTCGTTAGCATCGAATTTCAGATCTCTTCCCAGCGCGCCGGCCCAGAATTGCGCCGCCTTCTCATAGGATGACGAATCAACGTCAAATAGAACCGCGCATACTCGACTCTTGTGGCTCATCCTGGTACCTCCCATAATTCTAAACGGCCGCTCGTTGCAGCCAGATCGATGTCTGCATCAGTATCTGAAGCCCGGCAGAATCAGTCCTCGACAATCTCCAACAATTCAACGGCGCCACCGGATTCATAGACAGGATTACCGGGAAGCAATGCCCTGGCTCCATCGATGTCGTCTACTTCCAGCCGCATAAAGCCGGTCACGACACAAGCAAGCTCGCCCCCACTTTTGTTGACGCAAATACCGTTGCCCAGAGCACTGCCACCCCGAAAACAACCCGTAGCGATCAACTTCTGTATGTAGCTTTCCCAGTCACCGGTGGGCCCAGTGGATTTCATAAGCATCATAAATTCTGCCATTTCTCTCCCTCATCCTGTCGGTTACGACCATCGCGCAGCGGCATCATCTCACTCCCAGGGACCCCTTTGAACTTTTAATTACACCAGAACTACTCAGATATGCGACGTCAGCAGATGGGGAAAGGAATGACAAACATGATCAAGCTTACCGAGCCAGCCATCCCCGTGTTTCGGATCTTTGACATGGACAAAGCCAAGGAGTTCTACGTCGACTACCTCGGCTTTGAGATCGACTGGGAACATCGCCACCAAGGCGACTTCCCCGTATACATGCAGATCTCACAGGGGAATCTGCGTATCCACCTGACGGAGCACCACGGTGACTGCACACCCGGGAGTTCCGTGTGCCTGTACGTGGAAGAGCTAGACGAACTGGTGGAAAATCTGAATGCAAAGGGCTATCGATTCATGCGCCCTGGCGTGCAAGCGATGAACGCCAACCTGAAATACTCATCGGTCACCGATCCGTTTGGCAACAAGATCACTCTGCACGAACGCATCCCTCACGATGGTCATTAGGCTGGCGACGTCGTGCATTAGTGCCGGTCCCGGTCCTACAGCTTTTGTGATGGGCACGACCTTCAGTGCCGACGGCACTCTTATCTATAGCAGCTCCCCGGACCGGTTCATCAATGTAAGCCGTGTACCTTCCGGTGAATTCGTCAGAACCATTGGGGATCACGATGGCCCGATCGTGGATCTCAAGATATCCGACGATGACCGCTTCATTCTGAGCTGTTCACGTGACGGCACCGTCAGGATGTGGGACACCGAAACCGGCGATCTCGAGCAGTGTTTCGAAGGACACGACGCCGGTGTGAACTCAGCAATCTTCATGGATGATGCAATCGCGTCTGCCTCTCATGATCGCACTGTCCGCGTATGGTCCCGTGACGGTGCTGTGCGATTGTGCCTGCAAGGTCATGGCGGCGCCGTAACGGACCTGGTGAACTTGGCGGATGACAAACTCGCCTCATCATCCAGAGACATGACGGTGCGAATATGGGACCTCGCAACTGGTGAGACGATACGTATCCTGGGGGGCAACAGCTGGATAACGCGCATGCGCTATATGCAGGCTAAGGGGCTTCTCGCGACCACTGATGAAGGTGGCCGCGTAACCGTCTGGGATTGGCGAACGGGCGAAGAGTTGACACACTGGCATACCAATCCACCGCAACCGATCTGGGGATTCGATGTATCCGTCGACGAGAAAGTGGCGATCACCAGCGGTGGCATGGCACCGGAAATATGGGATCTCGAATCGGAGAATTCCGGCCAGCTGGAATCGGACCGTTTGGCTGGCCGCACCGTCAGTATCTCACCAGATGGCAGCCTGGCGGCGTTTGGTTCTGATACCGGCGCTGTTCGCATCTGTGATCTGCAACAGCATCAGATTATTCTGGATCTTCAAGGGCACAACACCGGCGTCATCTCCTCAGCGGTTGCAAAAACAACGGTTTGTTGGCAACCGGTCATGACAACGGCAGTGTGAGATTGCATGGCCGTGCCGGGCAGCAAAACGAATTCAGAGCTCATAAGACCTTTCTCTATGCGCTGACGATCACCCCAAGGGGCAACCTGATTACCTCAGCTTTCGATGGGATGGTGCATTGCTGGAACATCGGAGAGCTAAAGAAACGTTATTCATGCGAGCATGGCGGATTGATCTTTTGCGTCGATGCCCATCGCACCGATCCGATTATCCTGTCAAGTGGTAACCGGAAATACTGTCTGTGGGATGAAGAGACCGGGCAGTTGATAACGAGGGTGGACACGCCGGATCACGGCGGGCACATGTACGCCAGGTACACACCTAAGAACAAACACATTGTGACGGCGGGTGACGATCGAACCATGAAATTGTGGCTAGCTGACGGCAGCTCCTCGCTTGCCAGTGTTGACCTGCCTGACATGTTCGTCTCGGCCATCTGTCCCATCGACGAATCCTCGGCGCTGGCAGCAACTGCCAACGGCGATCTGTATCTGGCGGACTTCGATAGCGAATCAGTTAAGGGTATGTTTCCAGCCAACGAGGATTGAATACGCACTATAGTTTGCAGCCACGACGGTAAGACGGCGTTTACATGTTGTCAGGACGGCGCCGCGAGCTGTATTGATCTTTCCAGGGGCGCAGTCACACCACTGGTCACTCCCTATGAGCTGATCGGTGCAATCTGCCAGAGTCCTGACGGGACGCTCTATATGGTGGATGCCGGCGAGAGAATCCTGACACGTTGAGAGAAGCGTAAATATGAGAGAGATCGTAATAGAGAACCTGGCGTCACGATTCGAGTCCTATGCGGACGTCATCGAACAGGTGGATGACGCTACCATCACAGCACGTATAGACGTCCCGAGGCATAAGACGCTCGGCGAGCATGTCTGGTGCGTCGTCGGTGCATGTTAGAGCTTTGCCAAGTCGCTCCAAGCAGGTGAATGGCTGGGCTTTGCCTGCTCCATGACACGTGACCATTTCAACCGCGAGGGCTGCCTCGACAAGCTGCACACATCATCGAAGGCCATCCTCGACATTGTCGACGCGATCAGCGACTGGACCACGGCAAGGGAGGATCTCCTGATGAGGTCGGCGGAGCACGAAGTGATGCACGAAGGTCAGATCATCCGTCACATGTATGGCCTGGAAAAGCCGTTACCTTCGTCCTTCAAGTGGGCGTAATCACCCCCCCCTTACCAGGCCCACGTTAGAGTCGCCGCAAAATCGGGCACAGTTCATTCAACGCCATTGCACACCTGTGCAAATCGTGCAAATCGTGCAAATCGGGGACAGTTCACTTAATTCAACGCCAATGCACGCCTGTGCGAACTGTGTTTGGCAAATCTCAACGCCATTGCACACCTGTGCGAACTGTGCGCCAACCGGGGGCAGTTCACTTAATTCAACGCCATTGCACACCTGTGCGAACTGTGTTTAATTGCCTGTTCCTTGGGCAGTGGGCGCCAAAATGTGGGTTGGAGAGAGGATCGGGGGAACTATGAAACTAACGTATGGGATTATGCTATTTTGCATCTCCGCACAGTGCATCGCGGAAGTAGATCTGGACATGGTCAACAAGATCCGGGCCGAAGGCCTGCATCAGTCGGAGGTCATGCACACCCTGCAGCATCTAACGGATTCGATTGGCCCGCGTCTATCCGGCTCGCCGCAGATGAAAGAGGCGAACGAGTGGACCAGACAGAAATTGAAGGAATGGGGGCTTAAAGGGACTCGGCTTGAAGAGTTCGAGTTTGGTCGGGGCTGGAGTTACGACTCGGCCAGTATCGACTTGATTGCGCCACGCAAGACGAGCCTGCATGGCATTCCCGTTGCGTGGACGCCCGCAACGAATGGAACGGTCCAGGGCGAGGTCGTTTATGTGGATGCTGTTACGAATGACGAACTTGAACAATACAGGGGTAAGGTCGGTGGCAAGGTTGCTCTGCTCACACCTTCGTTGGATCTTGCTGAACCCAAGAACGAGGTATTCGAGCGCTTAAGTGCCAAGCAGCTATCGGAACTCAATGAATTCAATGTCATGCGAGGGCCAAGCCACCGTAGAGCGCCACCGGAATATCAGGACCGGGGGATTCAAAGGCGAAAATTCAGATGGGCCCTGGGCAGATTCCTTGAAGACGAGGGAGTTATAGCGGCGCTGCAGCCCAGTTATCGAGACGCCGGGCTGATCAATGTCTTCGGAGCCGATCATCGGCCAGAGCGCACGT
Organism: Pseudomonadales bacterium; assembly: GCA_030749725.1. Taxonomy (GTDB): domain Bacteria; phylum Pseudomonadota; class Gammaproteobacteria; order Pseudomonadales; family Azotimanducaceae; genus JASMJM01. Next base: position 3,227 of record JASMJM010000008.1, on the reverse strand, counting down.
TTGCGGTACCAACGCTGGTAATGGAAGCCGAGCACTACAACCTGTTGCATCGTCTTCTTGAGCTCGGCAGCACGCCGACAGTGTCGATCAACATCACTGCACAATTCCACGACAGCGACAGCAACGCGTACAACACGTTGGGTGAGATCCCCGGCACTGCAAAGAAGCCCGAGATAGTGATGACTGGCGCACATCTGGATTCATGGCACGCCAGTAGCGGCGCTGTCGACAATGCAGCCGGTGTCGCCATAACCATGGAAGCCATGAGAATCCTGTCGGTATTGGACGTGAAGCCGAAGAGGACCATTCGCATCGCTCTGTGGTCTGGTGAGGAGCAAGGCCTGCATGGATCCTATCAATATGTCCGCAGGCATTTTGCCACGAGACCCGAACCAGACAACGCCGACGAGCGTCTCCTGCCGCGGTGGTACTGGCGGACTCCGGGTTGGCCCATCACCAAGCTGCCCGACTATGATCAATTCTCTGCTTACTTCAACATCGACAATGGCAGCGGACGCATCCGTGGCATCTATACCGAAGGCAATGCGGCGGTGAAACCTATATTCAGTTCGTGGTTTGGGCCCTTCTCTGATCTTTCCGCGGGCACCGTAATACTGAGGGATACGGGAGGCACAGATCATGAGTCGTTCGACGATGTGGGCCTGCCCGGGTTTCAGTTCATTCAGGACGGACTTGACTATGACAGCCGGCTTCACCACACCCATATCGACTCCTACGATCATGCAGTGGAAGCGGACATGCGACAGGCATCGACCGTCCTTGCGTCATTCCTGTACAACGCTGCAACCATGGAAGAACGCATGCCGAGAGAGGTCATGCCTGTTAAGCCGACTCCCATTTCGGACCAGGACAGGGCGCGTCAGGCACGCAAGGCCAGGCGGCAGCGGGAACGGGAAGCCAGGCGCTCGCTTGACATGTAGAGGTGAGTGATGATGAAAGATATCACTGATCGGCGAATCATCTATATTAAGGGGTTCCTGTTTCTCTTCTGCGGGCTTCTCTCCGCCGCCTTGCTTGTAGTCGAACATCCGGAACTGAAGGTTGGCTTTCTGTTGCTTGTCTCGATCTGGTGCTTTGCGCGCTTTTACTATTTTGCGTTCTATGTCATCGAGCAATATGTGGACAGTACCTACAAATTCTCCGGTCTTTGGTCGTTCGTCACATATCAATGGCACCGAAGGAGACGGGGGAATCCATAAGTGTCGCATTACCTCAAAACGATTGAACAACTGAGGCAATACTACGATCGGGATGCAGACGGTCGTGATCTGCGTGAAAAGTCAGACTGGAAGATCGAAGAACGTGCACTCTTTCTAAAAACACTGAAGTCCACGAACTGTTACAGAATACTTGAATTGGGCGCTGGCACGGGTCAGGACAGCCTGTTTTTCAGGGAAAACGGGCTGGATGTGGTTGCCACAGACCTGTCTCCCTCCATGGTTGAGTACTGTAAGTCAAAAGGGTTGACGGCTTATGTGATGGATTTCCTGTCTCTGGATTTTCCCCCTCAGTCCTTTGATGCCCTGTACGCCGTGAATTGTCTGCTGCATGTACCGAAGATGGATCTGCACAGGGTTCTGCAAGCGCTTAGGACCATGCTACGGGCGGATGGATTATTCTATCTGGGCATGTATGGCGGTGAAGATTCGGAAATTGTCAGAAGCGGAGATCTTGGCGAGCGCCTGTTCGTCTCCTATTCCGAGGCCACCATGACGCATGCAGTCAAGCAGGTGTTTGCGATCGACTACTACAACCGAATAGATTTTCCCGCTGACTGGCCGCAGTGTTTCCATTCGATGATTCTGCGCAAACAGGATGCTGGAGCCCAGGTGGTTGCCTGACCCCATGGACCTCGACCGGTATGGATGTAGGTTCTACTCCGATGCGTAGCCCAATCCCTCTCGCTTGCGCCACAGTGCCAGAATGCGAGCGGATTCACGCAGGGCGACGCGGTAATTGCTGTCCGTCTGACGCTGCTTCCTGCTCAATCTCGATCCATGTGGTTGCAGGTTGAATTTACCCCGTGCCTGGGTGACCTTGCGTTTCTTATTGTCCACGGCGATGGTCAGCACGTGAAATTGTTCAGCGTCCTCTTCATCTCTTCGTGTCCGCAGCGACCAGATTGACGTCTCACCGGATATGCAGCTCTTTGTATAGGAACCCACGCAGTGGTGCATCATACGGCCTTCTACCTGTAACAGTGCCGACGTACACAATTCCTGGATCGTCCAGTGAATGCGCGCCTTGAGTTCTTCGTTATCTTCAGTTAATTCGAACTTGTTCAAACTGGATGGTTGCCACTCTTCGACGTAGTCGTACTCTTCTCCGGATAATTGCACGTGCCAGTCGTCCACCAGGCGCACCAGCTTGTCAATACTGCGCCCCTTGATTGAAAAGTTGGGATGCACAGGGGATTCGATGCGAACGGATCCATCCGGCTGCGGGACACGCCGATTTTCAAACTTGGTGTAATGGATAAAATCGATGAGCGGCGCGATGTAACTGCGCTCGAGCATGGGGTTGTTCAGCAGAAAGTGGATGATCGAAGTCCAGAAGTCGGCGTTGGCACGGTCATGAATACGATCGTGCCTGGCTATGGCCAGGACACGCATGGCGCTCGCCTCTTGTGCCATGGCTTTAATCTGTGCTACCCGCAGCATCGCAAGCGGCGGCACCCAATGCTGGCCGGTCATGAATAGATGTGCTGCCTTCTTGGTCAGGCGAAACGGAAGGTCGTCACTCGTTCGGATGTTCTTGCCGCCCGCTATGTGCGTGTACCATCGCTGCTGAATGGCTGCTTCTACCGGGTCGCCCTCAAACCAGGCGGCCAGCAGATAGGATGGCACCGAATATTTATCCAGCAGGTGTGCGGCCAGTGATCTGAACTGTAGCATCGGTTTGCGGGTCGAAGATCGCCACTCTTCCGGCGGGTGAACCCAGTGCTGGTGGTGGCGCGCCAGTTGCGACAGACCTGAGCTGACCTGATTTCGGTAAGTATTGCCCAGCCCCCTGAAGCCGATCGTGCCGTTCAGCAGATTGCCGTATTTTTCGACCTGTAGGAGAAGCTGCATATTCCTGCGAAGTTGAACAGCGATTCCTATCGATTGTGAACGCGTAATTCTCCAACGCATCAAACCTGTCGCGTTTTACCGCGACCGTTCATCTTCAGTCAACAGTTTTCTTGGTTTTGCGCATTGATTCTCCTT
>JASMJM010000007.1 GCA_030749725.1 Pseudomonadales bacterium | reverse complement strand
AATCAACTGATTACCAAAGGGAATGCTCGCAAATATCAACGCATGGACCTCCTATGATGCATGTCTACTTCAGGATGAAGTTGGGTCTGTCGGGAAAACCCTGCGCGCTCCGGGAGGTAGCTCCTCCTCCTATTCCGGTCTCTTTTCGAGAGGCACTTGTTCCTTACTCTGTAGATACGCGATGAGATCGCGGATCTCGATAGGTTTCAGCCCGAGCAAAAGCCCCTCGGGCATGGCTGACATCTTGGTGTTGACCATTTTCATTATTTCGTTGCGGGATACCTGTATGGGGCCAGTCACTGTTTTGAGAGAGACACTGTTTTTGTCGCTGTTTTGAAGCACGCCCTCAAGGACGCGCTCGTCGGTGGTGAGGATCGTTTGAAGGATGTAGCTCTTGTCCACTGCGGCGTTGGGATCCACGATGTTCTCGAGTAGATAGTTCAGATCAGCACGGTTCGAGCCGGTGAGGTCCGGACCCAGGTCTCCGCCGGCATCATGGAGCCGATGGCAGTTTGAACACAGTTTGCTGAAGAGCTGGCGACCATGGGTTGGATTGACCTCTTTGCTCTTCAGCGTCTTCTGTAACTGCCTCTTCAGTTGGCCAATCAATCTGCGCTTATCGCGTGGCGTTTGCCGGGCAACGCCCCAATGACGCAGGAGCGACTGGTCGAGGTCAGAGACCTTCAGTGCGTTGGCGCGGCGAACCAGATCTCGTGTCAAATCTCCCTGAGCGATGCTTGCGTCATTGATGGCTGCCGCCAATGACTGTGCGTAGTCGCGTCGTGAGACCAGCACGTATAACGCCTTGCGTTTCTGTTCGGGCTTGAGCGACGGGTAAAGCTTCAGGATCGTGGCGGCAGTTTCCTTGAATCGGTTCTGGGTAAACACATCGAAGGCTCTCTGCAGCAAACGGCGATTACTGGCAAGGCCGGGCTGTTTGAATAGCTGCTGTAGCACGGTGAGCAGATCCGGAAGATTCAGACGCGCGAATTTGTGCAGAGCATTAGCGCGCTGAGCATCACTTTTGTTTGCGTCCAAGATGAGATTACGAAGCGGGGCAACGCCCGCGGGATCGCCAAAGAAGAGCGAGAGATCCTGGGTCAGGGCATGTAACGATTTATTGGGACTGGCCAGCAGGCGTTTGCGCGTCTCCGGCCAGGATGCCGGCAGCTTCGATCGAGTGTGGCCAGTGAGATACTGGTCGGCAATGCCGCGCGCGACGTCCAGGCGTTTGGTGTCGTTATCGATTTGTCCCAGAGCTGCGACCAGTTTGTCCAATGCTGATGCGTTGTTCAGGGCCGTGATTCTGCGTGCCGAAAAACGCAGCAATCTGGGCATTCCCATCGTCGGCAACAGTGCAATTGCCGGGGTGGCGTCCTTGGCAATCAGCGGCTCCAGTCCGTACCACAACAGCAGAGGAATATTGGGATCCGAATTGTCTTCCGCATGAAGCGTCAGGCCGTTGAGCAGCCGCCACTGATCCTGTTCGGGCAGGCGCGGCAGTGCGCTGGCAAGGTAACGCCGCGCCACAGGAGACGGATCGTCTTTGGCCAGGGCCGTGAAGCGTTCCAGGATGGATTGCGTGGGTTTCTGATCCTCACAGGCAAGTTGAACAGCCCATGCACGAACGTGGGCATGAGGGCTTTTCAGACATTCAAGGAAAATGTCCTCGGTCAGCCCCTGCGTGGCATGCAGCGCCCACAGTGCTCGCAGTTTGCGGGGCACTTCCTCATGGGTGCGCAGGATCTTTAACAGGGCCTGGTGAACTTTGGGATTGGAACCCCGCGCCTGCAATTGCAGCCGGGCGCGACGAACAAACCAATCGTTACGGTGCAGTTGCATCGCAACCAGTTCGTCATCGCTGAGTTTGCCAATGTTTACCTGAACAGGCTTGGGCTGAGTGCTCTTGTGTTGAATCTTGAAAATCCTGCCATCGTAGAGGTGGTCCCCTTTCTCTCCCCAGCAGATTCGTGTTTCGTAGAAATCACACACGTAGACGGCGCCGTCCGCACCATACTTGAGCTGCACGGGAAGGAAGAACTTGTCCTTTGGCAGCATAAAATCCTTGCCGTGCTTTGCGATGAAACCCGATCCTTTGGCAACGGGAATATCGACGTTCACGCGCCGGCCGTTCACGTTGCCCATAAGAAGTCGGTTGCGATACTGATCGGGAAAGGCGTCGCCAAGGTAAACGATCAGCCCACAATGCGAATGGCCACCCGCCATTCTGCGATGGCTGTGATCGGCGATGCACCTCATGTAATCATAGACGTACGGACCCCGGCACCAGTCCCGGTTGTCCAGACGCGCGCCCTGCACGGCATGATAGAGATGTTCGGTGATACAGGTGACCTCAAACATTTCACCATAGTCGTCGTAATCAATACCCCAGGGGTTATACGAACCCCGGCACCATGCCTCGACTCTGCGCTTGATCGGATGGTATCGCCATACGCCATTCCGAATAAGCAGACGCTCTTTCGCGGGCGTACCCGGTTTGCCGACATTCGACCTGCCGATTCCCTTCAAACCGTAAAGCCAGCCGTCGGGTCCCCAGATGAAGGAATTGATGAAGTGGTGAGTCAAATAATCCCAGCCATCCAATAACGCTTCCGGTTCGCCGTCGGGTTTGTCATCACCGTCCCGATCCGGAATGAATTGGAGATACGGCGTCGCGCCAACGAATACGCCACCGAATCCAATAGCGATGGCACTGATGCGGTTAAGTTTGTCGTGAAAGATGGTCCGTTTATCGTGAACGCCGTCG
>JASMJM010000006.1 GCA_030749725.1 Pseudomonadales bacterium | reverse complement strand
AATCTCCCTTGAATTGCGGTGGGCGTTTTTCGATGATCGCTCTCACGGCTTCGGCGTGATCCTCCGTCTGAAGCGCTAACGCCTGCAGTGAGGCGGACATCTCCAGCATGGAATCCAACCGGGCGTGCTGGGACTCCTTGAGAAACCGACAATACCAAGCGTTAATGCGTTAGTAGTCAGACGACCGATTGCTCCATCAATTCATGGAGCCGGTCAAGACACGAATCGATTGAGGGTTTGCCCGACACCCCATGGGAAACTCTACAGGTCCAACGTGAAACCCTGGCTGGATGCGTTCCTGCGCTTTGTCCGATCCAGATAAACCAAGACCAAAAATATGATTGCTATCGGTTCGGTCACAGGCAACAGGATGATGGTGGACCCCAACACCTTCACGAGTAGATAGATGACCAGGACACCGATGTGCTGGGCAATGTCTCCGTGGACGGCCAGGTCGACACTGTCCTCTATCGCATCGATTACACCGACTTTTTGATCTGCCATAAAGGTCAGCATGTAGATGCAAAAGAACGCGATGGTAATTAATAGGATGATGCCCGCCACCCTCAGCAGGACCACGCATATCACCGCGATAATCGCCACCGCTATAGTGAATACAAGAAGAGGGAAGAACACGTGCATGTGTGAGAAGAGATCGCCTACTTGGGGCCTCCTCTCCTCCCTGATCAACCGAAGCAAGGCGTGCATGAAACCCACCTCCAATACCGCTGACATGAATCCAAGCGTCACAATGCTCAGCACTAGATATACCAGCGTCATCATAGTGATGGGTACGAAGTTGGCTAACCATATACCACAGGCGCGGCGCAAATGATAGTTTGCTGACATTTTAGTGTCTCTTCTCCCTGCCTTTCCGTGCTCTTGGGGAGGATCCATACTACCGCAGCGATAGATTCAAGCAAAGCATACCATCTGAGCCGGAATGGACAGTGGCAATGCAATGGACTGTTCCTGGCCCAATGAGTATCGTCATCAGGTGGATCCAACAGACAAGCTAGTGTGGCGACCCAGGCAAAATGCTGTCTATCAGGTTTTCGTTTCCAGAACGCCTTACCCGCCCGCCAGTTCCGGCTCGCCAGGATTACAGAATTCGGCCATACTCCTTTTCTCAAGCACCACTACGTAAGCTGAAAATGCCTGAAGATACTAAACTGGTACACGGTTTCGACCTGCATCAAGAGGTGATTCTGGATGAAGTCCTGGAGGCACGACGCACCGTTTGGATCGCTACTGCCAATCTCAAAGACATGCATGTAGCCAAGGTTCGTGGCTATATGCCGATACTTGAGCGCTTCGACCTTATGGCTGCAGAAGGCGTCCGGTTTCGCGTCATCCACTCTGAGTTGCCGTCGCGACCATTTCGTGACACGCTTGAGGATTGCGGTCACCTGATTGGCGGTGGGCTGGAACTGCAGATATGCCCTCGCTCCCATTGGAAAATGGCCATCGTGGATGGGCGGTTCGCCTACATGGGTTCGGCAAATTTTACCGGGGCCGGACTTGGTGTAAGAAAGCCACAACGGCGCAATCTTGAATTGGGCATAGTGACCCGCGATCCCGGTTGGGTCGGCAGGCTCTCTACGTTGTTCGATGAGTTCTGGGTCGGGAATTATTGCGCCGATTGTGGCCTGCGTGATCGCTGTCCAGATCCGATCGTTTCCCCCTGAGCCCAATCACACGTCGCTACAGAGACCCACGCGTGCACACGGATGTATCAGCCTGAGTGATACCAAGTCAAAGGATTGAGATTATCCGTCTCTTGATCCGGAAAGCATCGGGTGAAGTCTTCACCAGACGTAGCTGATGGTCTCGACTGCTCAACTACTGCTGCGGCGTACCGGCACAAGTTCGGTGAGTATCCCTCCCGCCGACTTGGGATGAAAGAAAGCCGCCGCGTTGGGTTGGGGATTCGGCACGCCCAAATCTATCTGTCGCAAGCCCTGTGCACGAAGGCGCGCTGCTTCCTCGTCAACGCTGTCACAGCCGTAGCCCCAGTGGTGCAGACCTGGGCCGAATCGTTGCAGATACTTGTAGGTTCCGGCTTCGGGGACGACGGGGATGAGGACCTCAACTTGAGTCTGACCTTCACCTACCTGGAAAAAGTAGTTGTGCGTGCCTTCCGGTGCAAAATAGGCGCCGTCCGGCAGGGGTGAACGGCTGGCATCGAGAGGAAAGCCGAGTTTGGCATCGAGAACGCCCATTGCTTCTTCAATTGTGTGTGCAACAACGCCGATGTGGTCTAGGCAGATGATCATGAGGGCCTCCTGGTTATGCCACTCTGTTTGACTCCATTATGAAAGCGTCAGCTTTACAAGTCACTCTCTTTTTAGACGGCTCATGGTCGCCACTGCTCCGAGAGTTGAGTTGTCATACGGTTCGGTTTAGGGTGTTTGGCATGGTTTGGTAGTGCATAAAGGAGAGTTCAATGACTTTGCGAATCGGCTTGCTGGGTGACGGCATGATGGCTGGAATCCATGCTGAACGATTGATCAATATGGGTGACGAAGTCGAAGTGGTGGCGCTGAGCGATCTCAGCGCAGACATTACCGAAGCGTTTGCAGCCAAGTACTTCACCGGCACCCACCACGTGCCGTCACATTACACGGATGCTCAGAAGATGTACGACGAATCCAATCTCGATGGCGTCATCGTCTGCACTCCCCATACATTGCACTATGCTCATGCCGGTCAGGCACTGGATGCGGACGTACACATCCTGCTGGAAAAGCCCATGGTGACCTCAATTAAGGATGCTTATGCCCTGCGCGATAGAGCAACCCAGAGCGACAAGACGTTTATCATCGGCTACAACAGCCCGTGCACACCAGTCCTCGCTCTGCTGAAGAAGATCATCACCGATCAGCGTTTCGGTAACCTGCAGATGGTCAATGGCTATCTGACCCAGAACTGGATGCGGGGAACCACGGGCACCTGGCGCCAGGACCCTCGGCTATCCGGCGGTGGTCAGGCCTATGACAGCGGCGCACATTCACTGTGCAGCCTGGTGTGGTCGGTTGCATCATCACCCAAGCTGGTCTCTGCGTTTATTGAAACCTACGGCTGCGAAGTCGACATCAACAGCGTGATTAACATTCGTTTTGAAAATGATGTGTTGGCCAGTGTGACGGTCAACGGCAACTGTGCATCAGCGACGGCGGACATGGTGTTCATATTCGATAAGGGACGCGTGCGCATCGACCCCTGGGCTGGTCAGCGCATTCAGGCATGGGACAAGGACGAGCAGATCGACCTGAGTAACGAGCTTGGCGCAACAACCGTAACCCCGACACGACACTTTGTCGATTTAATGCAAGGCAAATCAGCGCCCACCACGTCTGCCGAGAACGGCGTGCATCAGAGCGAACTGATGGACGCCATTTACGCGTCCGCGAAACTGGGCCGGGCCGTCACGCTCGCCGAAGTGCTGGACCCATGACGGAGCCTTCAGCCCCAATGTGTTGACCGCATAGACGTCGTCCTCTACCATCTGGCGGAGGAGGCAATCGTTGGTTTGTGGACATCAAGTCCGTCACCGAGGAGTAACCATCCCATGGCAAACGAATCAATATCCTTGTTCAAGTTCGCGCTCAAGTTCGGCCTCATCGGCGCGGCAGTGTCAATCGTACTGACGCTGCTGTTCTTCCTGCTCGACATGTCCGAATCTACGCTCAGCCAGTATGCCAGCTACCCGGTACTATTGGGGATTATCCTGTGGGGACAGATCGCCTACAGGAAAGCCGAAACGCTGGTAATAGGCTATGGCGAGACCTTCGGCCTCGGGGTGATGATCATCTGTTACTACGCCCTCGTGACGACCGTCTACCTGATCGTCCATTGGAGCTTCATCGATCTGGAGCTGGCAAGTCGCGTCACGGCAGTCGCGGAAGAGACATTGCGAAGCCAGGGCCTGCCGGAAGATCAGCTCGGCCCGGCAATAGAGATGCAAAAAATGCTCATCGGTCCCATCGCGACCCCCGTGATGGGGTTTATCGGGACCATGTTCATCGGCACGATTTTGTCTCTTATCACATCCATCTTTACGCGCAGGGCCAAGGTCGCCACGGCGAGCTGAACTGTATCAGTCCTGCCAAACGCAAACCCCCTTTCAAGAGGAACCCAAAATGACAACAATTCGCACCCACTTAGTTGCCGGAGGCTTTCCACCGGGTCAACACGCCGGTCACGACATGGACTTCGCCAGAGTGCAGCTTCTGCAGGCGTTACAGTCAAATGAAGACGTCCACGCAACCGTGAGCAACGACTTTACCGACTGTGACAAATGGCTCCGCGACTGCCAGTTCCTCGTCACCTACGTCGCCGGCCCGTTTGCCGACGATGAACAGACGGCCTTCATCCAGGACTGGATGAACGAAGGCGGACGCTGGCTCGCCCTCCATGGCAGCTCTGGCGGCAAGGCGGTACGGGTCGATGGCAGTGGCATGCGCCGCTGGGTCAAGTCGGCGTACCATGACGCCCTGGGCGGGTTCTTCTTAACCCATCCGCCGATTCGTGAATTCACCGTGGACGTGTGCGATCAGAGCCACCCGCTTATGCAGAACTTGCCCGCTTCGTTTGCTATCAAGGACGAGCCCTACATGATCGAAGTCATCCACCCGGATACACAGGTGCTACTGACCACATCTGACATCGAAGCACCGCGATATGTAGAGGAAATATATGGCGAGGACACTTCGCTGCTGCCCGATGGCAAGAACCGGGCGTTGGGGTACGTGCGAGAGGTAGGCAAGGGAGCTGTCGCCTATTTCGCCCCCGGGCATTGCCACACCCCAACGACAAATGTTCAGGTGACCGTAGCGACCAATATCGATCCGGACCATGTGGTGCCACTTCACTTCCGTGGGGCCTGGACCAGTGAGGCCTACCAACAACTTCTCAAGAATGCGATCCGTTGGGGAACGGGCACATCGGATTGATTCTGGATTCGACCAAGGGTCCGCTGCGCGACCGATCGCCTTAGTTCAGAACGTCTCTTTGCCGAATGAGATATAGCTAACTGCTAAGGGCCCGGCGGGCATATGGCGGATTGGCTTCAAGATCAATCCAGCACCCGGGAGATGATTGGCGCAAACACAACGGCGGTTGCGACTCCCAAGTACATGTCACGGTCCATTCCAAAGTTCAATGCGAACTCAGTAGGCATATTGGCCACCAGACTCAATGACATGACCAGAGAGACGATCAATGCCGTCTGGCCGATCAGCAATACGGCGACTAACAGGGACACCACAGTGACCAGGCCATAGTCAAATTCCAGACCCAGTCGTGTAATGATGCCATCATCCGCATTGACCGTAAGGGTTGCGAACATCAGCACAAAAATCAAATTACCTTTACCAAGAATTGTCATATTCATTGTAAAAGCCCCATTCAATCGTTCAAGCAAATTGTATCCTTAAACAACCAAGATGAGTAAATAAGCGACCCGTTTTGTGAACCTCATCACTAGTGTTAGGTTGGAAATGTGACCGGGTTCCGTTTAGCCCGCGAGGTGTGTCTTCCCTAATGTCTTCTGTCTTCCGCCTTGTACCTTCTATCGGGGTTCCAGGATTATTCCCTTCCTAATCCGTTCCTTTTCTTAACCTTTCATACTCATAAACGGACCGTAGATCTGCAGAAAACCGGGTAACCCAACATGAGAAAATGTGCTGCATCTGACGGCAGGCTTTAGGCACTCGAATTACAGTGGTCTGTGATCACCATTTGGTCCAGGCGTGATGTGTAACAGCTGCGTCTTCTCTAGCACATCCACCTTGTGCCACTCTCCCTTCTTGATGATGCAGACCATTCCGGGATTCAGTTCCAAGGGTTGATTCGGCAAGGAGTCGCAATTGACTCGAAGTTTTCCGGATATGACATATAGCAATTCGTCACCATCCGGGTGGACTTCACCAGCATGCGGCGCATCGTGTTCCATCGTCAAGATGCCCACCGACATTCCGTCGCATCGCTCGGGAGGGCCAGGTTTTTGCGCCCTGGTGGAGATGGTGAGATCTCGATGGATATCGAATGCATTTCCTGATGCGGTTACGGGAATAACCTTGTTCATCGTGCTGCTTTACGTTCCTTCTTCCTACCCGACTCTTAGCCGCAGGAAGTAATCCATTTATTATTGTTGGTACCCAGGTGCGGGGGCTGAGTTCAGTTCGGTGGAGGTCAGGCTCAGATGGATGCTCTGAACAGACGGGCGGTAACGCGGATGTCAATCATCGGTATTTCCAGCGAAGGCATTCACCGACCGTAACAGCATAATCCTACCAAGCAGCAAGGGTCAATCCGGGGGAAGCGTTACGTTACGAGCCTTAGCCAAACCTAATCTTGAATCACTCGCCGCTGCCTGTCAGCGAGCATCGTCCAACTGCACATGAATGCCTGTGACATCGGTGAGTTCGTTAGCCATCGCCATCAGCTCATCGCGCCACGTATCGTCAAGACCAAACTGCTTCAAGATTGCCTGGAATCGGGGGTGCTGCTCCACCTCTCGCGAGATGGACTGTGGCAAGGGTCTAGTGACCTGTAGGCGCACCTGTGCCGGATTCACCGGCAAGATGGCAGACACACCTCGACTAATCTCCTCCTCCACGTAACTGATGCCGCCTTCCACATCGGCCAGCAAAAAACAGCCCCAGTATTTGTAGAGTGGCTGCAGATTCTTGCGACCCTCCAGCCAAGTGAAATAGGCTTTCGCCGCATCCACGTCCCGCCGCCAGTACATATGATAGAGTTCGGGAAAACTGCGTGGGAACACCTTTCTTAACTCTGTCAGATCCTGCTCGGCCTTCTCATACTGGCCGGTACGACTGTAGAGCAGCGCCCGTTCCCCAACGGCAATCGGATCATCCGGCCTTGCTGCAATCAACTCTGTCCAGAGATCGATCGCTTTGTCGTAACGTCCCAACCGAGTTAGCAGGTGCCTGTAGGTCTGCAGATTCATCGTATCACTCAGGTCATGCTGCGCGCTTTCAAGATACCGCTCGGTATAGTCCAGTGCCGCGTGGAAGAGTCCTGCCGCCACCAGGCAGTCACCCAATTGCAGGTACTCCCACGACTGCCACTCAGGATCAGGCTGGCGAATCTTCTTACAGGCTTCAATCGCCAATGCCCTCTGTGCCGGTCGAGTCTCCGGATACAGGTCTCTTCGTGCCTGAACCCACGGAATTGGCGGCACAAATCCTGCGGCCTCGGCCCGTTTAAGCGCTTCCTCCGCCTTCGGTGCCATCTCTTCAGGGGGTAAACCCACACCCATGAGACGGGAGTAACACAGATGTAACCACCAGTAGACACGACCAAAACCGGGATCCAGTTGAGCAGCCAACTGAAAATGGTTGATCGCTTGCTCAAAAGACTGGCGCGTGCTCCAGTGGGCCTCGTGCAAACCTAACAGGAATACATCGTAAGCTCGCACATTTTGCGTTCCCACATTGACCAATTGCACCTTCTGATCCGCACCCAGCTCAACCTTTGAGTGCATCGATCACCTGCCTCGCCACATCCTCCTGCAGTTCGAAAATGTCGGCCAATTCTCGGTTATAGTGCTCTGACCACAGTGTCTTGCCATCGGATACCTTGCTCAGCAGCACGTTGATCCGGACACGATTACCGTCCTTCTGAATACTGCCACTTAAGACGTGAGCAACTCTCAGTCTTTCCCCGATCAGTCCCACATCAAGACTCTGATTCTTGAGTGCAAACGACGATAGCTGTGAAGCAACCCCTAACCCTTCGACTTTGGAGAGTCCGGCTATCAGTTCTTCGGAAATACCATCGCACAGATATTCGTTGTCAGAATCATTGCTCCGATTGACCAACGGTAGAATTGCGATGGATTCCTCATCGCTCTCCGTCCGACCGGGTCGATCGTCAGGCAAAACAACCGGTTCAATGACAGTCGGCAGCAATGATCTAAGACTGTCGGACAACTTGGCCTGATATGCCTCCTGGGAGTGATCGTTGCTGATTATTGCCTGCATCGCACTCAAACTGAGTTCGAGACCGGCCGGCAATTCAGTCCGCTCCAGGTGGACGGACAGAATCTTCCGCTCCCTCGAAAGGCAGAAGTTCACCTCATTGAGGCAATTGGTGGAGGCTACGGATCGGGGCGTCACATAATATAGAAAGACACTACACTGGGTCAGTGCGAGGGCGACTTCATCGCGCCAGGTTGAGCCGGGACTGATCCCCTCGTCATACCAAATATTAAAGCCCTGATCCCGCAGCCACTTGATTTCGGGAAATACCGCTTCGCTGTCGTCGTGAGCGTAACTGACGAAGATATAAGGATGATCACCTTTGTAGGCTGGAAACGGCCTTTCCATGCCTTGTTCCTTATTGTTCTTGGTCCATCAATATTAACGTAGCGACCAAACTAATCAAAGCGACCCGTTCCGGCGAGCGCTGCTCAGGAGAGGCAACAAATCGGGGTTGGCCCTCAGATCATCTTGGACAATATCTACACCCTCACAGTGTCCATCCATCCCGATACTGGTAATGGAGAAGCTGATTGGCTTCCGGCTGATTCGGGAACGTCATATTCTCTGCATCCCACTGTAGCTTCGTGCCCGGTATCTGTTGGGCGATATTCCCCAGTATGGCAATTTCGGTTAACGGGCCACCATGATCGAAATTCGATCCCGCGGGGGCTCCCCCTTGGCAAGCCTGGATAAAATCCAAATGGTGCGCCATGTTATCGGGCATGCCTTGCCCCCTCAGATCGGGAGACCTTGTGCCGTCTTTCCAATATGCCTGCATGTTGGCTTCGGGGATAATTCGCCACTCGGCAGCACCGTGAGAACCGTATATGATCTTGCCCTTGGTACCGATGACAAGCCCGCCGACGCCACCGGCACCGAGACTGGGGATGGTTTCTTCACCGTCGGCCAATTCTTCCGGACGCGGCGGGGTGTAAACGTCGCCGTCGTACCAATAGAGTGTCACGGGTGGTCGACTGCCCTCGGCCGGAAATTCGAATCGTATTTTCGAGGACCGGGGGAATGTCTCCTTGATCTGGTCATCATCGTATCCGTCCGCCTCAGCCAGTATTGAGGCGGGTGCCCCAAGATTCAGTGCGGACACCATCGGGTCACCAGCGTGACAGAAAAAATCGCCGATCATGCCGGACGAGAAAGGCCGAAAACAGCGCCACATGCCCGGATGGTAGCGCGGATGGTATTTGCGATACGGCACGGGCCCAAGCCACAGATCCCAGTCCAGGGTTTCGGGTACCGCATGTTCCTCCTCGGGGTCGGGCAGCCGTTCAAACAGGCTGAAATTGAAAGCCGCCTCCACCAGATGTATTTCCTGGATGTCGCCAATCGCACCAGAGCGGATGCACTCACCTAATTCCCGGCTCGTTGCATAGGAATGGCCCTGATTCCCCAATTGGGTGGCCACCTTGTGCTCTCTCGCGGCCTCGGTCATCTTACGGACTTCAACCAGAGTGTGGGCAAGAGGCTTTTCACAATAGACATGCTTGCCCAACTCCATGGCAGCCAATGAAATAACGGCGTGGCTATGGTTCGGCGTGGAGACGATGACTGCGTCGATGTCCTTTTGCTGCGCCAATAGCTGACGATAGTCCGTGTATAGCGACGCATCGGGATAGTACTTTTGAACCCGAGCCATCTGTGCCTGGTCCACATCGCAAAGCGCGACGATCCGGGCACCCGCTTCGCTTGCAGTTCGAATGTTGACACTACCCATCGAGCCCAATCCAATAGCTGCCATTTTCACTGACTGGCTCTGTTCATTTGACTGACTCATCTGCACTCCTTGGGGAAACTACAGGGGAAGGGTCCATGCATGTCTGCGAAGTCCCGTCCGCGACAATACAACTGTCGTCGAGGTTATAATGTGGGTCCGGCAATAGGAGCCGAGCACAGGAGTATAAATGAATAACGTCGAATTTGGGATCGGATTGCGGCGCCTGGACAGTGTCGCGGCGGACGCCAGGAATGCTGAGGAGTTGGGGTACGAATTTATCTCCGCAGGCGAGCATGTGTTTTTCCATGGACCCACGGGCAACGGCCTGATTTCACTGTCTGCCGCCGCCGGTGCCACAACGCGAATCAAACTGATGAGTTCGATCACGCTGGTGCCGCTTTATCCAGCGGCACTGCTGGCAAAACAGGTTGCCGCACTGGACCTGCTGTCAGACGGTCGATTTCACTTCGGCGTTGGTGTTGGTGGTGAGTTCGACAAGGAATTTGAGGCCTGTGGTGTAAAAGTCTCGGAGCGCGGCGCACGAACTGACGAAGCACTACGGGTGATGAAACGACTCTGGTCGGAAGACGACGTTTTTTTCGAGGGTCGCTTCACCCAACTGCCCGGAGTTACCCTAAGTCCAAAGCCCGTGCAGCAGCCCCACCCGCCCGTTTGGATTTCAGGTCGCAGTGAAGCTGCCAAGCGCCGTTGCGCTCTATATGGGAACGGTTGGCTGCCCTACATGTATACGCCGGAGCATCTCGCCTCAAGTCTGCAGACAATCGATGGGTTCGCCAAGGAAGCCGGTCGTTCGGAGCCGGTGATTCCAGGACTCTTCATTTTCTTTGCAGTTCATGAAGATAGAGATCAGGGCACAAAAATGGCCATCGATAGATTGTCTGTGCAATATAACCAGGACTTTTCGAAGCTGGCTGGGAGATATGCTGTTTCAGGCAATCCACAAGATTGCATCGATAGATTGAAGGAATACGTGCAGTCGGGCGCGCGTACCATTATTCTCAATTCGGCTTGTCCCAGCGATTATACGACTGAAAACGAGCGTTTAATGGCCAACGAGGTATTGCCGGCCCTGCGCGAATTGTGAGATTGCCCTCCAGCTAGTGTCCATCCATAAATAGGCATGATTGACGAAAGTCATGCGACAGGGTAGAAATGTTTGCTGATAAAACAATAACTTGAGTGGGCCGCATTCGGATGGGCACCTGTGGCACGGATTCTAAATCTGGGCAGACACTAACTAAAGAAGGCGATCCAACAGGAAGCGGGAAGCAGTTTTGGTTGCGATCCGGCCACGCACCGAAGAATCGAGGTCGGTCATGGCCGATGGAGACTGCCCGGAACCGACACAGGATGGACAACCATCCTCACAGCCACAATCGCGGATTACTTCCGCCACGGTTCGTATTATATCGTCGAAATGCGCCAGGCAACGACGTGCATACCCCATTCCCCCCAGATAGCGGTCGTGCAGGAAGATTGCCTCTCGATTCAGATTCTTGCCGTCAATAACCACTCCGATATCCTGGGTATCGCACATCACAAAGAGCGGTACCACCTCGACGAGCACATTGGCTATGCCAATCAACGCCTCTCCCAACAACATGTGTCTGTCGGACATCTCCTGGGAGATCTCGTGAGGTGGCGCAAACCAGAAGGTGACCGTCTCAAGCTGCTGCCTTGGTAAATCCAGTTCCTCGTATCCAAGGCTGTCGCGGGAGTGAAAACGGATCTTTTTGAACATCGAGATGGAAGTTGTCACGGTGACATCGCCGAATCCAAGCTGGCAGTTCCGCCAATCTTCCTCGACCTCTATGTCATCGATCTTGATTTCCGAGGCCTGAACCGACTGTGTGTAGTAGTCCAGGTCACGCCGCTCCACGTAAGCGATTTTCTTGTCCAGATCCAGTCGGTTCACGAAATAGGTGTCCGCTCCATGCAAATACACGGCATGATCGTGAAGCTGCGACAAGGCACTGATTTCATCCAGGGTACCGATCACCTGCTCGCCCTCGGACTCGTCCTGGATCGTGTATACGGGGCCTGCTATATTGCGCAGGTTCACATTGCTGGATGGATACTCGGAACTGGCCCAATACCAGTTGTTGTCAATGTGTTGCACATGCTGGTCTTCTTCCAACACTTCAAGCACGGCGGTGGCATAGGGACCGAATCCTTCCGTCTGTTCATCGCTCAGTGACAACTCGTTGGCTGCACATTTCAGATGACCAACCACGATGTGGGGGTTATCGGGATCGACAACCGCATTTTCCGGATTCTGTGCGAACAGATACTCCGTGTGTGCCATCAGGTATTGGTCCATGGGTGAATTCTGTGCCAGCAGAATGACCAGCGACTCTTCACATCCCCGTCCGGCACGTCCGGATTGCTGCCACAGACTGGCGATCGTACCGGGATAGCCAACCAGAATGCACGCATCGAGGCTGCCGATATCGATACCCAATTCCAGCGCGTTTGTGCTCGACACGCCAAGAATCTCGCCGCTTGCCAGTTTGCGCTCGATTTCACGCCGTTCTTCCGGCAGGTAGCCGCCACGGTATGCGTGCACCGAATCTGCCAGACGGCGTGAGGCGGCACCGAGTCGCTCACGGCAGCCCTTGAAGATGAGTTCCGATGCCAGTCTGGTACGCACGAAGGCGATGGTTTGAATCCCCTGCTTCACCAGTGTCGTCATCAACTCAATGGCTTCCCCAAGTGGACTGCGCCGGTCCCCCCCGATACGCCAGTTGCTCGCATCTCCCATACCTGCGTTTTTCAGAGGCGGTGGATTCCAAAGTATGAACCGTTTTGGACCGCGCGGGGCGCCATCATTGTCCACCAGTTGCATCGGCACACCGCAGATTCGTTCAGCATGTTGCCGTGGATTGGCGATGGTTGCCGATGAACAGATAAACTGGGGGGACGATCCGTAGTGGTGACAGATACGATTCAGGCGCCGAATCACATTGGCCAGGTGCGAGCCGAACACACCGCGGTACGCGTGCACCTCGTCGATCACCACGTACTGGAGATTGGTGAAGAACCGGCTCCAGCGAGTGTGTTGTGGCAGGATTCCCTGATGCAGCATATCGGGATTTGTCAGGATCACGTTGCCACCGTCACGCAGTTTGCGACGCAGGTTCTGCGGCGTATCGCCGTCGTAGGTCCCGGCCATGAATTGAATGGGGCCGTCTTTACTCTGGAAAGCGCCCAACGCGCGAAGCTGGTCCTGGGCCAACGCCTTGGTGGGATACATGAACAGCATGGTGCTAAGGCGATTCGCCAGCAGCTTTTCGAGTACGGGAATCGTGTAACACAAAGTCTTCCCGCTTGCGGTGCCGGTGACGATGACGATATTTTGATGGTCTCGAACCTGCTCTATCGCGGTGGCCTGGTAGGAGTACAACTGCTTGATGTCGAGGCTATCTAACGTTTCTGCCACAGCATCGTGGAGACCGCCCGCAACTTCCTGGAAGACCGCTGGTTTTTCGGAAAGTACCTTGGAATGAACTACCTGGTCGTCGAAAAAGTCTTGGCCATACACCAGCTGCAGGAATCTCTCAACGTCCACTGATACCCCTTGTCATTCTTCATCGTCCAGCGGCGGAAAACGGTTCATGAGATCCGCCAGGGTGACCAGATCCAGCAGGTTGTGCTTGAGCACGTCCACCATCTGCCAGGCATTGTTGGTCCGTACATACTCGTGATATGCGTCCGGGATTTCGCTGCCGGGGATGTCACCCAATCGATGCCGATTACAGATATAGCCTTCCAATGTCTGCAGCTTGCAGTTCGGCAACTGGTCTTTCCAGATGCGCCGGCACACGTGCAACAAGTCCAAATGGTATGGATCTGCCACAAACTGGATACCGGTGGCAGCCGACCGTGCGCGTATGTAGGGGAAATCAAAACTCTTGCCATTGAATGTCACGAGCAGTTTGTGTTCGGCAAGCGTCTCCAGGAACATGGTGACAACACCGCGTTCTTCCGCGTAGTTGCGAGCGAAGAATTGACGGACCTCGAAACCGCCACCGTGCCACAGCATGGTACCGATCAGGAACAACGCTGAATTGCCGAAACCGGTACTCTCCACATCCATGAATACGACGTCTTGGTGGGAGAATTCAGCCGGATCACCGAGTACAGCCAGTCGTTGGCAGAGAGGGGAATCATTCGCTGAGATCATGTCGCGGAATCGGTCACTAACGGTCTCGGCACCATCGATCTAGTTCGCTCTGGTGGTGACCGTATACAGGGATCCCATGTCAGGATTCGATTCTTCCCTGCCATTCACGGTCTGTTCCAGTTGTACCATCCCTGTAGGTACAGGGTGGTAGAACTCGGCCGGCTTGTTTTCCCTTGGCAGATCACGTCGATAGGTGATGTCGGCTGATGTCGATTGCTCTTGGGCAGGGGAGGATGATGTCGATTCCTGACGGGTGAGCCTGCGAACAGCTCGGCGGATGTCATCAGCTACGATGCTCTTGTCTAACGGTTTGCTGCTGTCCGCACCATCACCGCGTCGGAGCAGTTGCGACGCCAGACGTCCTTTTTTCTCTTCCTCCATCGGTTCGTTTCCTGACGACTCATTCAGTTGTGCTTACTGTCTCTTGCTCGAAACAGTCTTCGAGACCCCGTCGTTACGCAAAGCGAGTAGTCCTTTGATGACACGTCTCCGGTCGATCACCCGTACCGTCACATCGGATCTCGCAACATTGATGTCGCTTTTCTCAATGGTCGCCAACATACCACGTAACTTGAACCCCTGGTCCAGGTAGGTTCGCAATAGAGTCGACTTGTATGCATTGTCCAAGTAACGGGAGATCTGGTCAATAGCAGCTCCGGTCAGCACGCCGAGCTTGAGTTCCACCAGAATCAACTCCTTGCGCCGCTCATCCAGGAATACCAGGTCCACCGCGTGACGCTCTCTCTCCTTGGTGAAGATG
>JASMJM010000005.1 GCA_030749725.1 Pseudomonadales bacterium | reverse complement strand
GGGGTAATTGTCGGCGTATTAATCAGACTTGTCTCCCAGTTGTTACCCGACTTCAGCTAACAACAACCACTCACGCACAAAATACAGAGGTCTGCTAAGGCCAAGACTCAGGGATTTGTGGTTTTCACACGCTCTCTGTTGTAAGCGGCCGAACGCAGACCGCTCAAGACTAGGCATCTGTCGGTCTATTCAAGATTCAGCCGCCTCCATAGCAGACATTGTTCCGACTGCTGTTGAATACGCCCAGCATTCCCCGAAACTACCCGATCTGCCTGAATCTACAGAATAGCTGACTGGTGTTATACCGCCCTACACAACAACATCAGTGCAGTGAATTCAAGGGGAGCCAACGACGCGGTTAAGATGCGGCGAGTGGGTATAAGCTAGATACACAGCTTTTACCGATTGCCAAGTACACGCTCCCAGAATGCCAGCATGTCGTCGCAAAACATCTTTGCCTCACCCTCTGCACTGCCGATTCTAGCCCCTTTCACGCCATAGCCGGCCTTGACTCCATACACCATCACGTCCCTGTCTACCAGTGAGGGATCTGACGTGTCAGTAGTTGGATGAATCATTGCGCCATTGTCGTCGATGAATGTGATTGGGGCTGCCGGGCTGACGGAAGCATCGGGGATAAGAGTGACCGGTGTGTCTCTATCGAAGCTGTGTTGCGCGCCGCCAATCAAACGCATGCTGGCAGCTCCGCCGCTCAACCGAATGGCCTGGC
Organism: Pseudomonadales bacterium; assembly: GCA_030749725.1. Classification (GTDB taxonomy): domain Bacteria; phylum Pseudomonadota; class Gammaproteobacteria; order Pseudomonadales; family Azotimanducaceae; genus JASMJM01. The sequence goes on along the minus strand of JASMJM010000005.1, from coordinate 17,129 downwards.
AATGTCCCTGCGCCTGCATGGGTGAGCACCACTCATCCGCATCGCCCATCAGTACGCGGACCTCAGTACTTCCCACGCTGGGATCCAGGAATTGCTGGCCGCACCAGGGATAGGCCGCCAGTACTGCGGCAAGGCCACGGTCTGCGCCAACGACTGCTGTCGCAAAACGCCGGGTGGCAGCAGTCATGACAGCGGATCCACCACGGCTGTGCCCTTGAGCACCAATTCGTATTGGATCGATTTCCGGCAGTTTGGCAAGTACCGAGTATGCGGCAAGAACATCGTAGGCGCTGGCTGCGAACGAAAACTGCGTTTGATTGGCGACCGTTGAAGTCACGGCCCTGGCGCCAAAACAATCCAGCACAAATGTAGCGAATCCCGCTGCATTGAGTGTTTCAGCGTGGCCGACGTGGGAGGGTGCCACCCCCAGACTCCCGGGAATGATCATTACGAGCGCTACGGGATCGGTGGTCCCTGAAGGCAGAAACAGTTTGCCGTCCAGTGTGACGGCAGGCATATCCCCGGGTGCATTGAGTACCTGGAAGTAATTGACCGGCGATGCTGATGGAATGTCGATGTTGATTCCCCGACTGCCGTTGGCAAAGACGATATCCTGATCGCGTAAGCGACCGCCGAGAGTGGTCTCATTGCTGGTCATGCGTCGAATGCCTCCTTTAAAGCGATAGTGTTCTCTGAGCCCTGCTATGGATCGAGTCTTGCCATCTTGCATTCAAAAGCGTGGAAGAGCTTGACGCGAATAAACCATATTTCTAACCGACTGGCAATCCGCCCTTGGTGCACAGACTCAACGAAGAACCGCTCGCCAGCCCGGCCAATATATGCGACGCTCACCGCTTTTGCGCATCCCGGCCACCCCCTGTAAGATAAGCGCCACAATACGCGGGTAATCGACACGGCTCTTTCCGGCCCTGGGAAAGACTGACTATGACTGACCTGTTTTTATCCTATGCTTCCCAAGACATTGAACGGGTGAAACCGCTCGTGGCAGCTCTTGAGAAATGTGGCTGGGGTGTCTGGTGGGACAGAGAACTGGTCGCAGGTCCAAGCTATGAGGATAGGATAGAAGAAGCCCTGGATGCAGCCCGCTGCGTTGTCGTCGTATGGTCAAGTCACTCCATCAAATCCCAATGGGTGAGAACCGAAGCACATGAGGGTCTGGACCGAGAGCTGTTGGTACCTCTGCTCATTGATGATGTCAAACCGCCCCTAGCCTATCGTACCGCACAAACGGCAAGGATGATTGATTGGCCTGATCAGGCCGGGCAATTAGAAACTGTCATCGATGGGATCACTGAACTGCTGGGCAAGCCCGCGAGCGTCGATCCCCCGTTGTGACGAAAGAGAAATCAATCGCTGTTCTCCCGTTTGCCAACATGAGCAATGATCCGGATCAGGAGTACTTTAGCGATGGGATGGCAGAAGAAATCATCAATGGGCGTGTGAAGTTCCCGGCAGTGAAAGTCATTGCCCGCACATCCTCCTTTCAGTTCAAGGGCGAGAATCGCGATATTCGTGAGATTGGTAAACGCCTCAATGTCAGTCACGTCCTTGAGGGGAGCATCCGCACCGCAGGAAAGAGGATTCGCGTGACAGCTCAGCTCATTCTGGTGAGCGATGGCATGCACCTATGGTCCAATCGTTACGACCGGGAACTGGCTGATGTGTTTGTCGTGCAAGATGAAATAACCGCCGAGATTCTGAAGGCACTGCATGGGCACCTGGCAACTACCGAAGAACAACCAGCGCGGGCCACCAATATGGGTTCCTATAATGCTTATCTTCTGGGTCGCCATCACCTTTTTCGAGAACAGTTCGATGAGGCGGCTAAGTCATTTGAAGAATCAATCTCACTGGACTCCGAATATGCAGACGCATACGTTGGCCTGGTCCAGGTAAACACCTTCTTCTTCAATATGGGCGTAAAATCGAAAGAGGAGACACAACCCCTGATCGATGAGTACACCGCCAGGGCACTGACACTCAATCCAAATCATCCCATGTTGCTGACATTGAAGGCGCAACAGTTATTCTTCGGGCATCGAGACTATCAAAGAGCGATCAATGATCTTTCCGATCTTGTCACACAACGGCCTAATGATCCGCAGTTGCTGCAATTTTACGCCAAGGTTTTTGCACCCATCGGCCGATTGGATGTATCTATTGAAATTCTAAAGCATGGAGTCGAATTGGATCCTCTCAGCCCTGCCGCTCATCTTCAGTTGGGAAGGTTCTGTATTTTCGCAGACAAATTCGATGCAGCACATCGATCCATTGAACACGGGAAGTCGCTGGGAGGGAATGGCTGCCTGTACCTAGCAATGATTGCGACCAATACGGGAGACAGCCAAACCTTGCAGAATCAACTAGACCAGGGCAAGGAAGCATGGGGGGAAACGAGTCACTTCTATCCCATCTATGAGGCAGTGATACCTTCTTTGGCCAGTGATATCGACCGGGCCAAGAAGATTCTCGCGCCTCTGAAACACTCGTCAGACTACCAATCGTTCGTCATGAAACAGTTGATTGCCAGCCTGGAAGGCGAGATCGAACTCGCTCTGGAATATTGCACAAGGGCGCTTGAATCATCTGAAATACCCGCTTTTCTTGAAATACATGGCACCCTTGCTGACCGCAAACGCGCCCCTGATTACTATGCACATCCCAGATATAGTCAGATGCTGCGTGACTTTGGCTTTGATAGAGAATCGGTTTCTAAATTGGAAATCCCGTCTCTTCCGTTTTGATATTGTGATTGTGACTGGAACGGGCCACTCGTTAAGCAAGTGCTGAACCGGTGCGCGCGCGGATATGATGGTATATTGACTCAGGTTCTGCACATAGCTGAATGATCTGGTATTTTTGAGCATTCTTTCCATATTCACGGCTGATGAAGTTGAAGGTGAACACGATGCGACTCATATTCACTGTTGTTCTCTGCCTGCTTGGTGGAACAGTATTATCCGAAGAAGCAGATGCACCCAGGGCCAAGATCCACTCAGGTGTCATCGAGGGGGTTAACGAAGATGGCATCAACGTCTTTCGCGCTATTCCCTTTGCTGCGCCGCCCATCGGGGAGCTTCGTTGGCGTGCGCCCCAGTCGGTCGCGGCCTGGCCGGGAATACGTCATGCGAAGAACTTTGGGGCAATCTGCCCCCAGTCAAATCGCGGTCAGAGGCTGGAGAGTGAAGATTGTCTGACGCTGAATGTGTGGGCTCGTCCCGGAGCTGACAATCTTCCCGTGATGCTGTGGATACACGGCGGAGCCAATATTGTTGGCAGCGGCATTATCAATGGTGCTAATTTCGCCCGGGATGATGTTGTACTGGTCTCCATGAATTATCGGTTGGGTCTCTTTGGTGTCTTTGCCCATCCTGATCTGACGCGGGCCGCCGAAACAGCAGGTGAAGCGACCGGTAATTTCGGGGTCATGGATCAGATTGCCGCACTCAAATGGATCAAGCGCAATATCGCAAACTTTGGCGGTGATCCCGGCCGCGTTACCATCTTCGGTGTTTCTGCCGGTGGGACCCACGTCAACAACCTCATGGTGTCTCCGCGTGCCAAGGGGCTCTTCCACCGGGCTATTGCCCAGAGCGGCGCCAACGGCCTGACAGTTTCTCGCAGCCTGTCTGATTTCGATCGTGTGGCTGTCGCCTTCACCAAGGAGAACGCCGCTGGCAGCATCGAACGTCTTAAGGCCATGACTTGGCGAGATCTTTATGAACCGTTTCCCGCGCGAGTTGGTTTCCAGACCTTTGTTGACGGAGAGGTGCTGACGGATCACGTTCCCGAAATCTTCCGTCGGGGTGAACAGAATGACGTACCTTACATCGGAGGCGCTAACAGCTACGAGGGGTCGTTAGCATCGGCCATACCCATTCCTGCTTTTACCGTGGCCATGAACCAGAATATCGAGGCTGTCGTCGAGGCTTATGACCGCCCCAGAGAAGATGAGATGCTACCGCTACTCTTCTATGGTGATGCGCTTTTCGTTGCACCGACGCGCTATCTCGGTGCCAGAATGGATACGGTCAAGTCCGGCGGATGGACCTATCGCATGGACTATGTATGGGAGGCTTTTCTCGGCAAGGTACCGGGGACTTCGCACGGCGCAGAGGTGCCTTACGTGTTCGATATTCTGGGTGCGTTTAACCTTAATGAGCGACTGGCAAGCCAGCTCGGTATTCCCGCCGGCCGGTATGAGCCCACAGAGAAAGATCATGATACTGCCCGCGTAATGCACCAATACTGGGTTCAATTTGCCAAGAGTGGGGACCCCAACGGCAAGAATCTGCCGCGCTGGCCCGCCTATACATCAGCCAATGCAAATACGCTCCTCATCAGCAACGGTGGTACGGGGGTCAAGGAAGCACTCAGGGAAAAACAACTGGATCTGGTGGAATCTATTGGCCTGAAACGTCTTGAAGGCGGTCAGTGAGCTCGAGATTATGTAGTCAACATCGTATTCCGCTATCCCAACCCAAGGATGTTTCCTACGATCTGGGATTAACAAGCCCCAAAATCTAGATGATATCAGGTAAGCCACGGTTACCTGCTTCCGGCGTGGCAGGAACCGCATTCGTCGCCGAGACGCTCTGCGACAACTGCGTCATCAGCGTCTGCCTGACGCTGTGAGTCTTTCCGCTAAACAACAGATCAGCATCAGCATGGATCCATGGGATCCGCCCGCCACTGGGTCAGAAGTCTAGACACCTCAGACTGTCCAAGGGAGAACCCATCCGGACCTTGATTCGTCCCTGCATTAAAGATGACGAGGAACTATGGCGCCATTTGGACAACAAACCATATGGCGGCACCCATGCAGCGGGCTTCCGTCGTCAGACAGTCCTTGTGGCTGATGTAGTCAATAAGCAAGAGTTTCAGAACAAGATTATCAAGGGGTTAGGATTCAGACCCGAAGATGGAAATTCGCAATAGTCTCGATGGATACCTGGACACCTTGCTATGCTAAACGGCCAGGTTGTTAAGAAGAAAGCGTGATGCGACTGCCGATAATACTTGTAGTTGCCCGTGCGGAAGTGCGCTCCAACAGGAGACTGACCCGATACTGGGTGTTTGCCGTGATCTCGACGATCGCTGCGCTAGGCGCGCTCGCGGAATCCACCTTCTTGCACGGCAGGTTTTCATATGTGTCAGCCGCCATCGGTGTCATGGGGCCTCGCTATCTGATAGCTTCGGCCGGTTCTAAACTGTTGCTGATTTTTCTTGTTGGGCTCGTATTCCTGGCCTTCGATATTCGAGCCAGGGACGAACGAGATCGAATGACAGAAGTGTTGGATTCCAGGCCACTTTCCAATGCGGAATTCCTGCTTGGGAAGGTAGCTGGTCTGGTGTTCGTGATCTGGATCCCCTTGCCCATCATCGCTCTCCTATTTGGGACGTTTGGACTGATAGCGTCCAGCTATGGCTTTCCCTACGGCGACCCGGTTGAATCATTCTCGCTGTTGGGTTTTCTGTTGGGTACTCTGACTTCCTTACTCCTATGGTGTTCGATCATCGTTCTGATCACCGTCGTTTTCCGTGCCAGAATGGTGGTCGCCACCATCTCGCTGGCGCTCATAGGACTGCAATTGTGGAGCATCTTCAATCTGCCGATAGAGCTGCAGCGATGGCTGACCATCATGCCTGCCTTCGATATGGCATCGGACATCCTGCCAAGAGTCACAGCAGAAGGCGACATCACCCGGATAGTTGCCCATTGGATTATGGCGTCGTCTTTCCTGTGCCTTGCGATTGCGTTGCATCCTCGAAGAGACGGCAGTTCAGTTCCGAACACGATCGGAAGCGGAGTTGTCTTGCTGGCTGTGTCGGTTGCCGCCCTCAGCATTTACTTCCAGCAAGCCAACAGAGGGGTTGAACAGCAAGCAGCCTGGCGATCAGCACACGAAGCAAAGCAGACAGTGCCTAGAGCAGACATGCAATCCCTAAGTGGCACGTTGATCATCCAGCCTGGTGACCAGATTAGTATGGAACTTGATCTCGAACTTCAAGCTCCGCTGAATCAGACCTTGTCCACGCTTCTTCTCACTTTCAATCCAGGTTTAGGAGTGACTGGCGTGCAATTACCAGAAGGCGATGTGAGTTGGGCACATCAAGATGGTTTGCTGGAGATTATCCCCAAGCAGCCGATTACTCCCGGTTCAAAGACGACTGTCTCTCTACAGGCGGCAGGAGTGCCGGACGAGTTATTCGGCTATCTCGACACCTATTTGAGTGTGTTGGAAGGGGGGTTTGCCCAAGCTGATATAGGCATGCTTGGCGTCAAGACGAGCATCTTTGCATCAGCCTACGTTGCCATGATGCCGGGCGCACATTGGTTTCCCGCCACGGGTACCGACGTGCCGCAGAGCGATCCCAGGACACATCCGCAAGACTATTTCACGCTCGATCTCGAGGTGGAGATACCGGCGCACTGGTTAGTCGCTGGTCCCGGCCGTCGTCAGGAACTGAGGAGTGCTGATGATAAGGTGCGCTATCGCTTCAACCCGAAGTCACCAATGCCTCACGTCGGTCTCATTGCGTCACGATTCAAACGTCGGACAATGCTGACCGCTGGTGTTGAATTTGAAGTGCTTCTTTATCCTGAACACGATCGTAATCTGAAGTTTTTTGAGGATTCACAAGTGGCCATCCGGGAACGACTGGATGACCTGTTTACGACCGCAGAAGATCTTGGCCTTGCCTATCCCTATGATGGGCTGAGTCTCGTGGAAACACCGAACGCTCTTCGCGGCTATGGTGGTGGCTGGATGATGGATACGGTGCAATCGATGCCGGGCGTGATGCTGCTGCGCGAGAATAGCTTTCCGACCTCGCGATTCGAGACGAGATTCCTTGACCCTGAGAATTTTGCGGATAAGGAAGGCGGCATAGGTCTGGCTAAGCTTCGGGCAGTAGAGCAATACTTTGAGAACGACATTAACGGCGGCAATCTCTTTACAGGAGGATCGCGTAACTTTCTGCAGTTTCAGACCAGTGCAGAGGGAGAAGGCGCGCATGCAGTTAACTTCGTGCTTGACGAACTGATCTTACAACTCCTTACCGGAAAACGTGGTCACTTTTCCGCACATGAGTTTAACGAGTCTCTGAACACAGCGATGTGGGAAGCGACCTTTGGTCAAGGCAGAACGGACTCTTTGGTCGAGCGTGTGCAGAGCGCCACCACGCACAGGCCTTCGGTTTGGGATCGTGCACTCGGGGTCTCCTTGGCGGATCTGGAATTTCAGAAATCGCCGCGAATGTCATTGAAAGTTCTCACGCTCAAGAGTCACGCGATCGCACGATCGATTCTGGATGGCCTTGGACGTGAGAAAACTGCGGCCCTGCTTGCTGAATTGGTAAGGAACTTCCGTGGTCGCACCTTTCATATCACCGATCTTTATCGCATCGCTTCGGACTTGGACATTGAATTGGAACCCTTGTTGGGCGACTGGCTGCACGACGCGTCGCTGCCTGGATTCCTATTGTCAGCCGTCAAATCGGTCAGGCTCAAAGATGATGATCGAGGCAACCCTCGGTATCAGACACAGGTGCATATTCGCAACGATGAACCCACGCCCGGGTTGCTGCAACTGAGATATCAGTGGGGGACCGCCGAAGAGCCAACATGGGATCTAACAGATCCCATTCGTGTACCCGGCCATACATCCCTCGATGTTGGGATTGTCACGTCGACGCCTCTGTTTCAGCTCTGGACGCAGCCTTACCTATCACTCAACAGAGTAGAACAGAGACTATCACTGCCGAGGGTCGATGGTGAGCAGCAGGTACATGCCGACCCTTTTGCCGGTATTCGGGCAAGTGACTGGGAGCCCACCGCATCAGGGGACATCATAATCGATGATCTGGATAGTGGCTTTACCATCTGGCATGCTGAACCCGAACAAGAAGCTCGCTCTGGTCCCCAGGTATTCTGCTTCCTGTTTGTATGTGGCGGAACGCTTGGCGGCGATGCCATCGACATGGATCAAGGCCTGCCGGAGCAACGACGCGGGCGTGCTCGGGCCAAGTATTGGCGCCGTGAAGTCAATTCAGATAGCTGGGGTAGATACCGGCACACCTATGCGTTGGTTCATCCTGGCGGCGCCGCAAGTCATGCGGTTTTTAGAACGACGCTACCCCAGGCAGGACGTTGGCGATTGTCGTACTACCTTGGGGTAAATACGAAACCGGAAGACAGAGATCCCCGCTTCAATCCGGGCGTTTTGTTGAGTTCTTACTTAGGTGAGTACGATATGACACTGGTATCGAACGGCAATCGGCAACCAATAGAATTCGATGGTCAGGCAGCAGCGTTCGGCTGGAACGACTTGGGTGAATTTCAGTTGCCTGAAGGTGAGACGAGCTTTGAGGTGGCCAATATTACGACGGGCGTTGCCGTCATTGCCGATGCCATTCGCTGGCGTCTAGCTACCCAAGCTAAGTAACGGGCTGCAGCCCAGCGATCACACCGGCAAGAAGCCCGGTTGAAACTACTTACTGGGTTCAGCGACTACATCGTTCAAGCAGAGACAGCCAGTCTCCCTATCACTTCGAATCCTCACCCAGTTCACCTCTGCGTCATCTTGAATTGCGTAGTATTTTGTAAACCTGATGGGTGAGTCGTCATTGCGTTTCCACGATTCACTGAACGACTGAATCTCGTATTCGCCGTCATGCAGGGTCTTGATTTTCACGGTGTAGTTGCCGTGCGATGCGGCACAGACTTCATTGTCGATCGAAGTATCGACCCGAACATCACTGCCCAAATGTACATATGAGATGGATGCCTCGACGTTACAAGCATCTGGATTTCTGACAGCAGGCTTCTGTGTTAGCGTAACGTTCGACTCAAATTCCAACACGGGTACTAGCGTGGATGATGGGTCGACCTTGTCACCGTTACTTTTCTCTTCCACAATCTGTCCATAGATATTCAATTCCTTCTTGGTGAATCCGCCCCTCTCGAATTTCGGAGCAGATTCATCGGCAAGGACCCCGAACCCGGCAAGGACCAAGACAATTACTGCCAGCGTTCTCTTCATTTGGACTGGACCTCCATCCACAATTGGTCACCTACACCGACGCCGTGAGGACACTCAGGGTGTGCTTCCTGAAACATCACTTCACGAGCCCGTTGGGTGAATCTACATCCTGGTGCAGATTCGTTCGACCTCCCGCCGTCTTCGCAGATTCAGTATGGAACCGTTGACTTCAACAACTCAGTCAGGTCATTCGATTGCCGATCACTTTTGGGTTCGTAAGATGAGCCACGTACGCACCCGCTTGTTGGTTACTTCACCCTCCCTTACGGATACCCTTGTATTTGAGGATGTGGCTAAAATGGGGGTGTCGCCCATCAGTCCGGCACCGGATACTGCGCCACAGTAGACAGTTTATCACAGCACCATCTGATTGGTGCGTAGCAATCATCGGGTTTGCATCGTGGACCTGTAGCGGTCGTACGGAGGGGTCGCGCTGCGCTGGCGCCTCAATATCTTTTCTGCCGGTCTGGTATAGTGTTGCGGTATAGAAAACACAGTCGACACGGATCAGGGCGAATTCCAGAGCATCATCGCTTCTGACCCGGATGGATACTGCGTCGAACTGTATTGCAGCAGGCAACCCAACAAAGCTATCGACAGCGACGGAGTGACCCGTAGATCATTTGTCGAACGGGTCATTGGGTCGAGCTATTGCGAGGCATTTCGAAATTAATGGTATGAGAGACATCACGCACAGCTTGTCAGACAGGTATCGCGCCGAATCCGGATACCGCGAGGTACTGGTCCTTTCGATCCCGCTGATCTTCAGCAGCGGCGCCATGGCCGTCATGCAGTTTGTCGATCGGATGTTCCTGGCGTGGTACTCGCAGGAAGCGATCGCAGCGACCATGCCGTCGGGCATAGTCTATTTCACCATAATGAGCCTCTTCACCGGCACGGCCGCCTATGTAGGCACTTTTGTGGCTCAGTACTGGGGTGCAAACCAGAAACATCAGATCGGAGCGATCGTCTGGCAAGGAATGTATGTCGCTGCTTTCGCCGGCGTTGCTCTTCTTCTCTTGATTCCCTTCGCTGAAGGCTTCTTTCGAGCGGTGGGTCATGATCCAAAGGTCCAGGAACTGGAGACCATCTACTTCCAGCTGATGTGCCTGAGCGCCGCACCCTCGACAGCATCGGCGGCCCTATCCGGGTTCTTCACCGGCCGCGGTAAGACCGTGCCGGTCATGTGGGTCAATGTCATCAGTACTGTCCTCAACATGCTGCTCAACTACGTGCTGATCTTCGGTAAATGGGGGTTTCCGGCCTGGGGGGTATTTGGCGCTGGCCTGGCAACGGTGATTGCCACGTGCTTTACGGCTGTAGTCTTTCTGGGGATGGTATTCCATTCCCAATACGAACAGCAGTTCGCCACACGCAGCAATTGGCGTTTCAATAGGCCTCTCTTTTGGCGACTGCTGCGCTTTGCGCTGCCAAACGGCATACAGTGGACCATCGAACACATGGGCTTTTCCGCGTTTATCCTGCTGGTCGGTCGATTGGGAACGGTGGAACTCGCTGCGACAAACATCGCGTTCAACATTAACATGCTGGCCTTTATGCCGATGATGGGGTTTGGCATGGCCATTTCCATATTGGTGGGGCAAAACCAGGGAAGGGGTCGACCGGATCTATCCGAACGCGGCGTCTATTCGGGCCTCCACCTGGCCCTCATCTATATGTCTACCATGATCCTCTTCTACGTCTTCACTCCGGGCATCTTCGTTTGGCCGTTTGCCGCCGGAGCTGAACCGGGCAGCATGGCTGAAATCGAAGACATGGTGATCATATTGCTCCGCTTCGTGGCCATATACAGCCTGTTCGATGTTTTGAGCATTGCCTTTTCGTCCGGCATCAAAGGTGCTGGTGACACGCGATTTGTCATGTACATGATCGTCGTGTTCTCCATCTTTGGTCTTACCTTGCCGATCTATCTTGCACTGGTAGTATTTCAGCTCGGTCTCTATGCCGCCTGGGCCATCATCTCGATCTATATCGGTCTGCTGAGCCTGATCTTCTGGTTTCGATTCCAGGGAGGAAAGTGGAAGACGATGCGCGTCATCGAGACGACCGAAACCGTTGCTGCATGATTCAGCTTCGCCGAACGCCGGGCAGGTATCGGCGCTAACTTACCACACTGTCTTTGGGCGTGGATGGTGCAAAGGTGGCCTCAATCGTCTTCGTTCTCGCGGTCCAGCTCCGATCCCGGCGGCAGCCCTTCGATCGCGTGCTTGACCATACGCACGTGCTCGGTTTCCTCGTCGCGAAGTTCTGCGAATAGCGTCCGAACATCAGGATCTGTTACGTGCTCCAGGGCCTCGTCGTAGAACCGATAGGCCTTCTCCTCCGAAGCCAGCGCCAGCTCAAATGCCTTCAGTGGAGACATGTTCCAGCGCGGCGCGCCTGACTCCGGCGCTTCGACATCGAAGATGGCGGCACCGCTTACGCGTAGTGGCGCATCGCCGAACATCTCCTGTCTGCGATCGCTGAGCTGATGTCCGTGCTTCTCTTCGTTCTCCGCCATCAAATGAAAGATGGATGCGGCATCCCCCGGGACCCGCCGTCCGATCTGCTTGGCGAAATAGGTGTAGCGCTCCCAGGCTTCGACCTCGATCATAATGGCGAGATCCAGAGCATCCATGAGCTCGAGGGTGGAGAAGTCGATACTGACGGGCATTGGGCCTCCTTGTAGGTGCGGGAGCCATCCCCGCAGAAATGCGCATCCTGCACTTTCCTGGCCCAAATATCATCCTCTCTCTACGGATTTCCTGGCGTTCACAGCGTGGCTGATTTTCCCAAACGATGGCTGATTTGCAGGACCGAGTAGCTGAAGTCACCTACTACGGAACCGGGCACGCTGGGCCACACAGAGGTGACACCTTTGGGCCAGATTCGCTCACTGAATGTCCCGATCGAGCACTCTGAATGTCCGGATCGAGCACATAGGAGCGAATGTAGACATCCGAACAGTCTTACCTATCCTGTCCGCTTACCATGGGTAGGAGACTTACTGGTTTCGAGCTCTGAGTGCCAGAACTATTCGACTGATGGATTCTGTCTACGCTATGTTCTAAACCGGTGAAGTGGCGCAGACAAGGGGCATGGCTTTATGACAAGTCCTCGTGCCACAGAACTCCATCGGCTTCCAAGCGCGCAATGTGCTCGGCATCATAAGCTCGTTCCAGCAGGAGTTCTTCGTTGTGCTGGCCCGCCAAAGGCGGCGGCGCAAGGCTACGCCCTTTGCCGTCGAAGAGTACCATGGGTCCGTGGCGACGGTAAGCTCCCCAACGGGGATGCTCAGTCTCGACAGTCAGTCCGAGTGCCTCGGGCTGAGGGTCGGTCAGCCAGAACTCGCTCGGTGGCATGGCATCGGCTCGAACACAACCAACTCCGTTTCCTGCAAGTACACTCTCCCAGTAGGATGCATCGTTATCGGCAAAGAGTGCACCTAGCGCATCACTGGCTGGTGTCCCGCCTTTCGCCAGCAACTCGGGGGAGGGGGCCTCGATTCCGGCTTCGGTCAGCGTACCGATAAAGCGATGGCGTTCACGCTCACAAGTGAGTGCAAGGAACACCCACTGATCACCGGCACAAGGGTAGAGTCGATAGGTCGCCGACAGTCCCAGCAATTCGGGGTCCTGTATTGCGCGGTGCGGCTTATCAGGATAGGAAAGAAAGTCGTCGAAATTGGCATAGGCGTTGGCACCAAACATATCGACGAGAATTCGCTGGCCTTGACCTGTGCGCTGCCTGGTTACGAGGCCAAGTAACGTGGAGGTGGCTACCACCAGCGCCGTGTTAGGATCGGGGTTGACTTCATTGGCGCGCATCAGCCGCCTCGTCCAGAGGCGCAGACCGTCTATGTCCTGCAAGTCGTGCGGGACCCGTTCGCCCATCTGGTAGAGGACACCACCGATCGCGGCACCGGGAACGGGGTGCGTACTTGGGCGCTCGGCACCCGGACCATCGGGCCCATAGCCGTTGGCCTGCAGATAGACGATTCCCGGATTGAGCGCTTCGACCTGTTCATAGCCAACGCCAAGGCGTTCAGGCACCCCCGGTCTGAAGTTATGGATGAGGACATCGGCATCGGCAATCAGTCCCAATACGATTTCCCGGCCCGCTTCCGATTTCAGATCGACGCTGATACTGCGCTTGCCGGCGTTGACACGAGCCGAACCGATGCCGAGGCCCAAACCGCGATAGGGATCGCCTCCGATCTGCTCAACCTTGATGACGTCCGCACCCATGTCGGAAAGAAACGAGGCGGCGAGTGGTGCGGCGATTATCGTCGCGAGTTCGATTACGCGAATTCCCGATAGGGGTAATTCACCTCCCGTCGGGCGCGCTGGCGCTGGGCGTGGGGTCGCGCGCCACTGGTCCAGCAGGCCGTCGTCCGGCACGGCGTCGACACCGGGTGTGGCTGGTGTCCGCGTCAGGCGCGCCACCGGTCCGATCTGCACGCCACCTTCGGGACGATCGATGACATGGCCATTGGCGACGATGTCGGGATCCGTGAGTGCTTCCTGAGTCGTTTGATGGGCCGTGGCCACAACGCCGCCGTCCGCCACGATGTCCGCCATCCAGTCGGCCGCAGGGCGTTCCTGGATGCGCTTCAGCATGCGTTCGCGAAATGCTTCGTGTTTCTCAGGGGGAAGCAGCATCTGCTCTTGATCGAAGTCCGGGTCCGCGAGGATGTCCAACAGGTCGGTTACGCGCAGGAAGTTGTCGAACAGATGCGGCAGCAGATTGCCGAACTGCATCCAGCGCCCGTCACCGGCCTGCGCCGGGTGATAGTAAAGGCTCGGCAGCGGAGCTTCATCCATTGACGGTGGTGGCCCATCGGGAATCAGGTCTTTGAAGTGCTCGCGGAACTGAACGCCCAGCATTGCGCCCTGTTCGTAGGCGAGCAGGCTCTGCAGCATGCTCGTCTCCACCAGACGGCCTTCGCCGTCTTCACCGCGCGCCAGCAGTGCTGCTAGAATTCCCGTGGCAGCCGATTGAGCGCAGGCGTGCACGCCAACCTGCAGGGCTGAAAACACCGGTCCCTTGCGATCCACCAGCCCGGCGAAGAGGCGCATTCGACCGGTGCACGCCGCGACCAGGTGCTCGTAGCCAGGGTAGTCAGCACGGGGTCCGAGACTACCGAAACCGCTGATGTGGCAGAATACGAGATGTGCATGACGTGCGTGCAGGCTGTCGAAGTCCAGATTCTTGCGTGCCAGGGCGCTGGCACGCCAGTTACAGACGAGTACATCGGCCCCGGCACAGAGTTCATGCAGTGTATCAAGCCCAGCTTCGGATCCTAGATCGAGCGTCAGCGTTCGTTTCCCCCTGCGCCACATGCGTGCCGCGGGCAGCGCCATGAGGGGATCCTCGTCAGGGCGCTCGATGGTGAGCACATCGGCGCCAAAGTCGGCCAGGATCATGGTGGCAGTGCCACCAGCAGGGCCTCTGGTCAGGTCCAGTACGCGAATGCCGTCGAGTGATTGGGACAATGTCTCCCCCTTTGAATTCGTGCTTCTTCACAGCGGAGTCTGTGACTACGTAGAGATGGCACCCGTCCAAGCAGTTCAATCAACATCGTTGATCGCGGGACCACGTGCGCTATCTCAGAAGCCCCGTTTACATCTCTATCGCTGAGTTGTGTAGAAGTCAGTTCGTGTTAATCTCTGGATGGGCAAGTATAGCATCAATAACACGTTGGTGAACTGAACCGCTTGTGCTTGAGCACCTTGCCTGCTTAAGGGCAGGATGTTCGCGAGTGGTCGTAGATCACGCACGAGGATGCGGTCATGACAAAGCGTGTATTAATGACTGCTATTAGTTTCTAGCTGCCTATTCTAGGTTCGAAGCAGCCGGAGTGTAGACGTCTCCCGACCCAATGCAGATCAATTCGTAGCTGGCACCTCGAGGCCATGAAGATGGCTGAGGAGAAATCTATTTCTGATCGGGTGCATCCAAATCCAATCGAATTGCATCTTCAGAGATGTGAGCAGTTTAAATCACAGAATGACACCCAGACAATAGATAAGGAGCGGTAGCCATGCTCGACCTGGCAATTGAATGTCACGGCATCAATAAACATTACCCTCACTTCGATCTTGAGGATATTGACCTGCAAGTGCCCGCTGGTTCAGCCATGGGCTTTGTCGGCCCCAACGGCGCAGGGAAGTCGACCACCATGCGCATCATAATGGGTCTGATCAGACAAGACAGTGGTAGCGTCAATGTTCTGCACTACCCGATACCCGAACAGCAGATCGCGGCGAAACGCGATATCGGCTTTGTCTCTGAAGACATGCGCCTGTATGGCAGCAGGACCATCGGCTTTCATATGGATTTTGTCAAATCCATCTATGAGAGCTGGGATGATAGGTTGGCAGATGATCTTCTGTCCCGGTTCGATCTGGTCAGGGAGCAAAAGGTCAAGGGTCTGTCTCACGGCCAACGCGTAAAAGCATGCCTGCTGCTTGCGTTAGCTCGATCTCCTCGACTTTTGATTCTCGATGAGCCGACTACCGGACTTGATCCGGTCGCCAGGCAGGAGATTATGTCGGAGATGAGGAAAGTGCTGCAGGATGACTCCCGCTCCATTCTCTTTTCGTCCCACAATACGTTGGATGTGGAACAGATATCCGACCATATCGCGTTTATTCTGGACGGTCGAATCATCGACTGCCGCGATACGGAGTCCTTCTTGGACAGTTGGCGCAGAATACGGCTTGAATTACCCGATGGACACCATCTGGCAACAGGCGACGGTGTGGTGGACCTGCAGTGCAGTGAACGACGGACGGTTGCTACAACCGATTCCTTCAGTGATCAACTTCTCACATCCCTTAAACAACACGGCGCTTGCGTGAAAGACATCGAGCGCATGACGCTGGAAGAGATCTTTCTTGCCCGGGTCAAAAGTCAACAGGAGTTAGCAGCATGAATGAATCAATTCTGAAGCAACTGGTTCTCAAGGACTGGCGGATCATACAAGTGCCGGTGCTCCTCTACTGGGTCGCCGGTGCCGCCGCAATTCTAGTCGCCATCGTTTTTGGCGAAGCCCTTGGAGTCCTCAGCTTCGTTATCTTTGTTTTCGCACTGATAATCGCCGGTGTGCACCCGATATTCCAAACGATCGTCGCTGAAAGATCGGATCAGAACCTACCGTTTATTATGAGTTTGCCGATAACCATCAGAGAATTCACTTATGCCAAAGTGATCGTCAACCTGGCTGTCTTTGGCAGCGTATGGCTGTCGCTTTCAATCGCCAGTCTCATCATATTCGTTGGTGAGGACGGCATGCCGCGGGGCACGCTGCCTTTCTTCTGCATCATCCTGGTAACCATATTTGTTGGTTATGTCATCATGCTGTGCGTGGCTTTAATCACTGAGACTCAGGGGCCGTCGATCGTCGCCAGTGTGGTGATAAATTTGGGCGCACAGCTATTTGTCTGGGCTGTGGCCGATCTGTACCCGATTCGATCAGTTATTGGTGGCCCAGTCGCCATCTGGAACGGCACCAGTGTCGGAATCATTGTGGCTGAAATCGCGGTTATTGGTTTGCTCATCACAGCGACTGTGTGGGCACAGACAAGGAAGATCGATTTTGTTTAGCCGGTGGTCTATCCTCGCTGGCACATTGCTGCTGATCATTGCTTGTGCAGAGCGAGAATCAGGCGATAGCGCAACGATCGATGCCGTTTCTGACGATCTGACCATGGCGGAGATCTATGAGTTACGATGTAACGAGTGTCATAGCAGCCCGGAAATCAAAGCCCCCTCTTTCGGATCGTTGCGTCAGCTCAATCTGACGAATATTGCCTTTGCGTTAACTAACGGCAAGATGCGAACGCAAGCCAAAGGCTTGAGCCAAAGTCGAATCTACGAGTTGGCGGAATATATTGCCGGTGAGGATAACTCCAGACCGCCTGTACGTCGTCAGCCCATATGGGACCACTGGCACTAAATTCTAAGAGACACTTTTCTGCTCATTGTTGCTCCAGTCTATCCTGCTAATCTCAGGTTTTGTACCTTTCTCTGGTTCATGGTGCGAGACTTAATGATTGCCCG
>JASMJM010000004.1 GCA_030749725.1 Pseudomonadales bacterium | reverse complement strand
CTCTTGCCTTGTTTGTAAAGTATGCGAATTTCCATACACCTTTCCTGATTTAACATGTGCACCTCCTGCAAGGTGCAGATTAATGGAAAGGGGGGTCAGTTTTCAGTTGCCGAGGGGGGTCCGTTTTACATTGCCGCTAACATCGTGACGGCATGTGGAATGGCCGACGTATCCTACCGGAAGGTTGGGTTGATTTCACTCGGAGCGAGACGTCAAACTCCGATGGTAATTACGCGGTTCACTTTTGGCTTAATCCTCTGGGCGGAGCTGAAGCCCTGGCAGAAAAGGGGTTGTCACTACCAGATGATATGTTCCAGGCTCGCGGCATGGGCGGTCAGTTTATCGCCATATTCCCATCGCGGGATGTAGTCATTGCCTACAATGGCTTTGTCGTAGGCAATGTGCCGTATTCGCCTATAGACGGTCTGTTTGCGCGGCTCCTTGATATCCTTGAGGTTGCCTCGAAAACGCCTGTGGAGCCGTGATTTTCGATAATCTAAATTCACTTCCTATTAGCCTCGGAGTCGAATTAAGGTGATATTATTGGGGGGAGCGTGTCCCTTCAATATTTACGAAACTTGAACACACCAATCTTGATGAAATTTTCGTCATAGATCAGCCAATATTCAATTGAGATAAAAACCAGGCCGCTGCTTCACTGAAGCTCATCAGCTATCTGATTACTTGCTGGTACACAATCCTTCTCGTGGTGGTGCTCGGGACTTCGGTAGATGATTAACAGGTGTGTCAGATTTGGCATCCAGGTGCTCTATAATTTTCTTGATTATTTTGGAGGTCTATATTGTGTAGATGACCGCAATGGGTCGTGACCGACGCACTACTCGATTCCGCTCACCATTGCTATGGTCGCCGCTTTTGAAGGTACTGCGGACGCAAACTCCGGCGAAAGTGAACTTCGCCGCGTTCGTGCTTTCGGCCATGGCCGGTCTTAGGCAGCTAATCTTGATCTAGTCGCGAATTAGGTTCAGCCTTACCAGACACCAAGATGCAAAACCACCTCACACCACGACGTAGGTAGATGATATGGACAATGAGCAAGCGAACAAGCTGATCCAAGCAGGCGATAAGTCACAGGCAGTCAGAAGGAAGCTGGTGGAAAGGACTTCAAAGTCTGCCGAAATCCGCTCTAGCGGCGAACAGACGCTGGCCCAGGAAATTGCCGGGACAGTTAATCTGCCTCATCCCATCTATATTGACAGTGCTGAAGGCCCACACCTCACCGATGTTGACGGCAATGAATACATTGACCTTACCGGCGGGTTCGGCCCTCTGGTGCTTGGCAACAGGCCATCGGTTGTCGAGGAAGCCTTGGCCGGGCAGGTCAAGAAAGGCTGGCACTTTGGCATCCCCAGCGCCCCTCAGCAACTACTGTCGGATATCGTCAAGGAAGCGGGAGCGTGCGTGGATCAAGTGGTTTTCTGCAATACCGGGACAGAAGCCACCATGTACGCGATACGTGCGGCGAGAGCATTCACTGGCAAGCAGAAAGTAGGCTTGTTTGATGGCTCTTATCATGGCGTTCACGATTATGCCCTGGTCAAAGTGGATGCAGAGAGCGATCGATCGCGTCCTAGTGCCAGCATTCTCGGCAGCGGCGTACCACGAGTCATTGCCGAAGACCTGACAGTCACCCTTCCTTACCGGGATGAAACGGCATTTGAGATCATTCGTGAACAAAAAGACGAGCTCGCAATGGTGATGATTGAACCGGTACAGAGTTCGAATCCGCGATTGGATGCAGGCGAATTCCTGCACGCACTGAAAGAGGTGTGTGCGGAATGCGGCGTTCTGTTCTTGCTGGATGAAGTAATCACCGGATTTCGCATCGACTACGGAGGCGGCCAGGCCCATTATGACATCAAGCCGGATCTGGCTACCTATGGCAAGGCAGCAGGTGGTGGCCTGCCGATCGGTGCTGTTGGTGGGCGCAAAGACATCATGAACACGTTCTCAGGGCGGGACAAGGCGCCCTACATATTCACCGCTGGTACGTTTAGCGGCAATCCTCTAACCATGACGGCGGGTATCGCCGCCACTACCTACATGCGAGACCACCAGGACGAGATTTATCCGTATCTAATGGCGCAGGGAAATCGCCTGGCCTTGGAAGTTAATTCATTCTGCGAGACACATCAGATCCCCGCACAGATAATGAATGCAGGGTCCATGTTCCACCTCGTCTTTACGGCAGGAGAGATCAATTCCTCACGCGACATCACAAAAGACTGGCAAGTTGCAGAGCGTGAATTCTATCTTCACCTGCTTGGGCACAACGTCATCATCCCGGGCATTCACTTGGCTTTCCTGTCATTTGCTCACAAGCCTGAGCACGTAGACGCTGTGATAGACGCAGTCAAGAACTCGTTTGAGGACATGCGCGTCGACGGCATAATCTAATTTCCTATCCTGATCAGTTTGAGATAGGAGCACCAGGAACAGTCGGTCGCGTTCCTTGCGTTGCGATCACTTCTTGCTTCGCCGGAGGACGATCAGCAGTGGATCAACGGATTCGTGGTGTCCGATCTGCACCGTCAAAGATGCCGATCGGCAATGACTGATAGTCCCCGGTCAAAGGTCTTGATTTGTGATACGCCCCGCCTGCGACAGCACGCGAAGTGACACAAGTCCCTGGCACTTAATTCGGGAAACTGATTACGTAGCTGGCGTACCAGACGCACATCATCCGCCTCGAGCGACCATACTTCGACAGTAGACCTGGCGACCAATTCGAAGGCGGCATCAATAGTGGACAAGCGGTCGACTGGCAGGTACGCATGTAGCATTTCCTGCAGAACTTCAGCAGATGTGAACAGAGCCTGGGGAACTGTCGCAGATTGCTCGAAAAAGTGTCTGGCTTCTGCTTGCAGAGGATGTGCGCGGCCCACGGCGTACATAAAGACATTCGTGTCCACGAAAATCACGTCTCGGACATCCCCTGCCGTCGAGATGCATTGATTGTGTCGAGGTGCTCTGCCCAGTCGGGTTCTGTCCCACCACTCTGATTCGTGTCGCACCATTTGAAGAAGGTAGCAACTTCATCAGCATCGCCGAATCGTTGACGATCGACGCTGCGCTGCATGCGCTCCTTTGCCGCGAGACGAAGCCACTCACTTAACGAAATACCTTCGACGTGGGCCTCGTGTGAAAAACGGTCCCGATCTTCGTCAGGCAGAACAAGTTGAATGCGAGCCATCACACCACCCTTCAGTGTTTCAAGTGTGTATGTATACCATAGATACACATACACATTCAAGATGCGTCTGAGTCCTGTGACAAGACCAGCGCATGACGCATTCTGGGGAGCGACTTAATTTAATCATTCCGGATTTCATCGGCGGACAGCCTGGTGAGTAATTCTCGAATACAGACGCTTCTCTAACCCGCCAACTGCGGGACCCCCATCAGGGCTGGGATCAAGTCTATGAAGAAGTTTCGAGCGCAGCCTGATTACACTGTTGTTGATCTTCCGCTGCGGCGGTATTGACCGGTAGAGATTAGCATTCGTGGTTCGCTCTTTTCTGTCAACAGCGGCCGTTTTAGAATCTGTTGTCTTCAGACAGACCTTTTAAGGGAACACAAGGTCGGCGTCATCACCAGAATAACTCCTCGTTCCCCACAATCCGCGTCTCCAGGTCTCCGGCAGCCTCGATCCTGGGGAGATCGTTGTTGACGGTGATCCAGGTAACGTGGCTCTCAAAGCTGATGTGTGCTTGCGGGGATCGCCCGCCTATGCAACCATCTGCGGAACCTGCATGCAGCGAACCAGGAATTGGTCGGCAGCAGGAGTAACGATTGCCAAAGCATAACGCGTGTTCGGCTTCAAGAAACTGTTGGCACAAATCAAAGGAGGCCCGGCATGGCCGGCGTACTTGATGGACTGAAGGTAATTGACGTGGGCCACTTCGTTGCGGTTCCGGCCGCCGGTGTCCTGCTGGGTGATTGGGGGGCTGACGTGACCAAGATTGAACCGCTTGACGGGGATGCCCACCGCGGCGACATCAGTTCGATCCTCAGACGTACCGGCAGCAAGGTGAATTGGCGATTTGAGGTGCATAACCGGAACAAGAGGAGCATGGCTCTGAACCTGAAGCAGGATGCCGGACGCGATATCCTTTACGAGCTTGTTGGAAGCGCCGACGTCTTCATGACGAACTATGAACCAGCGACGGTCGATAAGCTGAAGATTGACTACGGCAGCCTGAAGGACGTGAATCCAGGGCTGATCTACGCGTCTCTGTCTGGCTACGGCAAAGCAGGTCCGGACAAGAACGCCAGGGGATTCGACTTCACCGCAGCGTGGGCACGTACCGGTGTTCAGCATTTGCTGTGCGAGCCGGGGGCAAGCCCGCCGATGGCGCCCAACGGCATGATGGATAGAGCAACAGGAACAATGATGGTCGCCGGTGTACTGGCAGCCCTCTTGCACCGTGAGAAGACAGGCCAGGGACAGGAACTGGAGTTGTCCCTTTACCATTCCGGCGTTTGGAGCCTGATAGCGGATCTTCAGGAAACGATGGTTGGAAACACCGTAGCTCCGCGCGACCGCAGGAACGCGTTGAATCCATTGTGCAATACCTATCAGACGCGTGACGGCCTCTGGGTTCAACTCGCTATGCTTGAGGCGGATTCATTCTGGCCTGATTTCTGCCGGGCCATCGACAGGCCGGATGTGAGGATGGATCCCCGGTTTGAGAAGATGGCGGCACGAGCTGACCATCGTGAGGAACTCATTGCCATTCTTGACAACGTCTTTGCAGCCAGGGACCGGCCCGAATGGGAATCCCGCCTGCAAGACCGAAATTGTATTTTCGGCTGGATCGAACCCCCCGAAGCGATTGTCGATGATCCCCAGGCAAAGGCCAACGGGTTCTTCACTGAAATGCAGCATCCCGAAGCAGGAGAGACCAGGTACCTCACAACCCCCGTCACATTCCGCCAGAATCCGGCGACCATAAGGACCACTGCCCCCGAGTTGGGGCAGCATACAGAGGAGATTCTGCTGGAAATGGGTCGCAGTTGGGATGAAATCATTGAGCTGAAGAAAAAGGGCGCCATCATCTAGAGCAGGCGACGGCTTCTTAACCACAAGAGCCCTTTTTTATGTAGATCCGTCTCAAATCCTGGACTGCAAAAGGCTTTTTCTATGGTCAAAACAGTTTGATGAAAGGATAACAGCGTGGCTACCTGCTGTCCGGCTTGCGGCATACGAAGCGACCCAGCGCCATCTTGCCCTGCGCGACATAGATGTCCATGTTTTCCCGCTCAAGCTGAGCTAGATGAACATCGAGCCCGTATTTGCCAACAGTTGCGGCAGCCGTTTCAGTGTCTTTTGCCGCAGTGCGCTGGATGAAGCTGGTCGCACCCAGTTTCAGAAACTCAGCTTCACCGGCAGCGGCATACTCGCGCCCCACTTCCTCCTGACTCAGGACTTCGAAACCCGCCCCGGTCAGGTGAGAACGGTAGCTGTCAGGGGTCTCCAGCTCCTGAAAGGACCAGGCGGTACAGAACCTCTCAAATTCGGCAGCCGTAATATACTCGCCACGCATCCAGTCACTGAACACCAGATAGCCACCCGAGCGCAGGACACGGAAACACTCCTGCAGCAGACGAGGCCGGTCCGGAACGTGGCAGAAGCCATCCTGGCTCCAGACGAGATCGATCTCACCAGGGGCCGAAGGAAGATTCAAAGCACTGCCCTGCTGGAAGGTGATGAGGGACGCCGCTTCGGTCCCCTCGGTAGTCTGGCGCGCCAGATCGATGGAGCGCTGGGTGATGTCGACCCCGGTGATGTGGCATTTGAAACGGTCAGCCAGGAAGCGCGTCGGCACACCCCAGCCACAGCAGACGTCCAGTAGTCGCCACGAGGCATCGACGCCCACGTCTGCCAACTTGTCGGACAGCGCTTCGGTGGCGTACTGGAATCCCAGATGGTAGTGGATGGCATCCTGCACGCCAACCTGCAGTTCGTTGATGAGCGTGTAGAGGTGAGCCGCTGGCTTGACCTTCTGCTCAGACGATTGACTGCCGCTGTTGTCAGAACCGTTAGCCTTAGACATCAGTACTCGCCTTCATACCTGAGCCGATATCCTGGCGCATCACCACATTAACCAGCACCGGTTTGCCGGACGCGAAAGCCCGCTCCAGCGCTGGTACGATCTCTTCCGGTTATTCGCAGAATTCACCATGACCGCCCATCGCGTCGACGATCTTATCATAACGGGTGGGAGTACAAGGAAGTACAATTTGATGACCGCTCCTGATTGCGATTATTTCATTCTTTGTTGTGGCTTGTGGCGGGGGAGGTGGTGGTCAAGCGAATTAAATCCCAGTTGCGGCTGTTGGAGCCGATCAAACAGTTGATGAGCAGACATCTGTCACCATTTCAGGAACAGGCACAGACAGTGATGGGACGATTGCTACCTATCAGACCCCCTGAAGTTCCACGAACCGCTGATAGGGTCCCTCTTGAGCCACGAGTTCGTCATGGGTGCCAATCGCTTTGATCTCGCCCCCATCAAGGAACACGATTCGGTCCGCTCGCTTGATCGTCGAGAACCGGTGGGCGATGACGACTACCAGACGCCCCTTAGCTATCTCGCGTAGGGTTGCCGCCAGGGCATGCTCCGATGCCGGGTCCAACGCAGCAGTGGGTTCGTCGAGGATGAGTATGGACGTATCGCGAAGCAGGCCGCGAGCGATGCAGAGGCGCTGCTGTTGTCCGACGGATAGAGTCCCACCCCCTTTGCCGAGCACGGTGTCGACACCTTCAGGTAGCGTCCGCAGGAACTCCAGGCATCCGGCGCGGTCTAGCGCATGCGTCAGCTCGTCAGCAGTTGCATCCGGGTTGGCGATGAGCAAGTTCTCGCGTATCGACTCGGACAGTAGCAGGTGCTCCTGGAACACGTAAGTCGTCTGATCGCGCAGCGCATCGATGTCGATGTCGTCCACGTTCCGACCGTCCACGCGGATAGCGCCTAGGGTGGGATGGAGAAACGCAGGTATAAGATACGCGAGGCTGGTCTTGCCGGCTCCGGTCGGACCGACGATGGCTGTTATCTGGCCGACTTCGAGATCGAGGCTGATGTTCCTGAGTGCCTGGTAACCGTTCGGGTACACCAAGTCGACACCCTCGAAGCGAATCCCCTGACGCACGTTGTCGATCTGCGTGCCACCCTTGCGGTCATCGTCCGAGTCGTAGTCGATGAAGAAGAATACACGCCGAATCGCGGCCGCCGGGCCCTGCAAAAAGATCCAGAATCCCCCGAT
Source organism: Pseudomonadales bacterium (assembly GCA_030749725.1). Taxonomy (GTDB): domain Bacteria; phylum Pseudomonadota; class Gammaproteobacteria; order Pseudomonadales; family Azotimanducaceae; genus JASMJM01. The sequence goes on along the minus strand of JASMJM010000004.1, from coordinate 23,995 downwards.
TCCAAAAGCCGCAAAGGCTATTTCGAAGAAGATGCCGATCAGGACGCCGAAGTCGCCTGGCGTCATCTCGCCGTCGATGATCTGGTCGGTAACGACAATGGTGACATAGAGCCCGGCTACCAGCCCGATCGAGCCGATGATCACAATCAGACCGATCAGAACCGTCAGATCGAAACGCTCCCGAAAGAACGACTCTTTGCTGCGCTCGGCGAAGTGCTTCAGATCGCGGTCCATGCCGCCCAAGCTCTGCACTGCGTCGATGTTGTCTACCGACTCTTCCATGGCATTGGTTGTGGCCGCACCGGCAGCTCGTTTGTTCTGGCTCATGCGCCTTATGAGGCGAGCGGCGGGGAGCGAGCCGAGGAAGGTCAGAGGAAGGATCGCCCAGGCGGCCCAGACGATGACGGGCGCTACGTCGCCGTAGGAATAACGGATCAGGTACATGTTGATGACGGCCCCGACGATCATGAAGAAAAGCCCCAGCGTCAGGTCGATGCAGGTCTCAGGGATCGCTGCCGAGTCATACAGCACCCGATAGACCCCATCACCGATGCGTTGATCGTCCAGGGTTGTCATGGGCAAGCGCGTGAGCTTTCTGAACAGGCGCGTTCTGAGCGTGTTGGCGATACGCTGGACGAGTCGTACCGTTACCCAGAACTCGATGATGCCCCAGATGCCGCCGGCTTCGCTCCAGCCACCGCTAGTGGCATTCTCCGCCTGGGCGGCGGCATCGGCACCCCAGGAGCCCGAGTAGAGCTCAACGTAGTTGCCTTCGCCGCCACGACTGCCGATGACTACCGCCATGAGGGCATAGAAGGCCGTGAGCGTGAGCATGATGGACATGGGTTCCATGCCGTCAATGAATGTGAGTAGAGGAGTCATGAAGGGCGGATAGGGAACATCACTCGCGCCCAAGGGCTGCTCTAGCACAACGTTGTCGATGACGAGTTTCGCCAGCCACGGCATCATCAGGCCCGGCAGGATGAGCCCCGCCATGAATACGAACTTGGCGACAAAGAGAAGCTTGGCCGAGGCGATGACCTTCAGAACGCGCCACAGGAGTGCGACCACCTCTCGCGCCGTGATCTCGGGCTCAATGTCGATACGGTCGTCGAATCGCTGCAGGGAGAACGACCGCGACAAGAACCCTTTGTCGTAGGATCGGGTCTCGTTTGCCGTGACGTCACTCATACCGGGTCATGTTCCAGTTCTGCGGTTACGAATGCGTGGTAACGACCGCCCGGAATTGCCATCAAGTCGTCGTGGGTTCCGAGTTCGGCGATCGCACCGTCTTCCAGAAAAGCGATCTGATCTGCGCTTCTTATAGTGGAGAGCCGGTGGGTGATGATGAACACGACCCGGTCAGGTCCCCACGCGGCAATATTGGCAAGGACGCGCTGCTCGGTCTCTGCGTCGAGGGATGCCGTCGGCTCATCGAGGATCAGAATCGGCGTATCGCGCACGATCGCTCGGGCTATGGCGAGGCGTTGACGCTGGCCGGTCGAGAGTTTGCTGCCGCGTTCGCCCAGCTCTGTCTGGTACCCGCCATCGAGCGTTACGATGAACTCATGCGCACACGCGACCTCGGCAGCGACTCGAATCTGCTCAAGTGACGGTGCTTTGGCGGCATAGCCGATATTGTCCGCGACCGATCTGGCAAAAAGGACGTTTTTCTGCAGTGCGATCGCCGTGTTCGCTCGAAGGTCATCGATGGCGAAGTCCTTCAGGTCTATTCCATCGATCTCGATTCGACCTTGCGCGGGGTCGTAGAGACGCAGCAACGTCGACATCAGGGTGGATTTGCCCGCGCCGCTGGCGCCGACGATCGCAGTGATAGTTCCGGCAGACGCACTCATGTCGATGCCGCGCAAGACCGGCCTCCCTTCCTCGAAGCTGAAGTGCACGTCGTGCCAGGTGACGGTGCGGATTGTTGCGGGGAAGACTCGGAGGTCATCGGGATCAGTGATTGCGGGCTCCAAATCCAACAGGTAGAAGGCACGCTCCAACCCCACGAAAAGGTCCTGCAGCATGCTCCAGGTGCGCACCAGACCGGAATCGCCCTCGACAAACCCGGCAACATGGTCCCTCGCGTTCTGGAAGGAGCCCAGGTTCCAGACGGTAAAGCCGATGAACGCCACGACCGCGGCACCCAGGAAAGTCTCGCGATCGTCGATGACCCAGCTCACCATGACGTACTCGGCTGCGATCAGCAGCAACGCCCCCAGTGTCTTGACGGAGAAGCTCAAGACGGTCATGTCCATACGTATGGCCAAGGCGGCATCGAGCGCGCGATGGGAATCGGCATTGAAACGCGCCAGGAACCGACCTTCCGCACGGTTGGCCTTGACGACCTTGATGGCCGTCAACGACTCCTGCAGTCGCGAAGTGAGATTGGAGTACGCACGCCGATTGGCGAGGGATCTGCGACGCAGTCGGGGAGTGAACTTGACGGTTAGCCATATCATCGGCAGGCCGACGAGCACGCACGCCGCCGCGATGCGCGGATCGAAAAAGGCGATGAAGAACAGGCCCACCACCAGACCGTAGATCTGCATGAGGGTCCCGACGATGCCCTCTTCAAGCAAGCTGTTGATCATGGCGCTGTCCTGGTAGACGCGGAAGATGGCATCGCCCACGCGTGACTGGCTGTGGTGCTGGAGCGACAGATGCTCCGCTCTCTCGACCATGGCTACCCGAAGGTTCTGGTTGACGCTTTGCCAGACCCAGGAAAAGTAATAGGGTAGTACCAACGCCAGCGGGAGCGCGATTAGCAGCAGGATTCCCGCTGCGATCAGCGTCCGGTTGCGCACGACCTTGCGTTGGCCGGGTGTCAGCACGCCCTCCGGTTGGTCGACTTCATCCCCTGCGTCCGACGCCGTCTCGTCGACATAGCTCTCGTCCAAAAGGAGAGTGGCCGCTTGAAAGGGCTGCAGCTTGGTACCTACCAGGATCTTGTTGCCGATGACATCGGCCGCGAACAACCCGCCGGCGGCAAAACCTGCGGATATCAGCAACCCGACTGCAAACAACACGATCAGATGCTTCAACATCGGTCGAACAAAAGGCCAGGTCTTCCAGACCAGTTGGGCGATGCGGCGTGCACTGATCTTAGGCGCCGCGAGTGACTCCGAGGTACCCCCATAGATTTCAGCTGAATCTGACGTATGGCTCACGGGTCAGTCCGTCCCTGTATGTATAGGGCGGCAACCCGGCATTGGGCGCGGTGTAGATATTTCACATCGTACACTGGAGCGTTCTTCTGTAAACTCAGGACAGTTCCGAAAGTTCGAGTATGTTGGGAATCTGATCTTCCCAGCCGAGGGCCATCAGATGGATGCCGGCGCAAATCGGTTTGATCGCTGAGATCACGTCGGCCGCCAGCCTTGCGCTGGTCGCCTTTACGTCATCTGCTGTCTTAATCTGTTCGATCAGGCTGTCCGGGATATCGATGCCCGGTACATTCTCATTCATGTGCTTGGCCATGCGCGCCGATTTTACCGGCAGAATTCCTGCCAGAACATGCACGTTGAGGGGCGCAATTCTGACCATGAAAGCAGCGAACCGCTCTGCGTCATAGATAGCTTGAGTCTGAAAGTAGACAGCACCGGCTTCGACCTTCTGCTGCAGGCGTTCGATTTCGGTATCCAGGTCATCCGCGCCTGGATTGACTACTGCACCTATATTGAACGCGGGATTGCTATCCAGCTTGTTGCCCGCAAGGTCTGCCCCTTTAGTCAGTTGTTTGGCTGCGTGGATCAGATCCATCGTGGATAGATCATAAACGCCCTTGGCATCCGGGTGATCGCCCAGATGGGGTGGATCGCCGCCCATGCAGACCACGTTTTCGATTCCGAGGGACGACGCAGCCAACATGTCGCCTTGCAGTGCAATCTGATTTCTGTCTCTAGTGGTCATCTGCAGAATGGGTTCGACGCCCCGGTCCAGCAGCAGGTGGGCTGCGGCCATCGGCGCCAGGCTCATCCTGGAGTTGTGGGAATCGGTTAAGTTAAATGCGTCGACGCATTCCGCAAGCATGTCCGCTTTCGCGAACAACCGACTAAGGTCGGTTCCTTTCGGTGGGGTGAGTTCGCTGGTAACGATAAACTTGCCGGCCTTCAGCTTGCTGGTGAGACTAGTCAATTGACACCTGTCGCAGTGATGATTTCAGAATGCCACTGATTCTACCTGTAGTACGTCAGCCTGACGAATGAATTTTCCGCCGTCTGTCTTGAAAAAAAGGGGAGCAGCCGACTTCGCCTGAGCCATTCCCTTGCCTAAAGCTCAGCCGAATGTTCTCATACGCAGTTGGCCCCATCCTTAAGGACACCTCATCTGTGGACCAGAAGCAGATCGATTGGTTGAGCTTTGGGAGCACTATTGCGCTCATCTTTGTGGTGTGTATTCCCCTGGCACTGTCTCCGCAGAGTAGCGGTAAGCTGATCCAGGATACCTATAACTTTATCGCTTCCAACTTCGGCGTGATCTACCTGTATGTGGTACTGGCCCTTTTTGCATTGCTGGGCTGGCTCGCCTTTGGCCGATACGGCAAGGTGAAACTCGGTGCTGCCGACTCGAAGCCGGAATTTACCACCGCAAGTTGGGCGGCGATGTTGTTCTGCGCCGGCGTCGGCGCCGGGTTGCTGTATTGGGCAGTGATCGAATGGGGTTACTACTATGCTGCACCACCCTATGGGGCGGAGCCAAAGTCCACCCAGGCGGCCGAGTGGGCTGCGAGCTACGGACTATTCCATTGGGGATTTTCCGCCTGGGCCATCTACTGCTTCCCGACGCTCGCCATCGCTTATCCTTACTACGTTAAGAAGGTGCCGTATCTGAGACTCAGCACTGCCTGTCATGAACTGTTGGGCAAAGACGGTGAAACCAGCTATCGGGCTCGACTGATCGACCTGGTGTTTATGGTCTCCCTGATCGGTGGCACCGGGACTTCTCTCGGGCTTTCCACCCCTATGATTTCCGCCTGCGTGGCTGAACTGTTTTCACTAACGCCCGGATTCAGCCTTGACCTCGGCATCGTCCTGCTGTGCGTTGCCATGTTTGCCGTATCCGTCTATCTGGGACTGCAGAAAGGCATCAAGAATCTGAGCGATATCAACATGCTAATCGCTATGCTGTTGCTGCTGTATGTCCTCATTGTCGGCCCCACCCTGTTTCTGATTAAGATGAGTAGTGACAGTTTGGGCTTTATGGTGCATAACTTTTTTCGCATGAGTACCTGGACCGACCCCATCGACAACACCGGCTTTGTAGAGAGTTGGACGGTCTTCTACTGGGCCTGGTGGATCGCGTACGGCCCCTTTGTTGGATTGTTCGTAACCAGGATATCCATGGGGCGCACGTTCCGGCAGGTGATCGTGGGCATGCTCACTTTCGGCAGTCTGGGTGGCTGGCTGTTCTATATGATATTCGGTAACTATGCCATGTACCTTGAGATAAACAACCTGTTACCGGCACTGGATATCATGAATAACCAGAGCCCGGCGAGGATGATCGTCGAGGTATTCCTGACTTTACCGCTCAGTCAACTGGTGCTGCTGCTCTTCTGTATCGTCAGTCTGATTTTTGTGGCCACCACCTATGACTCCGCTTCCTACACGCTGGCATCCGTGGCCTCACGCAAGCTGGCGCCAGGCGACCATCCGGCCAGGTGGCACAGGGTCTTTTGGGCACTGGCTCTGGCCATTCTGCCGGTCACCCTGATGTTTATCGGGGGTCTGCAGGTGATCCAATCGGCGGTACTGGTGGTGTCATTGCCGCTGCTGTTTATAGGTGTACTGATGGCGGTATCGCTGCTCAAATCCTTGCGATCAGAGGAGGGCAGGTGACGCACCCTGTCAATCCGGGATTGCATTTCTATCCAGGCGTCGCTCCATGATGGCGCAGACGTCTTTGGCAAGGTTTCTTCCGATCAGGAGGCGATTGCCAAACTCCAGGTAATTCTTGGCGGGCCCAAGCGCTGGCCAGATCGGCAGATCATCGTTGTTGGGGTCTCCGGTTTTGGCAAATTCGGCCCAGAAGCTAATCATGAATTCCGTCAATTCCACATCGACGGAATCGGTGGGCAACCAGCTATCGTGATTGTCAAAAACATAGGGGATTTCCGCACCATGGTATGCCTTTAGTTTTTCGCCGCCGGCGCCTGGTCTGATGCGCGTGAAATGATAGTGGTAAACGTTCTGATTCTTCTCACTCATCCTGGTTGCTATATACTTGGAAGTACAGAGCATTTCGCTGCTGGTGTAGAGCTGATCCATCGCCACCTTGGCATCGTCAGGGTGCAGCAGTGCCTTCAGTTGTTCAGCATCCTGCTTGTAATTCACAGCAATGTCGTCGAGCAACTCATCATAGGTCAACTCATCTTTTACATACATAGACCACTCGTTGGCATTGCTGCCGATCATCAGGTCGACCCGGTTGTGATTGCCTTGACGCAGCATTCGGGCAGGCCTGTCAGGCAGAATTGTGCCGTCGATGTTGACGTTGAATGAATGCGTTGCGGCGAACGTGCCGGCGGCCGCAAGGATCTCTGCCGGCGACTTACCGCGCATATTGATGAGGGCCCTATCGTCATTTGCGATCTGCAGGAGTTCAGCCAGCTTTACGCCCATCGATTCCTCCTGCTGCAGGGCCTGGGTGTTCTTCAGCAGATAACCGCCGCTCTGGGAAATGGCTCTGTGAAACAGTCCCTCGGCCAAAGGGGACAGGATCAGGTAGGCGATGTCTGCAGCACCGGCGGATTCTCCAAACAGTGTGATTCTGCCCGGGTCGCCGCCAAACTGTTCGATGTGGTTGGCAACCCATCTGAGGGCTGCGATCTGATCCAGCAGGCCGTAGTTACCGGAGATGCCCAGCGTAGATTCACCGCTCAAGAGAGGATGGGCCAGGAACCCGAAGGGTCCGAGGCGGTAGTTGATGGAGACCACCACAACGCCCTTGGCAGCCAGATTTGCGCCCCGATAGTTGGGTTCGAATGCCCAGCCGGTTTGATTGCCACCACCGTGGATCCATACCATCACCGGCTGCTTCGATTCCTGCTGGAAGTTTGTCGACCAGATATTCAGGTACAGACAGTCCTCGCTGATGGGCTCCGCCTCGACCGTGCTGGCATCGGCGTTGGCGAATGCCGTTGCCACGGTTCGGTACCACTTGACGTTGCCGTCGCCCTGGGGGCAGACGGGGGAAAATGCATCCGCGGGCATGACAGCATTGTCCTCTGAAACGGGCGATGGTTGGATGGATTGCGGCGGCTGCCAGCGCAAGTCACCGACCGGTGGCTCGGCATAGGGGAGACCGCGGAAGAGGACACTCGTGCGAGAGCCATCCAGGTACTCACCGGAATAGATGACATTGCCGATATTGACACGCGGATTGCCGTACACGCAGGTAGACGCAGCGATCAGTAAACAGCAACAGGAACAAAGGAGTTGTCGTGCCATGTCATTGTCCTCGGCTACTGGTGGATCTCCATCAGACCCTGTTTGACCAATTCAGTATGCCCAACGATACCGATCACCTTGTCCTCGTCAATCACCGGAGCCAGCGACAGGCCGAACTTATCGAATAGCCGGGCACAATAGCGCACATCCATGCGCGGGTGGACGCTGACCATGGGCTTGGACATGATCTCGTAAATATTGACCCGTTCCGGCGCCCGGTCCTGGGCCAGAACTTGCTTGGTGATGTCTGACAACAGCACCAGACCGAATTCATCGTCATCATCACGCTTGGCGACGATCAATACGTTGGCATCTTTCTCCTGCAGCGCTTGCAGAGCGTCCTGGACCGTCATCAAACCATCCATCTCGATAAACTGTTTGCGCTTCATAACGTCCTCAACCCGGATCACCCGTTTGCCGCTCACAATTCCTCCTCAACCCTGTTGGACAGGGTACTTATCTGATGGCTGACGCCGACGGCATCCTCCACATCGATCTGAAAGGCGATGCCGCTTCCCGGCTTATCATCGAACCTGCCAACTCGATTGATCTCCTCCAGAATGCGCCGACTGAGATGCTCTTCCACCAGCATCAGTAAGACGTCCCGCTGCGTCTCCAGCGTCAGGCCGAGGAAGGTCTTGGATCGCTCCACTCCCTCGCCTCGTGCATTGCTGATGACGGTGGTACCGGTTGCACCGGCGTCGCGTGCAGCATTCATGACCTCCTCGGTCTCGCTGTTCTCCACAAATGCAATAATCATCTTAAAGTGCATCGTTACACCTCCTGTCTTGTTATCTGCATAACGGCCTGTCGGCCTTTCCTACCTGCGAGAAAAATTCGCGTATCTGGCGGTGAGATCAGCCAGCTGAGCATAAGCCATAACGGTGATCATTGGAAAAAGACTGGCAAAGGCGATCAGGCCAAATCCATCCACGATCGGGTTTCTCCCCGGGATGGTCTCCGCCAATCCGAGGCCAAGGGCAGCTACCAGAGGCACCGTTACGGTTGAAGTCGTCACACCGCCGGAATCATAGGCCAGCGGTATGATTCGCTTGGGTGCAAAGATCGTTTGCACCACGACTACTATGTATCCAGCGATAATGTAGTAGTGGATGGGATTCCCCACCACGATACGATAGCAGCCGAGGGTAATGCCCGTGGCCACTCCCAGGGCAGCCGCTACACGCAGGCCCCAGACTCTTATGGCGCCACCGGACACCTGGTTTGCTTTGATTGCCACCGCGATGAGGGCCGGTTCGGCAATGGTGGTGCTGAAGCCGGTCAGAAACGCAAACAGATAGACATAGTGGTAATCGCTCCACCGAACAATTCCGTCTACCGTGTCTGCGGGCAGAATGAACGACGGGTCGGTCAGTTGGGTGGCCATCAATCGACCCAGCGGAAACAACGCTTGCTCCAGACCAAGCATGAATAGCGCGAGCCCGATAAGAACATAGACGAATCCGATTCCGACCTTGCTGATATTGGGGACGGGTTTGCGAATCACCAGCAGCTGAAAGCCGAGGATGATCGCAACGATAGGCAAGATGTCGGTCAGTGCAGATCCGAGCTGGAGGAAAAACTGATAAATCGTTGTCATCACATCACCATCCCGAAAATCATCACGAATATCATCGGTGACAGTGAAGCAAATGCAATCAGACCGAATCCGTCGATGAGTGGATTACGCCCCTGAATTGACGCGGCCAATCCAACTCCCAGTGCCGTTACTAATGGCACCGTTATGGTCGATGTGGTAACACCGCCGGAATCGTAGGCGATGCCGATAATTTCCTCCGGCGCGACGACGGTCAGCAGCACCACCACCAGGTAACCGCCGATTATGAGGTAGTGCAGGGGCCATCCCTTTAGAATTCGCAGCACCCCGATGACGATGGCAAGACCAACCGAGAACGCCACCGTCAAGCGTAATCCGGTGGCATAGAACGTCATGGCTCCCGGCTCGTTGTCAATAACCTTGCTGTTCGCAGCTACCTGCGCTGCTTCGTTGGCGACCGCGAGCAAGGCAGGTTAGGCAATCGTGGTACTGAATCCGAGTGCAAAGGCGAAGATCAGCAGCCAGACGACACTGCCTTTGCGAGCAAACGCATTCGCCATCGATTCCCCGATGGGGAACAGCCCCATCTCAAGACCGTATACGAAGAACGTCAATCCAAAGGTCACCAGTGCAAAGCCCACCAGCATACCGCCGGGATCGGGAAGTGATTTATTCAGGACAAAGAACTGAAAGAAGAGGATGACGAGGATGATCGGTGACAAGTCCCGTACACTGCGCAGTATTGACTGCAGGAATGCTCTGAGTGCTTTTGTCAATGAACTGTCCTGGACGAATGAAAACCTGCCCGGCTGCTGTATGGCTCCGACAGTCCGAGAAAACTAGGTAAAGGCCCGCCACAGGCCGGTTGAATCTATTATAATCTGATCCCCCGAAAGATGAACCAGCATCACGCATGCCCTGGAAGTGCAATGAATGCCATGAAAGCGCAACTTCTCTCGCCCGCCGGGACCCTCAAGAGCCTGCGCTATGCTCTCGCCTATGGAGCCGATGCGGTCTACGCAGGGCAACCCCGTTACAGCCTGCGGGTGCGGAACAACGATTTCAACGACCCGGATCTTCTGGCTGAGGGGATCGAGTTAGCGCACAGGCAGGGCAAGCTGTTCTATCTGGCCAGCAACCTGGCTCCCCACAATGACAAGGTCAGAAGCTACCTGCGCGATATGCAGGCGGTGATCGCCATGCAGCCTGATGCCCTCATTATGTCGGATCCGGGACTGATCATGCTGGTGCGGGACAACTGGCCTGATATGCCCATTCACCTGTCGGTGCAGGCGAACGTGGTGAATTACGCCAGCGTTGATTTTTGGCAGAGACAGGGCATCGCGCGCATCATCCTATCGAGGGAACTGTCCCTTAAAGAGATCGCCCAGATTCGGCAGAAGTGTCCTGATGTGGAGCTGGAGGTGTTCGTACATGGCGCCCTCTGTATCGCTTATTCCGGTCGATGTCTGCTATCCAGCTATATGAGACATCGCGATTCCAACCAGGGAGCCTGTACCAACTCGTGCCGTTGGCGATACCAACTGCACGAGGGGGGTGAGAACGACAGCGGCGACATTATTCCGACTGTCAGTACCGATGCGGAGGAGGTCTTCCTGCTGCAGGAAGAGCAGAGACCAGGCGAGCTCATGCCTGTCTATGAAGATGAACACGGTACCTACATCATGAATTCCAAGGACCTGCGGGCAGTACAGCACGTGCAACAACTACAGCAAATGGGTATTGAGTCGATCAAAATAGAAGGCCGAACCAAATCGCATTACTACGTAGCCAGGACGACTCAGGTCTATCGTCAGGCAATTGACGATGCCGAGGCAGGTATTGATTCCAGCCGTGCCTTGATGGATAAGCTCGAAAGCCTGGCCAATCGCGGCTACACGGAGGGATTTTACCGTCGCCATGTGCCGGATGAGCTGCAGAGCTATGAGATGGGGACCTCCAAAAGCGATTTGCAGAGATTCGTCGGTGAAGTGGTCGGCTCCGAGTCTGATGAACGGTCATTGCTGATCGACGTTAAGAATCGTTTCTCTGTAGGGGATCGCCTGGAACTCATGTCGCCCGCAGGCAGTGTCGACTTCACCCTTGAGGAGATCGAATCCGAGAAGCACGGACCGGTAAGCAGTGCACCGGGGTCCGGCCATCGCGTCAGAATTCACAATCCCGGCATTCGTCCTGACTTGGCTTTGCTGGTGCGGTATCTTCCCGAGCAGGAAGTAGGATAGCCCGAGCACATGGCAGAATTAATCGCCTCGACCCGGCAGCGTGCCAGAGCGCCCTTTCACGTACTGGTTAAACCGATCGGTCCCCTCTGCAATCTCGATTGCGAATACTGTTTCTACCTGGACAAGACGGAGATGTACCCGGGTTCCAAGTTCAAGATGTCCGATGCGACGCTTGAGACTCACATACGAGAATATATAGAAAACCAGCCGCAGCAATGTCAAGAGGTGAATTTTGCCTGGCAGGGCGGCGAACCCACGCTGATGGGATTGGACTTCTTCAAACGTGTCGTTGAATTGCAGCAGAAATACAGGCGACCGGGCATGCGGATCGACAATGCCCTGCAGACCAATGGCACCAAACTGGATGCCGCCTGGTCTAAATTCCTTAAAGCTAACAATTTCCTGGTGGGGATCAGTCTGGACGGTCCCAAGGAACTCCACGATCGTTATCGCAAAACAAAAGGCGGAAGGGGATCCTTCGATCAGGTCAAGCGGGGATTGGACGCGCTGCTTGACGAGGGCGCTGAGTTCAATGTCCTTACCGTGGTGCAACGCCACAATGGTGATCATCCAATTAAGGTGTTTGACGGTCTCAAGGCACTGGGCGCCACGCACATTCAGTTCATCCCCATCGTCGAACGCGTGGGGGAGAGCGGTGTCAGCGCACGCAGCGTCTTGCCGGATCAGTTCGGGAAATTTCTCATCACGATATTCGAGCGTTGGCGTAAGGGCGATATAGGGCGTATTTTTGTCCAGCACTTCGATACTGCCCTGAACGCTACCATGGGCAATCAGGATACGCTTTGTGTCCACGCCCGTCAGTGCGGAAGGAGTGTTGCTCTGGAACATAACGGTGATGTCTACTCCTGTGACCACTATGTGAACCCGTCCCACCTGATTGGCAATGTCAACCAGCAACGCTATGTGGATATTATCGATAGCGCGGTACAGACCAGTTTTGGTGAGGCGAAGCAGAAGGAACTGGCATCCCGTTGTCTGAAGTGCAAAGTACTGCATCTGTGCAACGGTGGATGTCCTGTACATCAGTTTACGCCGGTGCGGGAAAGTCAGCATGATCTCAACTATCTGTGCGCCGGATACAAGGCCTTTTTTTCCCACATAGAACCTTACATGCAGGCGATGGCAGCAGCACTGCGACAGAGATTACCAGCCAGCGAGTACTTTCGTTTTCTGCCGGACAGCAAGATGAAAGTAGGTCGCAATGAGCCCTGCCCCTGCGGCAGTGGCAGAAAATACAAGCTATGCTGCGCTCGTTAGCAGCAATTGTCCGAAGCATCCGATCCAATTGTTGGAATATTGACGACTGAACTCATTCGGGACGGGCTCCCAGTTATGCGAGGTCTGCTCGAGTCTCGCCAGACTCCTTGTTTTCAAGTAAAATAGTCAACAAAAAGCTTAACTAATAGGCCAACCCCTGGAGCACCTCGTTATGCGAACTGAAGTCATGCTATTTGTCCAAGACGTAGAATCTTCCTCCAAGTGGTACCAACAGCTACTCGAAGCCAAAAGCGGTCACGGTGGCAGTGAATATGAGATGATCGTGGATGATGAAGGGAGCTTGCTGTTTCAGCTCCATCATCTCGATGGGGACGAACACAACGTGAATGTCACGGCCTCAACCAGCCGTGGTGACGGCGTCCTGACCTATGTCCATGTGGATGATGTGAACCGGATTCACGAGCGTGCTAAAACCATGAACGCAAATGTGCTGACAAATCCTAACTATATCGAGTTGGCAGGTCATACAGAGTTCATCATTCGGGATCCTGACGGGTATTCGCTGGCCATCTACAGTAATGGCAAAGTGTAGCCAGACTGTCCAGGTCCACTGCGGATCCAACAAGGAGCTTTCGACTGACGATCAGTGCCTGGCTTGCTGACAAAGTGGTTCGTAGTAAAACCGAACGAAGTAGATTACGCTGCCACTGCCATGTTGCGCAGTCTTCATCAGATCCAGGATATTTTTGAAACCTGACTCTTTTGCCATTTGCTCCGAGATATCTTCGAAGCTGATCTCGTGTATCGACGTTACGACGATATGCCCTTCATCCAGCGTGTAACGGCCGCCCGACTTTACGTGGGGTCGCTTCCAGATTCGTACACTGGTAGTTACGTCACCACTCTTGACCCGTTCGCGTAGTTTCTTTGTGAATTGCATGGGCTGTACTCAAAAGGGGCGACTCATGGATGTGTACCCATGTTGTCCGAATTGTGTCCCGAGCCTGCAACCGATTGTCGATGTCAAGACGAGCCGAGCAAAGCCCCTCGTCATTCCCAATGAATTGCAGGCGGCACTGCTGGAAAACAGCGAGACCGGGCAAAGATTCGAACCATTCACCAAGTTCAGACAGCGGGAGTACACTGACCATATTGCATGGGCCAAGCGCGAAGATACCAAGAGGAAACGACTGGCCAAAATACTACCCATGATCGAGAAAGGTGTGGGCATGAATGACAAATACCGAAACTGACTCCCAACCACCTTTGACCAGTGCTTCCCACGCTAATCCAGAGGTTCAGTTGCCTCCAGCGTGATGCCGAACCCGCTCAGGCCGACATAGTTATGTTCCCGACCTGCCAGCAGGCGAATGGTGGTTGCGTTGAGATCCTTCAGAATCTGTGCGCCGACTCCGATCTCTTTCCACTGTTCCATGCGACTGTTCTGCGATGAGTCCAGCGGTCCGTCATCCTGTAGATCGATGGCTCTCTCGTTACTGTCGCGCAGATAGATGAAGATGCCACATTCAGCCTCGCTGATGTGCTTCAGGCAGGTTGCCACCAGATTGCTATCGTGACCGGACTGGGAGCCAAATACGTCATCCAGCAGGCGTTCGCGGTGAATGCGCACCAGTACAGACTTGTCTGCAGCAGGTTCCCCGAATACCAGCGCCAGATGATCGATCTGGTCGAATGGGGTGCGATAGGTTATAGCTCTTGCCGGACCCACCAGGGTGGACACTTCAAACTCCTCCACTCTCTCCACCAGGTGTTCTCGCGTTTGCCGATAGGCGATGAGAGCGGCGATGGAGATGATGGTCAGATTGTGTTCGTCGGCAAATTCCAGTAATTGGCCTAAACGCTTCACGCTGCCATCATCGTTGACCACCTCTGCCAACAGACCGATCGGTGAGCAACCCGCCAGTCGGGCCAGATCCACGCCCGCTTCGGTGTGACCAGAGCGTACCAGTACACCCCCTTCGCGGGCGATCAGTGGGAAGATATGGCCGGGCCTCACAAAATCGGCGGCACTGGTATTGCTGTTAGCCAAACCGAGAATGGTATTACAGCGTTCCTCCGCGGAAATGCCCGTGGTTAAGCCGTGCCGATAATCCACCGAGATGGTGAAGGCGGTCTGTAACGGGGCATCGTTGGCATGCACCATGGGGTCCAGTTGCAGCGATCTTGCCAGGCCACGCTCCACCGGCACACAGAGAATGCCACTGGTGTGGCGGATCATAAAGGCGACCTGCTCAGGTGATGCCTTGCTGGCAGCCATGATCAGATCACCCTCGTTCTCCCGGTCTTCATCGTCGACCACAACCACCAGATCACCATTGGCGATAGCTGCGATGGCATCTTCGACGGTGTCCAGTTGCTTTTCGACCATAATTCGATTTGCTCCATGGGTAGTAGGGGCAAGTATGAGTGAGGATGGCTCAGGATTCTAGCGGTTAAGGGAGAAAATCAGGTTGGCTCCCGTCAGAGCGATGCACTAAACTGCCGCCAACCCAGCAGGCGTGCCGGGGGATCGTGCCGACACTCGTGCACGATGTTCAATTATCAACGAGAGTGGATGGCAGTGATGAGTGTCAAGCCCGGTCGCGAAAAATGGCAAGGCACGATGACCGACCGCGAACGGTTTAACTGCCAGATGCACTACCAGCCGGTGGACCGCTGTTTCAATATGGAGTTCGGTTACTGGAATGAGAACTTCGAACGCTGGCCCCTGTTCGCCGATAACGGCATCAAAAACAATTGGCAAGCGGATGTATTCCTCGCGTTCGACATCATCAAAGGGATCAGCGGCAATATCTGGATGCATCCCGTCTACCCGCCGAGGATCGTTGAGGAGCGACAGCACACTAGAGTCATCATGAATCCGGATGGGCTCCTGGCGGAAGTCCCCAAGGATGACCATGACACCATTCCCCATTTCCTGCAGGCGTCGGTGGTAACCCCGGACGACTGGAAGCGGTGTAAAGAGGAAAGGTTCAGGCGCGATGATCCAGAGCGCAGCATCGATGTGGAACAACTTAGGGCACGGCATCCGTCGTCGCGGGACTATCCCCTCGGCGTCAACTGTGGCTCCATGATCGGCAAGGTTCGCGACATGCTGACATTTGAGGGGCTGGCTTACGCCTGTTATGACTACCCGGACATGGTGGAAGACATGGTGGAAACCTGTTGCTTGCTGGTCGAAGATTCTCTTGACCAACTGCTACCTCATTTTGACCTGGACTATGCGTTCGGGTGGGAAGATATCTGCTTCAAGAGCGGACCCCTCGTCAGTCTGGATTTCTTCACCCAGGTAGTTGTACCCAGATACAAACGAACCGCCCGCAAACTGAAAACGGCCGGCATCGACCTCTGGTACACGGATTGTGACGGCGATGTCAGGCCGTTGCTGCCCGGATTCCTGGAAGCAGGCATCAACTGCCTGTTTCCGTATGAGGTGAATAGCTGTGTGCATCCAGCGGAACTACTGAGCCAATATGACGGGGAGTTGCGCATCATGGGTGGCTTCGACAAAATGGAAATGATCAAAGGCAAACAAGCGATCAAGAATTATATGGAGAGCCTCGTTCCTCTGGTTGAACGGGGTGGCTATATACCCTTCTGTGATCATCGCTGTCCCCCGGATGTCGACCCGGATGACTACATTTACTATCTGGAACTCAAGCAGGCGATGTTCGGGATGGACTGACGGGTTTCGCGTCTCTCTTCTCCGCTACGATCACCTCCGAGGCGATGCCCCAGGTTACGACAATCTGCCAATACCGCACCAGCCACCTGTCGACCGGTAGGTGACGCCGCATATTGACGGGTCGGCATCCTCCTACCCAACTGGGGTTGCTGGCGTAGATCCGTTGCCACAGTCGCATGACTAGCCCGGATAACTGAGTCGGTCCAGGGGTGATGCCCACCAGGCATAACAACCCGTCACTGCTGAGGACGCGGTCAGCTTCGGTCAGCACAGCATCGATCTCCGAGCGGCAGAGAAGATCCAGCACGTAGGTGGAGAGAAACCGGTCCGCAGATGCATCTGCAAGTGGCAGTGCCGGATCGCCCGTCGTCTGCTCGATCTCAACCCGGTCGTCAAACGACGCCAATCGCTCGGCAGCCAAGCCCCTCATGGTGGCGCTGAGATCACAGCACCAGTAGCTGGCGTCTTCGCTGAGATGGGATTGCAGTAGGCGTTCCGCGAGGCGGCCGGTGCCGCAGCCAAATTCAACAACGCGTCGAGCTTCGGTGAAACGAGCCTGGTCGATCATCTCGACGAGGGCGGGATCTTCATAGAAGGCTTGTTTGTCCTGGCGGCTGCCAAAACGATCGTAGAAGGCACGAGCCTGATTGCGGGTTAACGAGTTTATCTTATTCGCCTCACAGGAACAGTAGCACCACGTGGCTGCCCTGACGATTGATAGACCCCCGCCCAGCATTGTACATAGATCGGAAGCCGTCGCATACCAACCCACGGCAGGGGTAGAGAGACGACTGCAGCAGGCGCCATATGCTAGACTCCGTGATTCGGCCCCAGCAACGGAATACCCCTTTGTCCGTCACAAAAACCGCTCTTACCATCGCTGCGATTTGCTATGCCTCGTGTGCAATGGGCGCAGAAGAGCCTGAAAACACAGCAGACACCGGCAAGCAGATATTTGATCAGGTGTGCTTCACCTGTCACGGCACCGGCATGCACGACGCACCGGTGATAGGGGATGGTTTTGCATGGGATCCCCGCAAGGAGAAAGGGATACCCGCTCTGCTGCAAAACGCCCTCAACGGACTCGGCTACATGCCACCGCGCGGCAGTTGCACGGATTGCTCGGACGCAGAGATTGAGGCTGCGGTGAAGTATCTAGTCCGGGATTAGGCCTAACTCTGTAACGGTATTAATCGGCGCACCGAAAAGTGTTCTGTCCTGACACGAGTGGCATTTACGTTGGGTTTGATCAAGGTTGTTCGCAGAAGGGGCAGGGCGTCGCGCGACCCCCGTCCTTTTCTCCGCGAGGTTCGTAGGGCAGTTTAGTAATTCTGAATTCCCAACGTATTGTAATCATGCAATTGAGCATTCTGAGTCGCGGGGTTTGTGAGGACAGTTTACGTAATTCTGAATTCCCGGCGTATTGTAATCATGCAATTAAGCAAGCTGTCCCCACAATTGGGTACGTGGAAGGAGGGGTACCGCCGGCGGGCCCGAAGGGGCTCCTGACCAAGTGAGGGTAGCTGGGAGAGCCGCGCGCCGCGGAGAAGAGGAAGCCCCAGCCCCTTCTGCGAACAGGCCTGATTAAACCTAAAGCACCTTTGGCGTCAAGCCTGCTACAAGCTTCCACGATTCTGATAAAAGACTGCTTATACTCTATAACAGTCATTAATAGTAACGAGAAATAGCTCCTCTATCCCCCCAACTTGCGGACCTCTTCAACCTTGATCTTCACTGCATTCTGGATCGGCTGCTTGACGCCCTTTTTCTTGACGGCTGCCTCGAGCTGGTCGAAGATCGGGCCCTCCTTGGAGAGTTCGGCAGTGCCCTTGAACTGGAATCCCTGGAACTTCTCCGGCTTGCAGACGAAGATCGCCACTCTCTTGTTCTGCTCCAGATTGGCCCTCGAACCCGGGCTCATGATGTCGGCGAACGCGAGGTGGTCCTCATCGACAACCATGATCGAGCCCTTCGGGCTCACGTTGGGTACGCCATCATTCGTGGCAGTGGCGACATAGCATAGACCCACTTCCTCGATCAGGCTCTTGTGGGCATCTTCGATCATTGCCATTGCAGTTCTCCTGGATCTGTGGATCCACAACCCTATGCCGTATGGACACCCATGTCAAAGGCAGGCTCGGTAGGGGGGGCACCAACAATACAGATGGATGTCCAAGGGATTTGGTAAGATACCAAAGTCAAACGTTGCTTGGGGAAGGCTGGATGCGAGAAGACTGGATTCTCTGGACCGCGATCGCCGTCGTCTCGATCCTGTCGATGCCGGCTGCCGGGGCAGATAACGGTTGGCCTACGGCCTGGTTTGAGGCCCCTCGAACTGCGGGCGAACTGGGCATCGACAGTTTGTCCCAGAGCCCAATGCTCGACGACCGGGGTCTGCCGCCAGTCGAGCAACGCTTGCCGGACGATCCGGTTGTCATCGTGCCTCTTGAGGAAACCGGCCGCTACGGCGGCAAAGCACGCATTACCCTTGGGGATAGCTGGCAATTCTTCAACTGGGAAGCAGCGCTGACTATTTCGGCTGATATGCGCAGCTTCCTGCCAAATCTCGCCCGTTCCTGGACTGTCAGCGAGGACGGTCGCGTTATCACCATCAATCTGCGCCCAGGTATAAGGTGGTCAGACGGTGTGCTCCTCAGCAGCGATGACTTTGTGTTCACCTTCAACGACTTGTGGTTGGATCCAGAGAACTCGCCGGTCACCTCGAGGCTGATACTTGGTGGCAAGATCGTCAAGATAGATGACCTGACGTTCCAATATGTGTTTGCAGATCCCAACCCGCTGTTCGTCAACCTCATCGCCCAATACGGCAATTTCCTGGTTGACCCGAAACATTACTTTCGTAACTACCACCCAGCCTATGTCGATCGTGACGACCTCAATGAACGCGTTAGCGAGATGGGATTTATCAGCTGGATGGCGGCGATCGATGCCCTGCGCAATGCCCGCGTCGAGGAAAGCGCTGACACGCCAACACTGCGGGCGTTTCGAGTCGTTAGCCGTACACCGATTATGATGCGATATGAGCGCAATCCGTATTACTTCAAGATAGACCCGGCGGGCCAGCAATTACCCTACATCGACACGATCGAGGCGGAAGTGATCGTCGACAATGCTGAGCTTGTAACTGCTATGGTAGCGACCGGGCAACTTGACTTTGCCGCCTATGCGCTAAAAACACAGGACATACCGCTGCTGAAGTTAGGTGAGCGCAATGGTGCTATCAAGGTGTATATATGGACCCGGCTGCACGCCAGTGACGTTGCCATCCAGCCCAACTACAACTACGCGGACCAACAGCTAAGAGACCTTTATTGGGACGTTCGATTCCGCCACGCGCTTTCCTACGCGATCAATCGCCCGGAGATGAACGAGATCATCTACTTCGGTCGAGGCGTTCCCCGGCAGGTGACTGTGCATCCCAGCAGCACATTCTACGACCCGGAATTCGCATTTGCCCACACCGAGTTCAACCCTGAGCGTTCCCGAGCTCTTTTTGACCAGATCGGCCTTAAGGACGTGGATGGCGACGGCATGCGGGAGTATCCGGATGGATCACCCCTTATCATCACCCTGGAATTCCTTGACTTTGAAACACCCAAGGGAATCTCCATGGAGCTGGTCGCCAATTACTGGCGTGATGTGGGCATCGATCTGCGTCTGAAACTGGTGAACCGCAGTCTGCAATCGGCCAGAGCCCAGGCGGGAGCGATGCAGATGACCGTTTGGCATGCTGATCGAGTGACCGACATTCTGTTTCCGCTGATACCGGATTGGTGGGTGCCCCGCTCAACCGGTTGGGATCGGGGAATGTGGAATGATTGGGCGCGCTATTACCAGACTGACGGTCGACTTGGTGAGGAACCGCCGGCGATTATGAAGCAACTGCAGATGTGGACCGACGAAATGCGAATGACCATGAACGATCAACGTCGACTGGAAGTTGGCAAGAAGATCCTCAGAGTGGGCGCCGATAACCTTTGGGTGATTGGCACCGTGGGGCTGGCCCCGCATCCGGTCGTCGTATCGAAACGACTGCAGAACGTCCCAACGAACGGTATCTGGGGTTGGGACAATCGCTGGACCCTGTCATATCATCCTGCCACCTGGTATCTGAGCGAGTGACACGATAGAGTGATCGTGAAGTGGAGTGACCTTTACTCCAAACGGGCGCATATTGAATCCACGAGGGAGCCCCGTGTCGGCATTCGAAATCTTCAGGCAGGCCTGTCAGACTGAACTCGCGTCGCTGCAGCCCAAGCTCCTGGCGGCGGTTGACTGGAGCGCCGAAGATCTACACGACTCAGACGGACTTGCTGAGAGAGCTTCTCGATCACGCCAAGACCCGCTCGACCTGGCATCGCGAACGGCTTCAGGGAGTCGATCCAGCGACCTTCCGTGTGGCTGATCTCGATTCGTTGCCCACTATGAAGAAAGGTGACGTCAACGAACACTTCGATGAGATCTCGACCGAGCCGCGACTCACCAGATCCTGGTGCGAATCCCATCTCCAGCAAGGCAATCCCTATACAGATGGAACCTTTTGCGTCATTGCCTCGGGTGGTACCAGCGGTCACCGGACCGTGCAGGTGTATACGGCACAAGCCGCCGCCGGGGTAATCGGCCTCGGCTCGCGTATGGACATACGGCACATGATCAGGACAGGAGTGACGCCAGCTCCGGGCAAGGTGGTGTGGATCGCTGCTGCACCGGGTGGCGCGCACGCCACGGATGTGTTTGCGCGGCTCGGCGGCGGCTTGACCGATGGACAGCGCTTTGCCGTAACAGATCCGGTCGGCGACGTCATTGCCGGGCTCAACGAGATTCAGCCCGCGATCATCATGCTTTATTCGTCCTACCTCAAGCAACTGATCCAGGCACAGAGCGATGGCCGACTCAGCATAGCGCCGAGCCAGTTGGCGCTCACCAGCGAGACGCCAAGTCCTGCCGACATGGCAAAGGCGCAAGAGATCTGGAACTGCAGCATATCGTCCAGCTGGGCATCTGTGGAGTTCGGCGTGATGGGTCGCAGCTCCTTTTTTCAGGAAGGACATCTGCTATCGGATGACCTCCTCCTTATTGAAGCCGTGGATGAGCATGGCCGGCCAGTGCAGCCCGATACACAGGCGCCCAAACTGTTGATTACCAATCTCTACAACAGGTCCATGCCCCTCATTCGTTACGAACTGACCGACCAACTGACGATCTATTCGTGGCCCGCAGATTGTGGGTCATGCCTGCGTGCAGCTTCACTCGTCAGCGGGCGGCTCGACGATCACTTCGTCTACGACGGCGGCACCCCTGTTCACTCGCACCTGTTTCGCCACGTGCTGGAACAGCGCCCTGGTATCCTTGAATACCAGGTCAGGCAAACCAGGGATGGCGCAACCGTCTCGCTGGTCGCGGGCGGCGCAGTTGACCCTGTCGATATCGGCGCCACATTGGAACGCGATCTTGAAAGGACCGGCGTGCCCTCGCCCCGCGTGAATATTAGGCTGGTGCCATCCATCGAGCGGACGACGGCACAGAAGCTAAAACGCTTCATCGCGCTACAAGAATAAGGCGCCGTTTCCGGTGAAGCCATTCCGGCGAAGCCAAATTGACATTTTCGTCCCAAGTCCTTATAACAGGGGTGCGCTCTGTTGACTTAAGGAAAGGAGATACCGATGACCGTCGAGACGTTTCGTAGTGAGGTAAAGGACTGGTTGAGCGAGAATTTCAACGACAAGATCAGAAGCTCCGCTGAAGGGAGCGAAGAGCGCAAGCAGTGGATCAGCAAGTTGGCGGGCAAGGGGTGGACAGCGCCACAGTGGCCGAAGGAGTATGGCGGAGCTGGACTCGACTTCCAGGAACACATAGGGCTGGTGCAGGAATTGCGTGCCGCCGGCGCACCGACGCTGGCTGACAATGGTGGCCAGGGCCTGACCATGATCGGGCCGACTCTGCTCGAGTACGGAACGGAAGAGCAGAAGTTGCGTCACCTGCCGAAAATCGCCAGCGGCGAAGTCCAATGGTGTCAGGGATACAGCGAACCCGGGTCCGGTTCCGATCTAGCCAGTCTCGCCACGAAGTGCGTCCTCGATGGCGACCACTTTGTACTCAACGGCCAGAAGATCTGGACTTCCGGCGCTCAAAACGCGCAGTGGATCTACGTGCTGGTCCGTACCGACTCGGACGTACCGAAACACGATGGCATCAGCATGGTTCTGGTGGATATGGATCAGCCCGGCGTCACGATCAGACCGATCAGGCTGATATCCGGCACATCTCCGTTCTGCGAGACGTTCTTCGACAATGCCATTGCATCCAAGGACGATCTCATTGGTGAACCGAACCACGGTTGGACCATCGGCAAGCGGCTGCTTCAGCATGAGCGATCCGGGATCGCGGGCCTCGGTGCCGGCGGCGCAACCACTCGCCCGGCCAAGCCTCAGAAGTATTACCTGGCGGAGCTTGCCAAGAATTACATTGGGGAAACTGACGATGGTCGGGTTGCCGATCCGTCTTTTCGCGATGAGATCATTCAGCTCCAGCTCAATCAGAGGTCGTTCCAACTGACTCTGGCGCGAACACGGCAAGAGAACGCCTCTGGCAAGACCATCGGTCACGCGACCTCGATCTTCAAAGCGGTGGGCGCCGATCAGGACAAGGCCAGCTCTTCCATGCAGGTCAGGGCGATGGGTTCCCAGGGCAGCGGTTGGGAGGGTAAAGGTTTCACACCAGGCGAACTGGGAGCCACCAGAAACTGGTTGGGTGCCCGCGCCAGCAGTATTGCCGGTGGAACTAACGAAGTGCAATTGAATATCATTGCCAAGCGGGTACTGGGATTACCCGACTAGGGGTTGCGCCCCTCTGCCTGCTGTTGGCTGGGTTGAGGTATTCGAAACCTGACGTTTATGTAGCACCTTAATAACAGTTTGTCGTTGCTGCTATCTTCGCTCATCGATGCTCTGGCATCCTGCATGATCTCTTCGCTTACACAACATCAATTGCGCGATCATGCCCCTCAGTGGGAAGCCCGGCTGAAGACAGACTACCATATCCGTCAGAAGGTTCTGGCCGAAGCCATACCGTTCTACGGTGGCGGTGATCCTAGTGTACTGTCCCACAATTACGTGGCCTTTTTCACTGGCCTATTTTATCCCTGGACTTCGACTGGGCGTCCCCGTTGATAGTCCTAATCGGGGCGCCCGGCGAGGGTGCCCAACCCACGGCGTCCTCGCGCCTTGCCAGGAACAAAATATGCCGACCGAATAATGACCACTTAATTGCGGGACAGTACACTAGCCCCGCCAGCCGCGATTTGCGTGCGCTTCAACATCCCCATCATTTGTAAATGTATTCACAACTACTTACAGGTCTAAGAGACATTGCTGAATGGGCGTTTGATTTGACCAATCCAGTGACATGGTCTCTTGCCATCTTCCTTGCTTTGGTGTGCACGAGCCTTTTAGGTCCGCGTATTGGATGGGGAATAAGATGGCCATTTTTCTTTCTAAACAAGCTTCAGTGGGTACTGAGTAATCCACTGCGGTGGTTTTTTAGGACGACGGATGGCAACTGGGCCTATGGCCTGTTTCTGTTGCTCTTATGGAGTGCTGTATTCCGATCTATTGGCTGATGATTCACATACTGCTAACACCAGTCCGCTTAGTCAGTGCCATTTACTTCAATATGTTCCTTTTCTGGACTCTTACCGTCAGCGATGGTTTAAAGGAAATCTTCAATCCGAAGCTTGGTCGACTTCGGGGCATGCACGGCCTCAAATACCTCGGCC
>JASMJM010000003.1 GCA_030749725.1 Pseudomonadales bacterium | reverse complement strand
GGTATACGCTCTGCAGCAGATCCGACAGCGATTGCAGCAGCAAAGGTCCGTCGGCAACTCCTGCTCACCGGACGATCTGCTCACGAGGCTAGCGACTGCGTTAAGGGGCCCCATGCACAACAGCATCGCTGACAGGATTCGCAGCTCATATCCCGTCGCGATGGTGGATGAATTTCAGGACACCGATTCGATTCAGTATGAGATCTTCAGCCGCATCTATAAGGAGCAGGAGCATCTCGGCCTCATCATGATCGGTGATCCAAAGCAGGCGATCTACAAATTCAGAGGGGCTGATATCTACACCTACATCAACGCACGCAGATCTGTTGCCGCAACGCAGGATAGAATCCTTTCGCTCGACATCAACTGGCGATCAAGCGACGCAATGATTGCGGCAGTCAACACCCTCTTCAGTCGGGAGCGTGCGTTTCTTAACGACGTGGATATCCCGTTTCAAGCCGTCAGACCAGCGCCTGACGCTGACGAGAACCATCTGTCAGTAGCAGAAGGGCAGCCCCCTGCCCTCACTTTCTGGCACCTTAACAGCGCTGCAAAGGGGAAACCCAAAAACGAGGTCAGAGAGGAACTGATGGCCGTGGCCGCCGAGGAGACAGCAAGTCTTCTCAATCTGGCCAACCGTGGCAAGGCTTTGATCCATGGGAAGGCGATTACTGCGGGGCAGATCGCGTTCCTGGTGCGTGATCGAGAAGATGCCAGGGTAGCCAAGGCCTGTCTGGCCAAGCGGGGCATCGGCAGCGCGCTGGTTAGAACCGATAGCGTGTTCCAATCGGATACAGCGCGCGAACTTCTGCTTATTCTGCAGGCGGCGGCGAACCCCGCCAATGAGGGAGCCATACGGGCAGCGCTAAGCTGTCGTATGATGCAGTCAACTGCAGCGGCCATCGTTCAGTTGGATCTGGACCTGGATGCACACCAGGCACTGCTGCAGGAGTTCAGTGCCTATCACCGCCTGTGGCGCGACCACGATCTCCTGCGCATGCTGAACCAGTGGATGAATCAACGCAATATAGCCGACAAACTTCTGCAACTGACCGATGGCGAGCGCATGCTCACCGATCTTCGGCACCTGGGGGAATTGCTGCAGAAGCGCTGCAATCTCGCACCGGGAATGCACCGACTGATCCACTGGTTTGCACACGCCATCGATGACGACAGCACTACCGCCCAGGATGAACACCAGCAGAGGCTGGAAAGCGATCGGAATCTGGTTCAGATCATCACCATGCACGGTGCCAAAGGGTTGGAATACGATATCGTTATGGTGCCCTTGGCTGCGGCCCGCCAGGAGAATTCACTACTGTTCCACAGATTGGATGGCGAGACCTTTCAGGCTGTGGTCGATTTCGATGCTTCCCCGCAGGCCAGCCAGACGATCCGCGAAGAGCAGCTGGCCGAGGATCTGCGCATCCTCTACGTGGCCGTTACCCGGGCTCGTTACAAATGCTATCTGGGTGTGGCCAACATCCTCAAGCATATGCCGACACTGCCATTTCACGACACCGCTCTTGCTTATCTGTTGGGACTGGAAGGTGGTCCGCAGAACGACGAAACGATCCGCTCCGCCCTAATGAAAGTCGCACACTCGGCCGCAACTGCTGATGCGATTGAGATAGTCGCGATCGATGCTGCCGCCAAAGTTACTCCGTTACAGAGAAGCAGTACCCCAGTCACTCTCCGAGATCCAGGTCTGGCGCACATGACCTTCGCGCGCTGGCGTTTGACCAGCTATTCTGCACTGACTAAGGATCTGATCACCCCCTATCAACCCCCTGGCGCCGGTGACAGCGACTCGGTTCCCGAAGCGACTCAAACGGATCATCCTGCCGCTAACAGATTCAGTTTCCCCCGGGGAGCAAAGGTAGGTGTCATGTTGCACAACCTGTTTGAGGAGATGGACTTCACCAGCGGGGAAGAGGAGATCAGGGGATCACTATCCAGACATCTGCAACGTTTTGGATTTGAAACGTCCCTGCAAACGAGTTTACAGGAGTGGACTACAGATATACTGAATACTCCCTTTAGCAGTGACGGCGAATTAGCGCTCAGCAGCATCGCTGCAGACAGCAAAGTCGCAGAACTGGAGTTCCATTTCCCCATCACAAGAGAGATCGACGCTTATGGTCTGAACGCCCTATTGGAGCGATACGATTATATTGACGATGCATCTCTGCTGTCCTTTCAAGCGGTCGAAGGGATGATGACCGGACTCATCGACCTGGTGTTCGAATATGAAGGGCGTTTCTATCTAGCGGACTACAAATCCAATCACCTGGGAAACAGCCAGCAAGACTATGCACCGGACAAGTTGCTGGGCGCGATTCAATCGCACCGCTACCATCTGCAGTACCTGATCTACTCGGTGGCCCTGCACCGTTATCTGCAACAGCGAGTCAGCGGTTACGACTACGATGTTCACTTCGGTGGTGCGTATTATCTATTTCTGCGAGGCATGGCAGGCCGCGAACATCCCGGCGAAGGGGTCTACTTCGACCGACCCGTCAAGCCACTGTTGCAGCAACTGGATGTGCTGTTTGGTAAGCAAGCATGAAAGAGACACTGACAAGTTTGCAGCAACTGGCCGTGCTGTCTGGGAATCACGCATGACGGAGATATTCACAAATTTGCAGCAACTGGATGTGCTGTCTGGGCATCACCCATGACCGAGGTACTCACACGACTTCGCTCGCTTGCTGATGCGGGGGTGATCGGTGAACTGGACTACCAGTTTGCCCGTTTTATCGGTGCACGATCCGGGATGGACGAGGACATACTGCTGGTCAGTGCTGCAGTTAGTTATGAACTCTCCCGCATGAGCAGTTGTGTAGATCTGCAGGAGCTGTGTAGTCAAAAGGAGCTGTTTGGCAGCGCTGATCTGGCTTTGCCATCCTTGGATAGCCTGCTGCAGAAATTACAGCAGGACGATGCAGTGGGTCAGCCTGGCGACGCAAAACCACTGATTCTGAACGCAGAGCGTCTCTACCTGAGCCGCTACTTCTCCTACGAGAGCGTGATCGCTGCAGATCTGCGGCAGAGGGCTACCGCCATCCTCGAGGTGTCTGTTGATTCATTGGCAACATCTCTGCAGCGATATTTCCCTATCGAGAAGGGACTAACAGACCAGCAAAGGCTGGCCACGGCTATCGCTGCCAGCCGGCGACTGGCGGTGATTACCGGCGGCCCGGGTACTGGCAAGACGACCACCGTAGTCAGGATGCTGGCACTGCTGCTGGAACAAGCCGGGCAAGCCCCGCTGTCGATCAAACTGGCCGCCCCGACCGGCAAAGCAGCCATGCGGCTGACCCAGTCGATTGAGGAGTTTCTGGGTGATGAAGCCGCCCTCCCCTGCAGCAGCAAGATCAGCAGTGAGATCCCAAGACAGGTCAGCACCCTGCACCGATTGTTGGGGGTGAGACGCCATAGCCATGGTTTCCGTTACAATCGTGACAATCCCTTGCGGGTGGATGTCCTGGTCATCGATGAAGTATCCATGGTGGATCTGGCCATGATGGCGAAATTGCTGACTGCGCTGCCGGACCACACGCGACTTATTCTAATTGGTGATCAACACCAGCTCCCTTCGGTTGAAGCGGGTAATGTCCTCGCCGATCTGTCCGGGTACGGGGACGGCCGTGAACCGGGTTACAGCAAAGAGTATGGCAAGCTGCTGAAAGACCTGTGTGGTTTTGAGCCCGGCCACTCCCCTTCGGCAAATCCCATCAGTGATAGCTGCTGCGAACTTGCGCACGGCTACAGGTTCGCGGCGGACAGCGGCATCGCCCGGCTTGCTGACGAGATCAGGCGTGGCCAATCGAGTGATTTACAGGAGCTGCTGAAAGAGATTGCCACTGGTAAGGTGGGGGATATCACGTTGCTGCCCGTTGAGTCGATGTTGAGCGGCGCCGGCATGGATGGGATCATCGAAGGCTATGGGCCTTTTCTCGATAGCCTCGCCGCCGACAAAGTGGGCATTAGAGGGACCCTCGACGCGTTCGATCGATTTCGAGTACTGGCTGCCCTTAGGGAGAGTGAGCAGGGAGTCGAAGATCTGAACAAACGCATAGAGTCACGCCTGCAATTGCAGGACGACGAAAGCCCACACTATCCCGGCCGGCCAATACTGATTACGCGCAACGATTACAATCTGCAACTCTTCAATGGCGATACCGGGGTCTGTCTGGTGGATCCGGACGATGGCAAACTGAAGGTATGCTTCCTCGACAACGACGGCAGCGTGCGGAGTTTTCTTCCCACCCGCCTGCCACCCCACGAAACCTGTTTTGCCATGACCGTCCACAAGTCCCAGGGATCCGAATATGATCATGTTGCTCTGGTACTGCCGGAGCAGATCGACGCCTATAACAGTGACCTTCTAAATCGCGAACTACTCTACACCGGCATCACCCGGGCGAGGGAGAGAGTCACGATGTTCGCCAACGAGGCAACTCTGCTCGCCATAGCTGAACGGTCCTGCAACCGGATCAGCGGACTGAGGGGCAAGCTGATGGGTGACAATCAATGACCATGGTGCTCGATTAACCCTGATTGCCATCCGTACGCCAACCATCGGAATACCCCCCAAACGGTTTGCACATGGAATCGAGCTCGCTCTGACAAACGACGATGGCAGCATGGTCCGGGATCATGCATTTGGTGCAGTAGCAAATCCAGTCCTGGTACTCTTCATCGAATGCGATCTTGAAGCTGTAACCTACTTGTGTGACAACCGTGGCAGCAAGAAAGGCGGCTTGCTCGGTTGGCGTGACGACAATGTAGTCGATATCCATCGGCTCAGTCATGTCGTTACCTTCTGCAGCGACCGTCCTCAAGGCTTGGCCATCGGCATCTTGCGGATAGTCCATCGGCCACTCCTTCAGTCAGACTTGAGACAATTGAGCAGCATCTCATCCAGAGGCGTCAGTTCGATGCCTAACCGTTTACAGGCGCCAGCCGTATCCAAGTCATCATCGTGGTCGAGCACGCCCAGCATGGCTCGGGTAACAGGTGGGTTCTTACTGATCTTCTCCAACAGGAAAGCGAGTGTCGTGCCAACAGCCAACGGCAGCGACAGTGAACGGGGCCGGTTGCCCATCAAATTGGCTGCACGGCGAGTCAAGTCCCGTCGCGACATTGATTCGGGTCCCGCCAGATCCAGCACCACGTCATCAAGATCCGCTTTCGTGATGCCTGCTGCAATCGCCCTTATCACATCACCGGCATAGATCGGCTGCTCCAGACTGTCACCCCGAATCAGTAGATTCAACGACGCATCGGCCCACTTGCGCAACGCCGCTGCAGCGAAATCTCCTTCGCCAAGAACCATTGGTATCCGCAGTATCAGCGCAGCCGTTTGAGCCTGCAGCAACAGTCGTTCTGCACGGCCTTTGGATGCCAGGCACGCGTTGCTGGAGTCGGGACTCGAACCGTGGATACTGAGGTAGATGATGCGCAGCAGCCGATTCGCATCCGCGGCCTCAATCAGGGCCTGCGTGGCCTCTTCATGGGCCTGCCGGTAGCTGGTGGTAACGGATTCCTTGATGATGCCGACTAAATGAACGGCGTGGGTGCAGTCCTCGGCAGCAGCCACCAGTGCCGGGCCATCGCCGTAATCCAGTACGATGGTTTCCACTCCGGCAGCCTGCGACACTTCTGCCAACTGTTCTCGTGCCCTTTCAGAACGCACCACGGCCTTTACCCGGTATTGGCCGGCCAGGTGGGCCACCAGGCGTCGTCCCAGGTGACCATTGGCACCAGTGATAAGAACAACCCCGGGTTCATCTCTGTTGCTGTCAGTTGTCATTGCTGCTGTTGGCTGCCACGATCATTTAGCCCATCGGTCAGTTCAGGTAGTGCCGATTTCCGGTCTGACATGTTACATTCTGATTGTCTGATCTATTCAGTGCCTTGATTATTTATTAGCCGATGCAAACAGTAAAGGAATCGCCATCTCAATGAGCTGGTTTAGCTGGGCCAACCTGGTCAGTATATCTCGCCTGGGGGCTGCGATCCCCTGCGCGTATGCTGTCGTCGAAGGCGTATGGGTTATAGCCGCAGCTCTGTTTATCTACGCTGTCTGTTCAGATTTCATCGACGGCTACATAGCCCGCAAACTCGGCGAAGTCTCCGCCCTCGGTGGCCTGCTGGATCACACCAGTGATGCCTGCTTCGTGACTTTGTCTCTGGCAGCATTCGCCTATCGGGGCCTGATCCCGGCACCACTGCCGCTCCTGATAGCTGCTGCGTTCGTACAATACGTCCTGGATTCACGAGCTCTGGCCGGCAGAACGCTGCGGGCCAGTGTGCTGGGACGATCCAATGGTATCTGCTACTTCGTTCTAACCGGCCTGACCCTCCTGTCGCAATTGACAGAGATCCCCTGGCCAGCGACATGGCTGCTAGCAGCCGGTTGGCTGCTGGTGGTTACCACAGTAATCTCGATGCTTGACAGGGCCTGGGCGCTCTTCACCTCACGGCTGAGCAACGATTAGGCAGGGCAATCAAGTGTCTGCAATGGCCTTGTCAGCTTCGCCACCGGTGAACAATTCACGATTGGCTTTAGGCAAGAACACGAGACCAATAACCGCATTGAAAGAGACGAAAAAGGTGTGCATGACCAGGCTGAATGCACCCACTACAGGATATTCCGGGAACAACACAGTCCACAGCAGCAATGCGCCGGCATGAAAGGGAAGCGGCAACGCTGCGGCCAGGAAGATGACCGGTAGAAACGCCAGCATCTGCCCAAAGCTGACGTCAACGTGGAACAGAGCCAGAGACGCGGTATACACCATCACCGCAACCAGCAGATTGGGCGCTTTGAAGAGCAGCACCAGCAGGTAATGAACAGGACGGGCCCGACGAAAGGCACGCAGCAGTGGTTTGTCGCGAATAGTGGACTTAGGCAGTAACGCTCCCCCGAAATACAGGAGATGCAGCGGGAAATAGATCAGTGCCACGGTAAATACCACGATCAGGATGTTCACCAGTGGCAGCTGGCTGGAAGCCATGCGAACCAGGTCGAAATAGATGATAACGCCTACCGCAGAGAAAATGAGTAGCTGATAGATCTCCAACATTCCCAGCAGGATCATACTGGATATCGCCTCCCAGCCCGGAACCCGGTAACGCTGGTAAAGGTAGAGCGACATGGCCCCTTTACCCACCTGCTCGTTGACCAGCGACAGTATATAGGCACTGGCCCGGATGGGCAGGATGTTGGCGAGGCGGATGCTGGGCGCATTGAACCAGCGAATCACGCGCCAGGTGGCGTGGGCATCCACCAGGAAGAAAAACAGCGAATAGGGAATCATAAAAGAGAGCCAAAGGATCCAGTCCGCTTCCCTGAAGAAGTTGATCAAGTATTCGGTTGCAGTCAGATCGACTCTTCCGGCAGCTTCCTCGACACGCCCGTAGACCAGATAGAAACAGCCGAATGTGATCAGCCAGGTAACCAGACGGAACGCCGGGTGCATCTTGGCTCGTGGCGCCGGTTGGTTGTCGTCAGGAGTTGCTGTCATGTTGTGGTTCCTAAAGTTGAATTAGCACGCATGCATATGCGCCAGCGGCACATCTTATAGAATCTACCGCTGTTCACAAGCGTTTCCCACCCTCGGTTGAGATGCCAACACCCTACTCGGTCTACTTGAAGATCGCGACGGAAAGAGCTCCGTTGACATCGATGGCAGCCCGGTACATGCCCACCGTATTGAACGACATAACCAGGTTGCCTGCCGGGTCCAGTCCGATCACGCCCCCTTCGCCGTTCATCTGAACCAGTTCATCCCGGATCACCTCATCCGCTGCCTGCTGAAGACTGATTCCTTTGTATGCCACCCGGGCACAGATATCGTGGGCAACGACGGCTCGCATGAAATACTCGCCGTGACCGGTCGCCGATATGCCACAGCTGCGATTGTCGGCGTAAGTGCCGGCACCCACGATGGGCGAGTCACCCACTCTGCCATACTGTTTGTTGGTCATGCCGCCGGTCGACGTCCCGGTGGCGATATCGCCGCTGCTATCGAGAGCTACGGCACCCACCGTGCCGAATTTGTGGTCACGCACTTCGAAGTCGTCATCCTTATCTTCCGACAAACTGCTACCGGCACTCTCCCGCAGTTTCTGCAGCTGATTCCAACGCCGCTCGGTATAAAAGTAACTGCTGTCAACCAGAGGGATTCCCTGCTCAACAGCAAACACTTCAGCACCCTCCCCAACGAGCATGACATGGGGAGAGGCAGTCATCACGCGGGCGGCCAACTGAATCGGGTTCTTGACTCTGGTCACCGCGGCGATCGCTCCCGCGTTCAACTGCCTGCCTTCCATGATGGAGGCATCCAGTTCGTTCCTGCCCTCGTGGCTGAAGACCGCCCCTTTGCCTGCATTGAACAGCGGCGAGTCTTCCATGACCATGA
>JASMJM010000002.1 GCA_030749725.1 Pseudomonadales bacterium | reverse complement strand
TAGCCGGAAGGGCAAATAACCATGCAGTTTATGTGGTTATTCTAAAAGTTACGCTGTGTTTGAGCGGAATTGAGTACTAGAAGCTCCTCGGGACTCCTAACGAGGCAAGCGGGGGGTGGGGGTAGGGTGGGTCGAGCGGGGCTGAAAAAAGACAGTTGGGTTGCGCAGAAACGCAATGCAAAGTGGCTACACTGGGGCTACATGCCAGAAACTAGCTGAAAGGGTGGATTGCTGAGACCGCTGGAGGTCACTAGAAATGGTGGCCAGAGGTGGAATTGAACCACCGACACGAGGATTTTCAGTCCACTGCTCTACCGACTGAGCTATCTGGCCATCTGGAAAGGCGGCTATTAAACTCGCTGCTACAAATGGAGTCAAGAAAGGTCAGGATTCGTTTGGTTCGGGCGGTATGTAGCCTTCGGCTTTGGAGAGTTCCTCGCCCGCAAAGTATTTGTCCATCTGTTCGTTCAGGTATTTCCTGGCACCTTTATCCATCATGTTGAGCTGGTGTTCGTTGATCAGCATGGTCTGTTGCTCCTGCCAGGCAGCCCATGCCTGCTGTGAGACATTAGCGTAGATCTCCTCACCGCGAGGACCGGGGAAAGGGGGGGCGTCCAGGCCGGGTAGTTCCTCTTTGAGCCTTGTGCAGAATACCAGGTGAGTCATTTTTCCGTTACACCTCTTAAGCTGTTGATCAGTCTTGCCACGGGGGCTGCGAGTCCTATCTGTGCTGGGTGCCCCGGATCGTACCAGTACCTTTGTCCTGATTCGGCGATCCGGGATGGCGTCCGCTTTAATTGTACGTGAACAGGCGTGATATCCAAATGAAAATGGGTGAAAGTGTGGCGGAACTGTGCACCACTGATGGTCGCTTCGACAGAGCCGGGTGAAACACCGAGGGATGTGCAACAGGACTCCAGTTCACCGGCATGACACTCGGGGAAACTCCACAGCCCGCCCCAGATGCCATGGGAAGGCCTCCTTTCCAACAGAAGCTCTCCCTGCGGATTCTCCAGCAGCAGCAGTTGTACGGATCGGACAGGCAGCTTAAGTTTTGGCTTGGGCGTGGGCAGATCGTCCGTTCGTCCCTTGGCCCGTGCCTGGCAGTCCTTACTAACAGGACAGGTAGTGCAATCCGGTTGATTACGGCGACAGACTATGGCACCGAGGTCCATGATGGCCTGGGTATAGTCTGCAAACCGTTGCCGGGGCAGGTGCCGTTCAGCGACTGCCCACAACTGTCTTTGTACCTTAGCCTGCCCGGTCCATCCTTCTATGGCGTGGAATCTGGCTAGCAACCTACGTACGTTGCCATCCAGTACCGCGGCCTTTTGATCCGACGCGAGAGAGAGTATCGCTGCTGCAGTGGAGCGACCGATACCCGGCAGTTGCATCAGTCCTTCGAGTGTATCGGGAAATTCCCCCGACAAGGTGTTCTGCACCACGTTTGCAGTTTGGTGCAGATTGCGTGCCCGTGCGTAGTAACCGAGGCCCGCCCAATAATGGAGCACCTGGTCTTCGCTGGCATCGGCCAGGTCGGCAACTGCCGGAAACCGCTGCAGGAAGCGCTGATAATAGGCAATGACCGTTTCAACCCGGGTCTGTTGGAGCATGATTTCAGAGATCCAGACGCGGTAAGGCGTACTATCCTTTTGCCAGGGGAGATCCTTGCGACCATATCGATCGAACCACGACAACAATTGTTCACTGAAATCCGGGGCGACCACTACTGACACGCCCACTTCTGGTACGACCACTTCCGGTAGGACCATTGACGGGTCTGACGATAAGTCAGGGTCATTGCACCAGGGAGAGATTGGTTCGTGCATATTCACACAGCACCTTGATGATGCCATGGGTCAGGTCACTGTTCTCAGCCATCATTTCGTACAGCGATTCGCCTTCCAGTCGAAGTAGCGTGCAGTCTTCCAACGCCTGAACTGAGGCGGCCCGCGGTTCCGGGTCTAAGGCAGCCATTTCACCGAATACCGCTCGCGTACCGAGAATCTTCAATTCGGTATTGCCCTGATAGACTCGAACCTGACCATCGACGACTATGTACATGGACGTGCCAAGGTCTCCTTCAGCCATAATGAGGTCATCCTTCTGGTAGTCGACGGACTCTACTATAGTGGCAATATCAACCAGCTGATCCTCCCGGACAGAGGCGAAGATCTTAACGGATTTCAGGAAGAGTACCTTTTCGATCGTTAGTAACATGGTCTTGTCTGCTTAGATGGAATTCGGCGGCGCTGCATGTTTCTCTTTCAGGTCTCTGGCAACGGCGCGAACCGTGGCCGAAGGATCATTAATATGTATGTCGAGGTAGTCGTTAATCTTCTCCTCGTTCAGCTCCGACATGCTCCAGAGGGCCGTTTCTCTCACGACGGGTTCACCATCCTGCAGCGAAGAGGCCAGCAGCGACGAATGGTGGTGATTCTGATCTTTGCCCAGTTGGTGCAGCATGCAGGCGCGCGTCCAGTAGAATGCTCGACCATAGTGGCTATTGATCATCTCTTCAAAACGATTCAGCGACGACAGCCGTTGCTGTGG
>JASMJM010000001.1 GCA_030749725.1 Pseudomonadales bacterium | reverse complement strand
ACTTAACACGGAGTGTTCATGGGGGTGATTCCAGATTCGACTATGTCTATATCGGCCATTTACCAAACCGTTGTTATGCCTCAGAACCAGCGCAAGTTGCACCAATCAGCAGCGTATCAGCCCCTGTGCCATCTTATGGGTATCCACGTTCTTGTTGATAGTTCCAATGACAACTGCTAAGCCTGCGGTGCTAAGTAGTGGCTGTTGTACTACTTAGGTGCTGACAGGTCATGAGAGGTGACGGATCGCTGACAAGCCCAGTGCCAAGGCTCATAGACCATTCCCAGAGAGTTGTCACGTGGATAGGAAAGCGAGAAGTCGAACCTTTTCCCGTTGGACTGCAACCAGCGGAAAGCCGCAGTGTTTTCGAACGCTTCGCTGAGTGGCTCGCATCCAGCGGTGGTGATGTCGATGGCACGTCCGGTGTGGTGTTCGCTGTATCCCGGGGCGGCGTTTACGAGCAGGATCGCATCGATATTCTGCCCCTTTGCGAGTTTGTTTTTAAGCAGCTCACACTGATATTCCACGCTTCTGAAAGCCGAAACGATCTGCAGGTCTATATCGACCATCTGTGCTGCTGCTTTCATATTTTGCCAGCATGCTAACGTCGCGGCGGTCATGCGCTGCTCGCGATCGAAAACGTCCGGTTCCGAGCTAACCAGGTCGGACGCTTCAGCCTGAAGAGGCATCTTGCAGGTGCGCACAAAGCTGGCCGGCATATTGAGCTGCCGATGCAGTGCTTCTATTCGGGATCGGTATTCGGATGAGAGTTCATTCATATGTGGCTCGATTCAATGCCGTTAGTATGGCATGGAACCCGGTTATCTCCCTAGTCTAGAGGGTCAAGAAACCCCACAGGGCGACAACCAGCATGACCATTGACAGGAGCAGGAAATAGGCGATGGAGAGGAAGAGGTACTTGAGCACGGTAACAACAGTGCCTTCACCGTAGCAGGTCTTCAGGGTCAGAAATAGATAGATGGGAATCCATATTTCAATTACGACTGTTATTCCATCGACGATGGCTCCCACGGTTGGCAGTTCCGATAACAGTTCCAGCAGGTTGCTGATCAGAATGACGAGAAACAGGAACGAGTGGTTGTGCAGGGCCAGGATAAGGTGTTCCGTGTAGTATCGACCCGAGGTCAGGTAGGTGATTTTCAAGAGTACGGCGAATAATGGCAGCAGCAGAAACATGACGGGTGGAATCAGATCCAACAGGACGTCGAGCAATTCGTCGGGATCCTCTTGTGCGAGTCGGTAGACCTTTCCCGACTGATCTTTGAACAGCTCGCGGAGTCTTGTGTTGTTGGCTTCGGACAGCCAGGAGAAGTGAATCTCGTTGATCTCTTCGCTCACGTCCCTGGTGAAATCTGCCTGGCTGTAGTCTGAATCGGCGTCGTCATCATCCGTAAGGACGATCGTGTCTGGTATTGAATTGTCGGCACTTTCGCTATCGCCAGAGACAGGGAACATATTGCTGACGGAAAGATACAGCACGAACAGAAAACTGCTGATGAGGTAAAGCCGTACCGGCTGAATGTAACGGGCCTTTCGCCCCGCTGAGTATTCGTTAGTCAGAAATCCCGGCTTGAATAGTAGGCCAAATAGGGTTTTGCTGGTTCTGGAGTTTAGTGAAAACAGGTCTTCGAAGGCTTCCCCCAGCAGTGACAGGAAGAATCGCCTGATATTCCGTTGCTGTTGGCCGCAGTGAAAACAGTAAGGCCCTTGTAGTGGTTCCCCACAATTGGGACAGAGGTCTCTGGATTCGTGCTGCAAGACATCAACCTGGATCAGCCACTAGCAGCTAATCAAGCGGTTCCTTGTCTACGCTGTGGGTCAGAATCACGATGGTCCTGCCGTCCGGTTCCTCGGAAGTGTCATCGATGTGAAATATGGAAATCCCGTCCCTGGTTTCTCGATGTACGGGATGGCAGCTGGCGATATCGAATCCCGGAGACCGGCCGATAATCTCCATGAATTCGGCGAAGCTATATCTTCGAAGGGTCCCTCCCCAGTCCAGGGTCAGTTTTTTCTTGGCGGGCGTGTCGTCCACCACAATCCTGTCTCCCATGCTGGCGACCTCGACACCGTCCCGCTGCATGGTCCATGTATCCATATCCGCCCCCCCGCGCTCGGGGGCGGAGAAAAACATATCCAGCACGTAGATTCCGTCGTGCCGAAGATTCGCTGAGACTGACTGGAGATGGGCCGTCATCTCGTCATAGTGTTCCAGTAGTCGAAAGGAGTTTGCCGGGCAGTAGGCCCCATCGAACAAGTGCGATGAGAAATTACGCATGTCACCGTGCAGGGTATGGATGGATAGATCCTGGTCCTTTGCGGCCGCTTCCATAAACTCCAGCATTTCGGGGCGGATATCGAGACCGGTAATCTGCCATCCCTTGCGTGCCAGTCGCAGTCCGACCTGACCGGTACCGCTGCAGACTTCCAGTATTCTGGCGTTGGGCTTGAGGCCATGTCTGGCGAAGGCGCTGGCGTAAAAGCCGGCTTCTTCACTTCGATCCCAGCCGAACAGAATGTCGTAGTAGAGGGGGTGGTCGTAGATACTGGCCATGACGAATCGATTCCGTTGCAGTTCCAGTAGGCACGATTAATACAGAGGAACGCTCGGCTTGTCAAGCATCTGCCCGTCTTGACAACGACTTCGAGCGGTCCGCCGGGAGATCTGGGCAATACCGAGTTGCCTCATCAGACTTTCTGCAGCACGTGCACCAGACAAACTGCACCCACACCCACCATGTGCGCCAGGCCTATCTTCGCATTCGGCTGTTGACGCGTCCCCGCTTCACCCCTCAGTTGGCGTGTAATTTCAGCGATCTGACCGGTGCCTGTGGGACCCATTGGATGCCCCATTGAGAGAAGACCACCGGATGGACTCAGGGCACAGCGACCACCGATGTCGAACTCGCCAGCTGCGATAAGGGGCGCTGCCTGTCCCTCTTCACACAATCCCATCGCTTCTGCATAGAGGATCTCTTCTATGCTGAATGCATCGTGTAATTCCACCACGTCCAGTTGATCCGCACTTATTTCAGCCTGCTCGAAGGCCATCTTTATGCTTGATCCCGTCAACTCTGAATCACTGTTTTCACCGGCGCTGTAAAGCTGCTCCGACCTGGAAACAGAGGCGATCACCCGAACCAGGCGCGTCTCATCGATCGGCAGAGCGCTTACCGCTTGCTCCGATGCCACCAGCACTGCAGCTGCCCCTTCGCCGAACGGACAACATTGCAGACGGCTCAAGGGTCCGGAAATATAGGGGGGCGCCAAGACCTCCTCCAGCGTTCGCACTTTCTGTCGTTGGGCATAGGGATTCATGGCACCGTTGCGGTGATTCTTGACGGCCACCGACGCTAACTGCTCCAATGAGGTGCCATACTCGGACATGTAACGATTGGCCAACAGTGCAAACTGGGCTACCGGTGCCATCGGCTTTCTAACCAGGCTGTCAAAACCGAGTTGTGCCGCTGCCGAGTTGATCGGTCCCAACTTGTCGATGCCGGTCGCCATGGAGACGTCGGTGATGCCGCTGGCGACATCCAGGCACGCCTGGCGAAACGAGGTGGATCCGGATGCCGAGGCATTCTCTACCTGGGCGATGGCAACGCCGGTGGTGCCGAGATGCCTGATCATGGTTCTGGCGGGCGCCATCCCCAGCGCAAGCGTTCCAAGGTAAAAGGATTCCACATCCTGCCACTCGATATTCCCGTCAGCGAGAGCGGCACGAATTGCGGTTAAGCCCATCTCGACATAGGGGCGTTCCGAGGCCCTTTGGTATCGATCCAAACCCACGCCAATGACATAGACGGGTCGCATCTGCTTCAGCGTCATACTCATGGTGACGTCTTCCGAAATGTTACCTGCTCTGCGCCGTCGCTGACGCCTTCTACGCGGTCACCGATGGCAAGCTTCTCTGGACCGGGTTCACTGATGATGGCGCGGATGGCGGGCCCGTCATCCAGGACCACTTGCGCAAGGGTATACATGCCGCCATCCCGTTCCGGAACTGTGGTGAAGGCGTAGATCTGACCGGTGCTGCTCAGATCCCTGGCGTGCAGGTCATCCCCATAGGCACCACATCGCTCGCATCCAAAACTAACGGGTGGAAACCATCGATGCTGGCATTGGCTGCATTCGGTTCCCATGATGATCACCTTGCCATCTTCGACGCGAAACATCTTTGCTGCCATCAGTACACGGATCCGGTTGACTACGCCAAGGAATTGATTATACACAGCTACACACCGTAGGTGCATGCAGGTACCGGAGAGTAATGCCTGGGCGACTGTGCTGTGCGGTCAGTGCAGCCAGCAGGACGGAGGGTACCGCAACAGTGTATTGCTGTTAGAGATCGCTATCCGTTGCGTGCCGGGACGATATGATCAAACCCAACTTGGTTCGGGGTTCAATCCTCTTCCTCTGGATTGTAAGCCTTGACGAGCTCACGCTGGTCCAGTGCAGGGAGCGGGGCATAGTGGTCGAACTCCATGGTGTAGGAGCCTTCTCCCTCGGTGACTGACTTCAGCCTCGAGTGATAATCACTGATCTCCTTGAGGGGAACCTGAGCCAGGACCTGTACCCTGCCACCGGGCAACGCCTCTGCGCCACTGATCACGCCTCGCATGGTACTGATATCGCCGTTGATGTCACCCATGAACTCATTCGGGGTATTCACGGTGATATTGACGATCGGCTCCAGCAGGATCGGCCTGGCTTTGTTGACCGCTTCCATAAAGGCCTTCTTGCCCGCCTGTACAAACGCAATCTCCTTGGAGTCGACCGAGTGGTGTTTGCCGTCGTAAACAGTGACCCGGATGTCCTGCATCGGATAGCCGGCTACGGCGCCGATATCCAGTACCTGCAGGATCCCTTTTTCCACGGCTGGAATAAACTGATGTGGGATCACGCCACCGACCACCTTGTCCACGAATTCAAAGCCGCCGCCACGCGGCAGAGGTTCGACATTCAGATACACTTCACCGAATTGGCCTGCACCACCTGTCTGTTTCTTATGCCGGTGATGACCATCCGCTTTGGTGGTAATCGTCTCTCGATAGGTGATTCTGGGTGGGTGGGTGTCCACCTGCACGTTGTACTGCTCCTTCATTTTTTCGAGCACTACCCGCAGATGCAGTTCTCCCATCCCTTTCAACACGGTTTCATTGAGGGTCCGGTTGTGCTCCAGCGCCAGACAAGGGTCTTCCGCCAGCAGTTTGTGCAGTACGTCGGAAACCCGCTGCTCGTCCCCGTGTCGGGAGGGCGTGATGGCGAGGCCATACATGGGTGGACTGATGCCATCGGCCTTAAAGAGAAAGCTATCTTCATCGTGGGAGTCATGCACGACGGCGTTGAACTGAATGTCCTCCGCCTTGCTGACTGCACAGATATCACCGGGAATACCGGTTGAGATTTCCGTTACCTCACTGCCGTTGAGTTTCAGCAGATGGGCAATCTTCAACGGTTTGCGGACATCATCCACGAAGACCTGGCTGTTGGCGTGGATGGAGCCCTGGTGAATCCGGAATACTGCCAATTGGCCCTTGTAGGGATCGACGCTGATCTTGAATACGTGGGCGATGGCGTTCCCTTGACGATCCGCGTCCAGTTCAACCGCATCGGCATCCTCACCAAGACCGTTCACGAAGGGCACCCGGTTGCTTTCCAGGGGATTCGGCATCAGCTTGCAGATAATGGTCAGGAGTTCCGCGACGCCCACCCCTGTTTCGGCAGATGTGAAGCAGACGGGTATCAGGTGTCCCTCCCGCATCGCCTGTTCGAAAGCGTCGTGAACTTGTTTGGGATCGAGATCATCCCCCTGCTCCAGGTAGGCCTCCATCAGTTCTTCGTTTACCTCGACCACCTGCTCGATGATCTGTTCGTGCGAGTCGGCGACGCTGGAGATATCGGTTTCCTGCTCCTCTGACGTAAAGAAACAGTCGGCAACCGCTTTCCCTTGCTGGGCAGGAAGATTAAGGGGTAGGCACTCGGCACCGAAAACTGTCTGAATTTGGTCCAGAATTTCGGCAACGTCCGTATCCTCTCCATCGATCTTGTTGACCACGATCATGCGACACAGGTTCAGCGCCTTGGCGCTGTCCATCATGTTCTGAGTCACCATCTCAACGCCGGTTTGGGCATTAATGACGATTACCGCAGTCTCCACAGCGGGCAGAACGGCAAGTCCGCGACCGGCGAAGTCCGGGTATCCGGGTGAATCCAGCAGGTTGATATGGGAACCCTCGTAGTCCAGATGGCACACCGAGGCCTGCAGCGAGTGCTGGTACTGTTTTTCCATGGGATCGAAGTCGGATACGGTGGTACCCCGCTCGATGTCCCCAAGGTGATTGATGACACCTGCTTGCTTCAGCATTGCTTCGGCCAGCATGGTCTTGCCACTTCCCGCATGGCCGGTCAAGCATACATTTCTAATGTCTTGGGTGGTATACGCCATAACTCTTTCTATCCTATAACTGCAAATGTCACGTCAGCGCTACTCAACTGTGGTTCAGACGTCAAGAAGATTAAACTCCCGCTGTTCCGGGATGGCTGGAGGTCCCCAGCAACGGCATGGTTCTGCCTGGAATTGTACGATCCGGTGATCCATCCTGTTGACGGGAATTACTGCTGCAATCCACTTTACGCTTCCCGCCTCTGCACCTGTCAAAGGAACGACTTTGTATCATGTATGGCCTGTTTTGCCAAGCGTGTATGGCCTGTTTTGCCAAGCGTCAAACAGATGCCGGCTAATCGGAAACGGACAGATCTTGGCACTTTGCTGCGAAGGGCTGAGACAATCAGTTGCGGGACGATCAGGTACTGGGGGAGGACGCGCCGGAGATGATCAGGATGCTGCTTTCACGCTGCACCTTTTGCAGACTTTTGCAGTGGTCTCATCCTCCAACTTACGATCGTAGAGTAGCTTGATCCGGGTGGTTTTACAGACGGGGCAAGTCCCTCTGGCTTTGTTCTGCATCCCTCTGACTCCCTTGCCGCGGTGGGTCTTTGACATTTGAATTCCTCGTGCAATATTTCTACTGGAACAAGATACTACAAGAATCTCGTCAGGTTTACATCCGGCGGGAAAAAGGGTGATCCTTGTGGTCTGCTGAATGTACCCGGACGATCGCAGGTGTACGGATAAGAAGGAACGAATGGTTGCGCCAGCTAATCCGGAAGACCCAATACCCGTTTTGAGATGATATTCATCTGCACCTCATTGGTGCCGCCATAGATGGTCACGGCCCGGCTGCGCAGCCAGGATCTCGTGGCAGTTCGCTCCTCTTCGCTAAATTGATCACCGTCCCAGCCAAAACCTTGAAAGCCCATCAGGCGAGTCTGCAGATCGGCGCTCTCCCTGGTCAGCGTGGAGCCCACCAGTTTGAAGATCGAGGTCGTCTCTGCCGGAACACGACCGGACTGGTTCTCCTCCCTGGCCCGGGCCTGGGTGAGTTGCAGCGAGCGTTGCTTCATGCGGTGTTTGAGAACCATATCTCGGATGGCAGGTTCGGAAATCTTGCCTTCCGTCTCACCCAAGTATTTCTTGGCAAGTTCGCCCATGGGATCTCCCGATTTCCTTCTACTGGCACCTGCGCCCGCCGTGACCCTCAGACCGCTGGAGCGTTCATGCTGGAGTAGCCGTTTGCCGACGGTCCATCCCTGATTCAGCTTGCCGACCAGATCCTCCTTTTGGGCAACCGCGTCATCGAAGAACGTATCACAGAAGGGGGATGCCCCCGAGATCAACCGTATAGGCCGCACGGTAATGCCTGGCTGGTGCATATCCATCAATACAAAGCTGATACCGTCGTGTTTAGGCACGTCGGGATCAGTGCGCACCAGAGCGAAGATCCAGTCGGCAAGATTCGCCCCGGAGGTCCAGGTCTTCTGACCGTTCACCAGAAAATAATCGCCGGTGTCTTCAGCACGGGTGGTCAGACCGGCCAGGTCGGAACCGGCACCGGGTTCGCTGTATCCCTGACACCAGCGCACCTCCCTTCACACGATTCTGGTGAGATGGCGTTGCTTCTGCTCCTCCGTGCCGAATTCAAGCAGGGTCGGTCCTATCAAGCCCATCCCCATGCCCCCTGCCGGCACACTGGCGCCGATGGCAGCCATCTCCTGCAACAGGATGCGGTGCTGACTGTCGTCCAGCCCACCACCCCCGTAGGCCGTCGGCCAACCGGGAGCGGTCCATCCCTTTCCGATCAGTCGATCCAGCCAGAGCTTGGCGTCCTCCTCGTTTTGCTCGGATCCCTCGGCAGGCGCTGGAAAATTATCCTGTAACCAGTCTCGAATTTGCTCACGAAACGCTTTGCTGTTCATATGCTGTTCCTCTTCCAGGTGGGTGCCCCTTAGACGATTCGGTAATCGTGCGGAGTTTACACGAAGCTTCAGGCGGCATGTCAATGGGTTACGCCGTTAAGGTCCTTGAGATCTAGTATATCCGCGTCGGAGTGAATAGAATTTCGGGTCTACAATAACGGATCGACACGATCAAGTGACACTATGAACAAGATCGCCACGGTTGAAGCCCGCTGCCTCGATGACTCTGTACTGTCTCAGTTGTTGGTGGAGGTTACCACCGAAGATGGGCTGATCGGTGTTGGCGAGTGCTGGTGGGGAATTCCGGCTGGTATGGATCGACCGGGTGACGCAAGCAGGTCCATCGCGGTCGCCCTGGAGACGATCCTTGCTCCCCGTGCAGGACGCGGACCGTGTCGAGCAACTCTGGCATGAGCTGTGGGATTTCTCCTATCGATATGGCGATCAGGGAATCCTGATGATGGCCCTGTCCGGCCTGGATCTGGCCCTGTGGGATCTGCTGGGCAAACGCCTTGGCGTGCCGGTGGCACAACTGCTCGGTGGCCCCGTGCACTCGAAGTTACCAGCCTATGCCAGTTTGCCGCCGTTGCGCAGCGTGGAACGGGTGCTGGCGGAAACCGATCGAGCCCTGACACACGGCTTTCATGCCGTGAAACTGCATGAGGTGGATGTGGAGATGGTCAGGATGGTGAGGGATGGGTTGGGTCCGGACATCGAGATCATGGTAGACGTCAATGGACACTTTGATCCGGTGGATGCGATTGCGGCGGGTCGAGAGTTGGAGTCCTGTGACATCACCTGGTTTGAAGAACCGGTCAGACCGATGCGGGATCACCATGCCATCGGCAGAGTAAACGATGCTGTGGATATCGACATCGCGGCCGGTGAGAACGAATACACCCTGCAGGATTTCAACCGCCTGCTTGGCACTGGTGCGATCAGATACCTGCAACCGGAAATCACCAAAATAGGTGGTCTGACTCCCGCCAAAAGGATCTCGGCACTGGCGGAGTTATACAATGTAGCCTTGTGTCCACACAACTTCCGTCTCGGTCCCTCTCTTAACGCTTCCATACACTGGGGCCTCAGTTGCCCCGTTGGGAGGTGGATTGAGATACCCTGGTTGCCGCAAGACCGGCACTTTCCAACGGGTGTGCCAGTGCCGGAGCTGAAAGACGGAAAGGTGGCGTTACCGGAAGGTGCGGGATTTGGCGAGACGGTAAAAGACGGTCAAACGGACTAGATGTCCACGAATTTTGTAAGATGGT
Organism: Pseudomonadales bacterium; assembly: GCA_030749725.1. GTDB lineage: Bacteria > Pseudomonadota > Gammaproteobacteria > Pseudomonadales > Azotimanducaceae > JASMJM01. The sequence goes on along the minus strand of JASMJM010000001.1, from coordinate 16,633 downwards.
GATCCACATTGCCAAACTGTGAGTCGATAATCGCCAGACGTTTAAAGTAGTGCGCGATGGCGAGTTCCTCAGTCATCCCCATGCCACCGTGCAATTGAACCGCGTTCTGAGAGACGAATCGACTGGACTTACCGATCAGAACCTTGAGCGCATGGATGGCGCGTTTTGCCTCGTCCGAGCCCTGGCATTCCAGCATGGTGGCCTTCATACAAAGTGACTTGCTCAAACTGTGTTCCATGAACATCTCAGTCATGCGATGCTTCAATACCTGAAAGTCACTTAACGGATGGCCGAACTGTTCACGCTGCTTGGTGTACGCAATGGTGTCGGTATAGAGTACTTCCATGGCGCCGACTGCCTCTGCTGACAATGCCAATATGGCGTGATCGGAGATCTTCTCGACCATCTCATAGCCATGGTCCGGTTCACCGAGTATATTCTCTGGGGAGACCCTCACGTCTTTGAAGGTAACTTCCGATGCACGCAGACCGTCAACGGTCGGGTAATCCTGGCGACTGATACCTTCAGCATCACCATCGACCAGGAACAGAGTAATCCCATCCGTATCTCGATCGTTGCCGTTGGTTCTGGTTGATACAAGAATCTTGTCGGCGGATTGGGCATTCAACACGATCGACTTGGTGCCATTGATCAGATAAACATCGCCATCTTTTCCGGCACTGGTGACGACATTGTGCAACTCGTGATGGGCCTGTTCTTCCGCATAGGCAAAGGTTGCCAGGATGTTGCCTTCGATGATGCCACCGAGTATTTCAGCTTTCTGTTCCGGCGTGCCGGCCCTGGCGAGTGCGGTGCCGACCATCACCACGGTGGCGAGGTAGGGTTCGACCACCAGGCCCTTGCCGAACTCCTCCATCAGAATCATGGTATCTGCAGGGGAGCCCCCAAAACCACCGTCCTCTTCGGAAAAGGGGATGGCGAGCCAACCCAGTTCGGCAAATTGCTTCCAGTTTTCACGACTGAATCCCTCGTCACTGGCACACAGGGTCCGCCTGGTGCTGAGATCATAGTTATCGGCGATAAACTTCTGGACACTGTTCTGGAAAAGGGTTTGTTCTTCAGATAGAGAGAGATCCATAGCTATTACTCAATACAGATTTTGAAATACCCAGGTTAGATATTGACACACTCAGTTTAACTGTTGGGGGTGGCGGCAGCGAGGCTACAACTCGAGCACATTCTTGGAGATGACATCCTTTTGCACCTCGCTTGCACCACCGTAAATCGTGTTGGCCCGGCCACTTAAGTATCCATTCATGGCTCCTCTCGAGAACCGTGGACCTGGATTCACTCGACCCCAGGGGGCCGCGAAGATACCGGAAGCTTCCAGGTTGAGCTGCGAAATGCGCTGCTGGATCTCGGTACCTTTCAGTTTCAGGATGGATGATTCCTGCCCGGGAGAACCACCGGCCGAAACCGATGCCAGGGTCCGCAATTCGGTAAATTCAAGCGCCATTAGTTCCACTTCCAATTCACCCACCTTATTCTTGAAAGCGGGTACATCCATTAACGTGCCGTCTGCCACCTTGACGCTGCGCGCATTTTCCTTGGCACTTTCCAGGGCCAGCACGGAATTCATGATGCCGGCAAGACCGGTTCGCTCATGGGTCAACAGACCTTTGGCATAGGTCCAACCCTTGCCCTCCTCACCGACCCGGTTTTCTACCGGAACCTTAACATCGGTTAAGTAGACGTCGTTTACGGTCTGGCTACCCCCGAGGGTCACGATCGGTTTTACTTCGACGCCGGGTGTATCCATCTTAAAGAGCAGGAATGTGATGCCTTCCTGTTTGGGACCGTCACTGGAGGTACGGGTGAGGCAGAACATCCATTGGGCCATCTGAGCGAGGGTGGTCCAGGTTTTCTGACCATTGACGATGTAGTCTTTAGCGTCTTCGCTGAGCACGGCTTTGGTCGTCAGGCTGGCCAGATCGGAGCCCGCGCCTGGTTCGGAATATCCCTGGCACCAGTTGACGGAGTGGTCTCTAATCCCCGGCAGAAACCGCTCCTGTTGCTCCTTGGAACCGTAATTCATCAGGATGGGGGCGAGCATGGATATCCCGAACGGCAACACCATCGGTGTATTGTGATTGGCCATCTCCAGATCGAAGATGTAGCGCTGGGTTGGTGTGAATCCGGGACCGCCGAACTCCACCGGCCACTTGGGAACATCCCAACCTCCCTTCTCTTTCAGCGCTTGAAACCAGTTGCTGCGCCCACTCCACATGTCGCCGCCCTTGGGAAGATTCTCCTCGATGAAATCCTGCACCTCTTTCTGAAATTCCAGATCCTCTTGACTGAATTCGGTGTCCATTGGTGTTACCTCGTGGAGTCTCGGTGTTGACAGTTGACTAATTGCAGATAGAGCATATTAGCTGTTTCTGGCTTGATTGACAGGACAATCGTCGCACCCAAATCGCGGAATGCCGGACCGATGACTGCACGCGAATCAGGGATCGGAATTGTCATCGGCAGGTATCGGTAGACAGCCCGTCGCCAGGCCTCGAGCAATCAGTCGACTGCAGAAACCACCAGCAGCGGAGATGGAGTCGAAGGGTCCGGTTTGTATCCTGTACAGGACCGGAACGCCGGGACGAGTGGCTTTAAAGACTGGTTCCAGCCCTTGGAAGAGATCCGTGTGACCATCCCTGACGATATGCCAAAGTCTGTTTGCTGAAGCCAGTGACTTCATCGCTCCCAACTGTACCCGGTAGACTTCCCTCGTTGGTTCAGTTTTGCTCGGGGGTGAAACAGCAGATCCGTAACGAATGTCATCGGGTAATCTCAGGTTCCAGGCTTGAGACCAGGGAATGGGATCCTCTCTCGCCGGTTCTGCCGGCCGCCCACCAGCGTTCAGCTCACTCAATCTATCATTGGCTTGACCGAAGCCGGCATCCGCCGCTCTAGACAGCCAGGCGATGGCCTTGGCCATGTCCATCTCAACACCGACGCTAGTGGCATACATCTCTCCGACCTGGAATTGAGCCGGCGGATACCCCTGCTCTGCAGCTTTGCTGTACCACTTGAAAGATTCCAGCTTATCCTGTTTTACCGCCTCTCCGAATTTGTACATCATGGCGATCACGGTTTGCGCCCGGTGATCCCCTTGTTCTGCCAGGGGCAGGAACTGCTCGAAAGCAGCTGCATAGTCCCGCATGCGATAGACTTCGGCTGCGGACTCGAAATCGGCCCACGATTGCAGCGAAACCAAACAGGTGACAGTCAGAGGCAACAGCCAGCGCTTCCTTGCCATGTTGGTCGGGCCTAACTCAGCTATTAGATGGGATATGATCGGATCTTTCTCCCCAGCGCCCCTGAATTCTGGCTCTCTTTTCTCGGTGAAGGTGGCGAGATTGAGGGCATCGGTATTTTCGTTTTCCTGCCATTTGGGAGGCCAATATAGCATCCCGTGCGATGGCCAACCACAGGGGGCCGCCAGCAACTGATGGCTGTATCAAAAGATCCATGCTGGCGCCATTCGAGTGAAAGATGGGGACTGCTATCAGGGTCTATTAGGTACAGACATGTAACCCACGCACCCGGGGATGCTGTGCTGGCCGGCAGCGGATGAATCCAACCGAGGGCATTGGGTCTCAATAAGGTGGACAAAAAACACAATAATAACTTTTGATTCAATAACTTAGACGAATTCATAGGCGAGTGTCATCGATATGGGCAGAGTCAAATCAACAGCGATGAGGGGGCCCATCAGTCAAACGGGTGAAAAGACCGCCGCGTACCGCAAGAACGAACACGACCTGTTGTTGCTGAAGAGAGTTGCCGTTAAAGACGGCCTTGCATTTGAAGAACTCTATCGCAGCTTCTATCCACAATTGAGCCGGTTTCTCACTCGATTGCTCGGCAGACAGGAATTAGTGGAGGAACTGGTCAACGACACGCTCTTCGTTGTTTGGGAGAAAGCGGGAGAGTTTCAAGGCAGATCCAAGGTATCCACCTGGATTATCGGCATCGCCTACCTGAAGGGGATAAAGGCCCTGGATCGACTGAAGATGATGCCGGAACAGCAGGCAGCTCCAATGAAGGAAATCGAGGAGCTGGAAGCGGATAACAGTCAGATCAAGAAACTGGGCACCCAAGACTGGTTGCGCAGCGGCCTGATGCAAATCTCGCCGGAACAGCGGTCCGTTGTGGAGTTGACCTATTTCTTCGGTTGTTCCTACCTTGAGATTGCAGGAATCATGGACTGCCCGGTTAACACGGTGAAGACGCGGATGTTTCACGCCAGGCGACGCTTGGAGAAACTGCTGCCCATCCTCGGAGATCAGATAGAAACCGAGGACTGCCTGAAGGAGAGTTATCAGTTGACGGCAGGCAGTTGTGAGGCGGAAACCAGCAGGGAGCCAGTATTCGCTGCCAGTCCGGACACATAAAACTGGCTGCCATCACCTTTCGCTAGATGGTCTTGCACCCAGGCCGCTTGACCCGTTCAAAATACCGGTAGGTATAATCCTTATTGGAACGGTAACGGACCTCCCTTTTCAGCTCGAACGCCTGTTCGGAAAAATCCGGAAACCATACATCTCCCTCTACCTCGGTATGGATCGTGGTTAGATGAATGCCATCGGCCAAGGGGATAGCCTGCAGGTAAATCTCTCCACCACCGGCGACAAAGCAATCACCGCGCAGGCTCCGGGCAATGGCCAGGGCATCCTCAAGAGTAGCAGCGACGCTGCAGCCATCCTGGCGATAGTTGTTGCGGCGCGACATGATCACAGTGTCTCGACCCGGTAGGGGTCGGCCGATGGATTCAAAGGTCTTGCGACCCATCACCAGGGTGTGGCCCATGGTGATCTCTTTGAAGAGTTTCTGTTCACCCTTCACACGCCAGGGTATTTCGAGTCCCCGACCGATGACGTTGTTGAGTGATCGGGCAGCTATAAGGTAAGTCTTCAAATCACACTCGGGTCAATCGGATTTCTGCAATTCATCCAGGGTCAGTGAGAAGCTGGGCAGGAAGGTTTCCAGAAAGTAATCCAGCTCCGGCAGATCCATGCCGTCCAGTGTTTGCCGCAGCGCGCGCTCGGCCTGCTTGAACTCCTGATTACCAGCCCTCGCTTCTTCAAGGCACTTGATATACGCACACAGTTTGTCCGCCCCTCTAATCAGTTGGTGATGCTCCTGATCGCTGCTGGAATTGACTAGAAGGGTTTGGTAATCTGCACGCAAGTCGCGCGGTACTAACTCCAGCAGGCTCTTGCGCGCGTTCGCTTCAATTGCGTGGTAGGCGGATTGCATGCCTGGGTTGTAATACTTGATGGGTGTCGGCAGATCACCGGTCAGGACCTCGCTGACATCGTGGTAGAGCGCCAGGGTAGCGGTCCTTTCCGGGTTCACGCTGCCACCGAAGCGACGATTCCTGATCACTGCAAGAGCGTGGGCGATCATCGCCACCCTCATGCTGTGCTCCTGAATGTTTTCCGGATAGTTGCTGTGCATCAAGCCCCAGCGTTTGATGAACTTCATGCGTGACAGGAACGCAAAGAAATGGCTCATCACATCTTCTCTACTGTCTCGATACCGAGCAACTCCAGACCCTTTCTAAGCGTTTCGGCGCTGATTGAGCACAGCAGCAGACGGCTGCTCTTGACGGGTTCGTCCGCCTTTAAGACCGGACACGCTTCGTAAAAGCTCATGAACAGACCAGCCAATTCATAGAGATAATTACACAGCAGATTGGGCAGGCATTCTTGCACAACCGCATCGATGCATTCGGTGAATTGCAGCAGTTTGATGGCAAGCTTTTGCTCTGCAATTTCATCTATCAGGATGCTGCCCGCAATAGTGGACGCATCGATCCCTTCGCGTCGAAATATGCTGCGGATTCTGGTGAAGGCGTACTGAAGGTACGGTGCTGTGTTGCCGTCAAACGACAGCATCGCATCCCAATTGAAGATGTAGTCGCTGCTCCGATTCTTGGACAGTTCCGCATATTTCACTGCACCGATTCCCACCACTTCGGCTATCCGCTGCCGTTCTCCCTTCGCCAAGTCAGGGCTTTTGGCAGTAACCAATTGCAGGGCGCGGGTCTTAGCTTCCGCCAAGACGGTGGCGAGTTTGACCACGCCACCGCTTCTTGTTTGGAAAGGCTTACCGTCATCTCCCATGATGACGCCGAATGGCAGGTGCCTGAAATCGTGCCGCTCGGTTAGATAACCTGCAGCTCGGCTGATGGCAAATAACTGCCGCAGATGCAGCGATTGCCGGGCATCAATAAAGTAGAGTGCCCGGTCTGCCTTAATGGTCTGAGTGCGGTATTTCACCGCAGCCAGATCCGTGCTGATGTAGGGGTAGGCGCCGCTTGAGTTCTGCACGATGGCCGGCAGGGGTTTGTCCTCCTTCCCCTTGAACTCGTCCAGAAACACGCATTTGGCCCCTTCGGACAGGGTCACCAGGTCCTTTTCAGCCAGTTCTTCGACGATGCCGGCAAGCTGGTCGCTGTAGAAACTTTCCCCTTTTATGTCAGCAGGCGTCAATGTGATGTTGAGATCTGTGTAGATCTTCTGGCAGTGGTGAATCGATTCATCGATAAATCGCTGCCACAGTTTTCCACACTCAGGATCACCGCTCTGCAATTTCACCACGAACTCTCTGGACAAATCGGCAAACTGCGGGTCCTCATCGTAGAGCTTGGTGGCAGCCTGATAGAATGTCTCCAGATCACTGAGTTCGGCAATGAGTGACTCGGTATCATTGGACAGTCGGTTCATATATGCCAGCAATCTACCGAACTGGGAGCCCCAGTCACCCATGTGATTAGCACGCACCACCTTGTGACCGAGAAACTCCAGTAGCCTCACCAGCGAATCACCGATGGTCGTACCGCGCAGGTGACCGATGTGCATCTCCTTGGCAAGGTTTGGCGCGGAGTAGTCCACGACGATAGTCTTTGCCGGCACGGGATCGACACCCAAGCGACTGTCGCCAACGAACTGCATAAGCTGCGCACTGAGAAATGCCGGGTCGACATGAATATTGATGAATCCAGGACCGGCAATCTCAACTCGTTCTGCCACATCGTCGAGCTGCAGGTTGGACACAACTTGCTCGGCAAATTCCCTCGGATTTGTGTTCATCTTCTTGGCCGCAGCCATAACGCCGTTGGCCTGGTATTGACCATGTTCCGGACGCCCGGACTGTTTGACAACAGCCGGTGTGCCGGTCGGGGCGCCGCACTCACTCATCGCCCGGCTAATCTTCTCTGCGAGGAAATCTCGAATGTTCATCAACTACCTGTCGGACTGCTTGCGGCGGGCGACCAGTTGCTCCTGGCGTAATTTGACGATGCTGTCGCCTGGCAAGAATCCCTTGGAGATTGAAGCGTTTGCGTACACCAGGGTTCTGGGACCGATTAGGCAGCCGGGGTTTGTCACCGAGTTGCAGCCGAGTTGGGTTTCGTCACCGATAATCGCACCGAACTTTGTCAGACCTGTGTCTACCAGTTGTCGTTCGATGCTGATTTTGATGGTGGGCCTCTGTCCGGTTGCTGGACTCTTCTCACTGTGCACCGCCAGATTGGATAGCTTTGTTCCGGCGCCCAGGTTTACTTCGTTACCGAGTATGCTGTCGCCCACGTATGCAAAATGGGGAGCCTTGGCACCGTTCAACATGATGGAGTGTTTCAATTCAGTGGCATGACCCACTACACATCCGTCTCCCAGCATCGCCTGTCCCCTGATATAGGCGCCGTGGCGAATCTCACAGTTTTTACCGATCACTGCAGGCGCCACTATGCAGGCGCCGTGCTCGACCACCGTGCCTTCGCCTATGCGGATCGCATCTCCTAGGAGGGATGCACTAGACGCGACGTCACCGCGAATCTCTCCGGAGCGCAACTTGAAGAGGGAGTCTAGGTAGGCTTCGAGGGAGACCAGACCTTCCCAGACCCAGCTGTCCGTCTCAAACAGACTGGCATGTTCGAATTCACTGAGATCAAAAAACTCATGCGCTGTTAGCATTGGCAGTTCCGTCTTGAGTGACCCCTTAGCAGGCCGAAATAATTTACACTATATTGAACTAAAGGTACTCATTTTCTTTTGCATAGCGGCTTTCAGACGTTAAGTAAACGATAAAGGTCGGTCTGCTAACAGAAGTAATCAGTGGGAAAGCCGCCACTGGTTCCCCCGCCGCCGGATGCTGAAGTTTACATACGAGGCCATGGACAAATAAGGCTCGTTGGCAGGTTCGATGCAACAGCCAAATGCCGATATATTGTCAGAAATTGAGCCCGCTCGAAGGCTCGCAAGGGTTTGAAAGCAATACCGATTGCCTAATTCCCTTAGCGGCGGGGTTAGTCCGTTTATAGGCAGATATCCTACTATATGTAGGCCATCGTCCATGTTTTGCTGACGATGTGTGCGAGTTCTCCTACCTAACGGCTTGCCTGACCGTAGGTAAACAAGCGAAGAGATCCGTTAGTGGCCGGTCAAGGGCAATTCGTTTTGTGAAAAAAGGCGCGGCACGGGTGCAGTGAGCGAAAACCGAAGATAGTCCGCAAATAAGGGTGCTAACTAGCCATTTAAGTGGGGTCAGAGGTAGACAATTCCACATCAGAAGTGTCGTTTCCACTGTAAAAACCGGACCCAAAGGGAAAACGCGGTCGTCTACTTATGCACAGATGGCTTTTTCGGCTGATTGAGCGTCAATTGTGCGTCGTCATGATTCTTCGAATACTATCAATGATCCCTAACTTGTTGAAACTACACATGATTTTTAACCTGGTTGATTATTGAGCAAAGTCCCTCAAGCCAGGCAAGATAAGGGTTCGGTCGGCCTCCTGGAGAGTTATCACCAGAGTTATCCACAGAATATGTGAATAATCCTGGACTTGTCCCCAGATTCACCCTTTTTATGCTTGGGAAATATTTCCCAAAACCTTGATTCCCATTCTAATTGGGATATAATTCCCAAATATGGCCGATCGGAATCTACATGTTGCGCTGGGGAAACTGCTGAAACCGTTGATTCGGGCACTGATTCGATACGGCGTGTCCCACGGCGAATTCACTGACATTGCCAAACGAGTGTATGTCGATACGGCGGAGAGGGACTTCCCACTTGCCGGGCGTAAACAGTCCATATCCCGTGTCTCCATGCTCACCGGAATCAATCGCAAAGAGGTAAAGAGAATCAGCCGATTGGTACTGCTGGCAGACGATGGCGTGGTCACTTCCTATAACAGAGCGGTGCGCATCATCTCCGGATGGAATCGGGATGGTGATTTCACCGATGGCGAGTCCCTGCCCATACCGCTTGCCGTGGATGGCGGCGACAGCAGCTTCACCGACCTGGTGAAACGCTATAGCGGCGACATCCCGGTGAGGGCCGTGTTGGATGAGCTGTTACGGGTTGGGGCTGTGTCTGAGGACGCCGATGGGCTGATCCACCTGACGGTTGATTCGGCCTACGTACCGCATAAGGACAAGGACGCCCAGTTCGACATCATGGGCAATTGTGTCGCCGATCTGCTGACAACGCTGGACCACAATCTTGAATCCGCTGCCGAGGACACCCGCTTGCAGCTCACCACGGCCTACGACAACCTGCCCACGGATGCTGTACAGATGTTTAAACGGATCAGTCACGATCGCTGTGTCGCTCTGCTGAAGGAATTTGATCAATGGCTTGGCGAGCATGATAGAGATGCTAACCCCAACGTGGCGGGAGACGGTCACATGCGGGCCGGGATAGGGATCTATTACATCGAGGAGGATAGAGGGGAGGAAGACTCATGAACGATCTCTATGGTCTAACGAGAGTTTTCTGCGTGCTGATGACGGCGATGCTGCTCGGCTGTTCTGAAGGAGGAACCGGCGGTACCGGCGGCATTTCCCCACCGGACGTTACCTCTGGCCCCGGAGGTGGAGATGTCTCAATCAGCGGCTATGGGCATAAAGGTCCCTATGAAGCCGGCGCTTCGGTCACAGTAGTTCAATTGGAAGGTGCCGTCCCGCGTGGCAGTACAGCGATTATCTCCGATTTGGGCGACTATGAAATCACCGTTGAAGCGGATGGAGTGCTGCAGATCGACGTGTCGGGACGTTACTTCAGCGAGACGGTGGGTGCCTATACAGGCGCTGAAATTGCACTGTCGGCGATCGTTGATCCGATCAGTCAAGACACACGCGTCAACGTCAATCTGTTAACCCACCTGATTCATTCCCGCGTGCTGGAGCTGATCGATGCTGACAGCATCGAGGCCGGATCCGCCATCGAAATGGCGCAGTCGGAGTTTCTACTCGCTTTCAGCAATCTATTGCCGCCACCGGATGGTGTCACGGTCTTTTCGAATCTACTGATTGTCAATGCCATACAGGAAGGAGACGATGAAGTGGGTAATGCCTATCTGCTCGCTCTGTCCAGTTTGCTTGAACGTCATGCGACGAATCTCGCTGCAGAGAATGGTACAGCGCAGGATGTCGAGCTTGGCAGCTTCATCAATCAGTTGGCGGACGATCTCAGCAACGATGGTGCTTTGGATCTATCTGCGGAAGTCGAAGCAGATCTGCAACTGGCCATGGCTGAACTCAATCCGTCCGCCATATATGTGAATCTGCTCGGAATCGATCAACTGCTGGAGCTGGCCATCCAGGCGAGCGACGTGGTGCAGGCTGACGCGTCTGTATTCAGTGAAACGGTCAACGTGGTGGACGATTCCTTCGAGTTTTCGGTCAATGCCGAAAGCGATGATCCGCTCACTGCGACGACTTCGGTGGCAGAGATCGTGGCGGACATGGATCTTTTCATCGATACCGACGGTGATGGGGTGGTGAATGGGGACGATACAGATGACGACGGTGATGGTGTTGCAGACGTGGATGACGACACGCCCTATGGTGATGGTCAATAGGAGCGCTGATCATGATGAGCAGTAGGAAGGCGTGGCACCATCTTATTCTTGGCGATGAATACTCTGCCTCTCAGGCTAGATATCTTGCGTCTCAGGTTAAAGGGAGAATTTCGATGATCATAAGGAATGTGTCTGTCTTGATGGTAGCGATTTTGTTTGCCGGCTGTGGCGGTGGCGGTGGCAGTGGCGTCGGTTCGACTCCACCACCGGGGGGCAACAATCCGCCACCGCCTCCGGATCCGAATCTCACCGCGTTGCTGGTGCCGCCAGATTCGGAAGAGGCCTTTACCAGCCATGTGAAAAAGGGCTTGGCACTTTGGTCAGGAGTGGGCACTGACGGGGAACTGTCGGAGGTGACCGCACTCGTCGCCAACACAGTCGATGTGGGTGGGACCAACGATGCCACAAACACGCCCAATGCGCCCGCCCTGCCATCCACTGATTCACCTGGGTCGGCTTCGGCGGAATCCTTTTCGCGGACCAATCTGCAGGTGCAGGGAGTGGATGAGCAGGACTGGGCGAAGTTTAGTGGCACCCATCTATACATAGCGTCTGATGATCGTATCGATGTCCTGTCCACCAGCAACGATCCTGCCGCGACCACAAAGATCGGCAGTCTCAACGTCGGTGAGGATTCCTATATGCAGGGGATGTACCTTCTGGCGGCAGATGGTGAATCGCCGCCCCTGCTCGCCGCCATCAGCACCTTGTCCAGCCACAGCGGTTGGAACGATGGCTGGGCGCAGCCCTGGGGTTGGCAGCAGGGGAAGACCGTAATCCACCTGTTTGATATATCGACCCCCCAAGACGGCAACGTGCTCGCCCAACTCACCTTGGATGGCTATGCCATCCATAGCAGACGAATCGGTGATTTCCTGTATCTAGTGACCCGCCACACACCCGCCCTGAAGGGACTCATTCCTCATGCAACCGAAGCGACGGAGGTGGCGTCCAATCAGCAGATCATCGATGCGTCTGATATCGAAGATCTGCTGCCGCAGATGACCGCGTCCGGCGAAAGCCCTCGAAATCTGGTGACAGCGGATTCCTGCTTCCTGCCGGAAACGGCTGCGGATGAGGTCAGCTATCCGACTCTGGTGACCCTGACCGCCGTCGATCTTAGAGATCCTGATGATGTCAGTTCGATCTGCATGGCAGACAATATCGATGGCATCCATGTTTCCCTGGATGCGGTGTATCTGACTTCAAGCGAAGGGTTCTTCGGTGATGTAGTGACAATCGCCGCCGCCGGGGTAGCGGAATTCAGCAACCAGTCCCGCACGATCGTGCACAAATTCAAGCTGACCGACATGGGACCCGCATATCGGGGCTCCGGTGTGGTGCCCGGCACGTTTCAAAATGATCCATCCTATCTGATGGGTGAACACGAGGGGGTGCTGGCCATCGTTACTTCAGGGTCATGGGATGGAGACCATCGACTCACCTTGCTGCGGGAGTCTGCTACGGAGGCATACCGGTTGGAGGAGACCGGTCACCTGCCTAACGATTTGAATCCGTCTCCGATCGGTAAGCCGGGGGAGCGCATCTACGCCTCCCGCATTATCAGAGATAGAGCCTATATAGTCACATTCAGGATAATCGACCCTGTCTACGTGATCGATCTCTCCGATCCAACATCTCCTCGGACACTGGGAGAGCTGGAGATCCCGGGGTATTCCGCCTATCTGCATCCGGTGAGTGACGATCTCCTGCTTGGCATCGGCAAGGACGCCATAGTGGACAATGGAACGGCCTGGTACCAGGCCTTGAACCTGCGTTTGTTCGACGTGTCTGACCCAACGCGACCGTTCAACGTATCGGAAGTCAAAATCGGTCTGCGCGGAACCGATTCCACATTGCTGTATGATCCACACGCCTTGTTATATTTGCCTGATGTTGAATCGGATGTACACCGCTTTGCTATTCCCGTCAGCCTGCATGGTGCCGATCAGCAGCGCGACTCTGGTGCCCACCCCAGTACCTGGTTTAGCTGGTCATCCACAGGATTGCACCTGTTTGAGATCGATGCAGGGGCTAATCCCAGCTTGACCACCAGCGGGGTGGTAGACAGCGACGATGTGGTCGATTGCTGGTTGGGAAGTGATCGCGCCTTTATCAACGGGTCAGCCGTGCACTATGTTCACGATGGCCGCGTCGTTTCTGCCGACTGGCAGCAGCCGCATATCACTCAGGATACCGTCCTGAGGCAAGAGCAGCATTATTGTAGTCTGTTGGATTGACTGGGAGACGCGCCTTTTTCCAATCGCGCCAATTGCTGTTTATGATCGAAGTTAAGCCGTCAAGTAAACGTATGATTTCTAATCACTCTTGGTGGGCTGGATCAACTGTCTTTCTTTGGGTCCTTGATCATTCCGTAATATCTGTCTAACAGATGAGGATATTCGGATAGCGCGGTCTTTCCGACGGCGGTGAGTTCATATACGCCTCGGGCTATTCGTTGGAACCAGCCGTAATAGTTATTCGATAGGATGGTCAGGGTCTTTTCCGCCGTTCCCAACGAGCGTAACTGCCGCGGGGACAACGGTCCGAATCTATCCAGGCAGCAGGCGACGTGGATGGCGCTTTCCCGGTAAGCCGTGATGACCTTTTGGCGGGTGCTTCCGGCAGTATTGTAATCGCCGGACCTCTCGGCGATTTCCTTGAGTACGGCACGCCTTCGTCTCTTCTGTTTCTTTCTGCTGTAGGGGAGGGGATCGAACATGACCTTCACCTTCGGCTTGCGGCTATCGAACGACACCACCATCAATCCCACTTCCAGCATTCTGAGGACTCGTTTAATGCCTCGCCAACGACTGCCCTTGGTTTTTGGTGTGGGGATGGCAACATAGACGGAGTCGGTAATCCGCTGCCTCTCGGTCGCTTGAATCAATAGCTCAATGTTGGCACTACGCTTCAATTCGATGACGATCAGATCGTCATCCTTGACGGCGGTGATGTCGCAGTTGATGACTTCTGACCGGACTGTGTAGCCATTTTCGATCAGGTAATCCCTGATCGGTTGGTACAGGTCGGTTTCTCTTTGGGGTAACTTGGCAGTCATAGGCGGCTGCTCCCGGCCTGAAAGGGCGTCAGCTGTCACCCCAGGGAGCGATTAAACTCTGATCGACACCCAACTGACTCAAGATCCGGGCAACCACAAAATCGATCAGATCATCGATGCCTTTGGGTTGATGGTAGAAACCCGGACTGGCCGGCAAGATGGTCACGCCCAGACGGGAGAGGGTTAGCATGTGCCCCAGGTGGATTGCTGAAAGCGGCGTTTCGCGAGGCACCAGGATAAGCTGATTGGACTCCTTGATGGCCACGTCAGCGGCCCTCTGAATCAGGTTGGTGCTGGCGCCGGTTGCAATAGCTGACAGAGTTCCAGTGCTGCAGGGACAGATGATCATGGACTTTGGGGCACCAAGTCCGGAGGCGACCGGCGAGGTCCACTCCTTCAGTCCCAGCAGGTGAAGCTGCTGTTCGTCAGCCTGAAAACGGTTCTGCAGGAACCTCTGCTGCTCTGATTGCTCCGTTGGCAGGCTAATATCCGCCTCAAGCGGCAACACGATCTGCGCGGCTTCGGACATCATCAGGTAAACCCGTTTGCCGGCGTGGAGCAGCATCTGCAGCAAGCGCAAGCCATAAGGAGCGCCTGATGCACCGGTCAGTGCCAGAGTGACCGCCTGGGCGGATTCATTACTCATGATGTGCATTCTGCATGGAAATCGTGCAAACCACTACACTCATGCTGCATGGCCCTCCGAAATGAGTCACGCTGATTGCTGCAACCTATTCACCAGTTCCGTGTGGATACCACCAAAACCGCCATTGCTCATGATCACGAAGTGTTGTGGCAGATCCGGCTTGTGTAGTTTCTCGACCACCGCGTCGATTATCCGCTCCCTGCGATCCATGACCTGGACGGTCTCTTGCCCGGGTCGCAGCAATTGTGACATGTCCCACCCGACATCGTCAGGTCGGTACCAGATAACGTGATCTGCATCCAGGCAGGCATTGGTCAGAACATGCTGGTGAACGCCCTTGCGCATCGTGTGGGAAGCGGGCTCGATGATGGCTATGATTTCCTCCCTGCCGACTTTTTTCCGCAAGCCGTGCAGGGTGGTTTGAATAGCGGTTGGATGGTGTGCAAAGTCGTCGTAGATTCGGCTTGCCGCCACGTCACCGATAAGCTCCATTCTGCGTTTGACGCCCTTGAACTGACCCAGTGCCGCGATCGATACTCCCGGTTTGACTCCGACGTGCCTCGCTGCTGCGATTGCGGCCAGCGCATTGTGAGCATTGTGTTCACCCAGCAACTGCCAGGCCACAGTGCCCTGATGCACACCGCCGAGATGAACTTCAAACTCAGTGAATCCACTGCCGCCAGCGACAGCAGACCAAAGCGGGGGACCGTCTTGGGCCAGGCCAACTGTCTCGATGGGAGTCCAGCAGCCCTGCTCGATTACACGATCCAGATTGGCGTCCTGCTGCGGCCTGACGATCAGTCCATTGGCCGGAACTGTGCGCAGCAACAGGTGGAACTGCTGTTGAATGGCTGCCAGGTCGGGGAAGATATCTGCGTGGTCATACTCCAGATTGTTGAGGATAAGCGTCCGCGGTCTGTAATGGAGAAATTTCGAGCGCCGGTCAAAATAGGAGGTATCGTATTCATCCGCCTCCACCACGAAAAGGGATGGGGGTCGGGCTGCGCTCAGCGGGCCTGCCTCCAGTCGGGCTGGTCCCAGCCGGGCCGACGTACTAAAATTCCGCGGTACCCCACCAATTAGGAATCCTGGCTGCAGGCCGGCGAATTCAAGTATCCAGGCAACCATACTGGCAGTGGTCGTCTTACCGTGGGTTCCTGCGGCAGCGATCACCCATCGATTATTCAGGACATAGCGACCCAGCCATTCGGCACCGGAGATGTAGTCAAATCCCCTCTCCAGCACATATTCCACAGCAGCATTGCCCCGTGGTAAGCCTGCATTGCCGATCATCACCAGGTCCGGGTCAGGCTTGAGATTTTCAGGCAGGTATCCCTCCCTTAGCTCTATTCCGTGGGATTCGAGCTGCGTGCTCATGGGTGGGTATACGTTTTGGTCAGATCCGCTGACGCTGAATCCCAGTTCCTTTGCCAGGAGAGCCAGGCTACCCATCAGCGTGCCACAGATGCCGAGTATATGAAGGTGCATGGACCGATTACCCTGTGTCTATCGTGAGTTGATATGCACGATTGAAGTGTCTCTGCTGGATCAGCTTGCTGGCTGCATCGGACTGCTGGCCACTACGCACAGTACTTGTATTGCCAGGGCAAGTGCACTTCCCTGGATGATGCTGACATTGATGGCGCGACTATAGATAAACCCGGCGACCGCCACCCACCAGCCAAAGACCAGCAAGTCGGTGGTGCTGGCAAAAACTCTGATGCTTTCGTTGTCGGTGTTGAGAGCCAACAAGTTGAACGGGACTAACATGATGTTCAGTATGCAACTGGTTCCCAACAGGGCCACCAGGGTCGCACGAAAACGATGGATCACTTTCTTGAATACAAGGAGCAGCCACACGCAGCTTGTTTCGACCAGCAGACTGGCAACAACCATCATCAGGGCAATCAGAAAGCCCATGTCCGATCCCGAGATGAATAGCGACACAGTCGAAATGAAGAGGTATAACGTGACAACCAAGGCTATGAGTGGTGTTGCAGTCGGGGCGCGATCAGGTCCGGTCCGCATAAGGCACATC